>DCHI01000063.1:258-10982 GCA_002314795.1 Bacteroidales bacterium UBA1756 | reverse complement strand
CAATAAGTTGGAGTTTTTTGCAAAAAAATAATCAAAAATATGCCATTTTTTATAAAAAAAACTTGACTTTTTGAAAGTATTAAGATAATATTGCCTCGCAAAAATTTTATTTATGAAAAAAACCTCCTTCTTCATCCTGATTTCATTTGTTTTCATTATTTCCGTAAGGGCTCAGATAGAGCACCCGATTCTATGGTTGCGAGCCGATAGTTGCGAAAATAACGCAATGTCGTGGCGTGATATTTCCGGAAATGAGGTCGTTGTTCCATTTCTTTCGGACACCGCAATGAATCCGGATTCCTATCTTAATTTCAATCCGAGTTTTTATTTCTCTGATGGAACAGCATTCCATATACCATCATTGGAGATTAAACAGAAAAGATACAATGTATTCATTGTATATGAGATAGATACAGCAGCCTTGAATTATATGATTCAACAGGATAGCGTAGCGGAAACAAATGTAACGGACAGTATTAGCAATGGTTCCAATGACAGTATTCCTGCTTGGATGGTTGATATGCCTTTGTGGAAATTCGATGTTGACAGTAACAATCATCCGGCATTGACGACACAGTTCATTTATGGAAAAAATACAGCAATTAGATATTGCACAACCAATACTCCCATTGCGATGGTCAACAGTCTGTCTGTTAATTGGCGGGATTCCGAAGACACAATCTCCTGCAATGGAGTGGTGGCGGCGAACGACCGCAATTTTTTTGTCGGCAAGATTGCGGAATTTGTTGTCATTCCCTGTTCGGAATACTCTGAAACGGAAGTCGCGATGTGGAACACGTATCTCACCGTAAAGTACGGTGTCACTCTGCTTCAAACCGATTTCATTGATTCATACGGGGATATCGTATGGCCATACGATTCAATGTCAAACTATGCCGCCTTCATTTCAGGTCTTGGCCGCGATGATTATTTCGGACTTTACCAAAAGCAAAGCTATTTCGCTGACAAACAGATGATTGTCGGTTTCAATTCACTTGCCGAAACGAATGCTCTCAATACTGCGCACCTGGCTGAAGGTGACTACATTGTTATCGGAACAGACAGCAGCGCCTTTCGTTATGTTACCGACCTGTATTTGGACGAAGGGGTGACACTGCCTCGTTACGGAGATGCCCTTGTCCGTGCGACAGGAGACAGCGTGTCGTTCTTTCCAAGTTTCATACAGGTGAACGCTAACGGCTGGGAAGGCGATTTGAACAATTATGTGCTTATGCTTGACAGAAGCGGCTCCGGACAATATGCGGACCTCTACCGTGAAATATATCTGCCCACTAAAATAGATACGATAGACAGTGTTCTGATTTTCAATGACTTGTACTGGGATACGGATTATAACGGAATCGACAGGTTCTGTTTTGCCACATTGGCCGTCGCCGAGTGCGGTGCATTCAGCGAACGCAGTTTTACCGTCGAAGCAGACGCCTCAACAGATAGCACAGACAATGCCGCACAAACCGTTGGAGAGTACCTAATCTATCCGAATCCGTGCAGAGAACAGTTCTTTGTAGAGGCAAGGTTTGAGAAAAGTACGCCGCTCAGAATCGCTGTCTATGCAGAGGACGGACGTCTTGTGAAATCCGTCAATAGGGGGAGCGCCTTTTCGCACATCACAAGCGTCACGCTTCCAACAAAAGGGCAATATCTCATTGAACTATCGTCAGACATTGAGCGATACTCTACGCGCATTGTCCGTCAGTAAAATGATTTTAATCATTTGATATAACACTATTTACAAATTAAAATAGGTCATTATGAAGAACTTTTACTGGTACTATCTGCCAATGGCATTGGCTGCCATCATTATTGGCATTGCCACTTTCGAGCCCGCTTCCAAGTCGTCCGGCGAATCCTATTCGTATGCAAGCAAATATGATTTCAGTAAACGGGCGAACACATCGGTTCCGTGTAAAGTTGTTGTCCCATCCGTTCCCGTTATTTCCAACGACACGGTCAATGCCATCAATGATGCCACGGTTCCCGCCCCACTCACACCGGCCTTCCACTATACGGTTGGGAAAGTACAACTCTATGGTGAAGAGGGAAGCCGCAGAAAAGCGGAAGAACTATCGGTTTGCGAGCTAACGGACCACACCCTTCCCCCGCTTGACCAGGGAATGGTGAACGTAACCAGCGACGCGATGGGTTACCGGATGCTGCCCGACGGAATGGTTTTCAACGAGGACATCTCCATCGTGCTCCCGTACGACTCCACGTTGATTCCTGTCGGGTATTCTCCTGAAGACATTGTTACCTACTACTACGATGTACGCTATGGACGTTGGCTTTCCATTGAGAAGGATTCCGTAAGTGTAGCAAACGGACTGGTATATTCCAAGGTGAATCACTTCACGGATTTTGTGAATGCCATCATCAAGACACCCGAAATGCCGGAAACAGCGGCCTTTACCCCGACCAGTCTCAAGGAACTCAAGGCGGCCGATCCCGTGCAGGGGCTTCAATACATACAAGCGCCTACGGCCAACAACAACGGTTCTGCCAACGTGAGCTACCAGTTGGAAATTCCTGCCGGCCGGCAAGGAATGCAACCCAATCTTGCCCTTACCTACAACAGCGGCGGTGGAAACGGATGGCTCGGCGTGGGCTGGGACCTTTCCGTGCCGTCCATTACGGTGGAGACTCGCTGGGGAGTGCCGAGGTACGAAAGGAATTGGGAAAGTGAAGTATATGTTTACGGTGGAGAGCAGTTGGTGACGATGACGGCTGGCGGTGCAGTGCGCAAGATGCCTCACCGAACCAATCTTGCAGGGCAGACTGCCAGACAAAATGGCAATGTCCAATTTTATGCGCGCGCGGGCGAAGCCCACGACAGTATTGTCAGACACGGAGACGATCCAACAACCTACTGGTGGGAAGTCTTTGACCGCAACGGAGTAGTCTCCTACTATGGAGCCTATCCGGGGGGCAGCACGAATCAGTCTTTGAGACTGGGAGGAGATAATGGCATCGCCCGGTGGGCTTTGGGCGCCACGGTTGACCCTGATGGGAATATGGTGAAATACTATTATAATGTCGTCTCCGATTATGGGGATGGAGGAAATGACGGAAAACAACTCTATTTGTATCGCATTAATTACACGGGCTACTGGAACGGGACTTCCTATTCTGAGGGCAAGTATAATGTTTATTTCAATAGAACTGATTCCAGAACAGATGAGATTGTCAATTGTCGCAACGGATTCAAAGAGGTGACGGCCGCCGTACTTTGCAATGCGCAGGTTTACTATGACACGACAAAAATCCGCACTTTTTTCTTTGTTACGGACAACACAAGGGAAAGCAACTATAAAACGAGACTGGCACACCTTGTCCGTTTTGAAGAGCCAGAATCAGAATCGCAAGCAGATGGAGTACAAGGATTGATACGAGGAGGGGGTGGGCTGATACATACATTTGATTCTTCGGCATACTACCATATTATGGATACCCTAACTGCCGTTCCTGATTCGATCCACCCATACGTGCCTTACGAATGGTGTCCCGACGAGGGCATCTGTCTGACGCATAGCAAGTGCGACAGTCTGATTGCTGATGAGAAGTACAACATAATGCACTATGATTTCGACTATTTCGACTATCCTGAAGCAGACAGTATGTTTTCAGATACTATTGTGCAATCCCTTGATAGCACAGGCATAACCTCCCACTTTCAGACGGAAACTTACCACGCTACAGCACTCGGAGCCACCCAAGGCAGAAGCTGGAGTCTGGGCGGTACTTTTGCTATCGGCTTTGATCCAATAGTGGCTGGAACGACCTGTAGCGTTGGCGGAAATTTTGACTACAACCGTTCCGAAAGCAACGGATTGCTGACTATGATTGATTTGGATGGGGATGGACTTGCCGACAAAGTGTACAAGAAAAATGGGGATGTCTATTATCGGAAACAGATTCGGGATGATGAGCGGCATTTCCATTTTGCAGGTGAGCAGATTCTCAATGGAATATCTGATTTCTTGTTAGAGACCAGCAACAACATCGATTTTGGTTTGCAGGCATCTGTTGCAGTTGCTTCGGTTTCCGGTGCTCTTCCTGTTACCACATCTACCACGACCAACTATTTTGCCGATATCAATGGCGACGGGCGACCTGACCTTGTGACAAAGAACGGACCCTACTTCAATTGCCTTAGGACGGATGGGACTGTTTGTTTTTCATCGGCGAATAGTCTGACTGTTCCGATTGCACCAGGCAGTACGCCGAACTACGCCATCGTCTTTTCAGACAATGTCTGCGACACTTTCTTCTATGATGGCGAAGTGGATGAATTCTTGGAATGTAGCGATGCGGACACCGTATGGAAAACGGATACTTTTGACTATCCTCCTGGTATAAACGGCCCTCGTCTGTGGGGATACTCAATTCTTAATGCGACGAGGGACACGACTTTCAGAATAGGTGACTGCTGGTACGTGCATAAGCGCGATGAATCTGTCATCTATCAGATTTGTCCCAATGCAGAAGATTCAACAAAATACGATACAGTGAAACTGCCCCTGAGTGATTGGACTCCTTGGCAGCATATTATCTATGATGGGAATAATTATTTCAATCAGAATGTAGATTCAATATTTTACATTGGAGATGTTCAATATAGGCTATTAAATAATAGAACGATTTGCCAAACTATTCCAATAATCCATTCCCCATCCTGCGGTCAGGAGAGCCCGGATCCGGACATTGATGCGGTACGTGTATGGATTGCTCCGATGGACGGCACAGTGAAAGTAGCTTCACGGATCAGGCTGCTGCCGGACGCTTCGGAGAGTCGGCAGCAGGCGCGTTACGTGGACGGCATCATCTATTCGGCACAGCACAGTCACAAAATAGCTTACAACGCTAACGTTGTCAACCCTCCGACCGATGCGGCGCACATTCAACTACTGAGTTCATACAGTGACAACATCATTCTTAGAGGAACTATTGATGAGAATGACACGTTGATTCATACGGACACGGCCACGTGCAATGTAATCAAAGGCGATATGTTATTTTTTGACTTGTACTCCATTGAAAACCACTCTTTTGACAAAGTGGATTGGTTGCAGGAAATCCAGTACGTTGATATGCAACCTGTTCAGGATGTATATGGACTTGACAAGTTGACATATCATTCGGAACGGGATTTTCTTTTAACGGGACAAAGCTACTTTATCGCGCCAAAGAATGGTGAGGTCATTATTAGCGGTGTCATTCGTGCGGATTCATTGACGGCACCGGCCCAGATTCGCATACTAAGTTCGGATTCTGCTATCAACGACACCATAAACATTGCTTCCGGAACGAATTTTACATATACTATGGAAGGCAATGCTTTGATTGATTCCGGAACGTATATCAAAATTGTTGCCGTCCCCAAACAGTCCGGCCAATACCCCAATTGGGGGGCTCTTACCTTCTCCCCAACCATACGTTTCGCCAGTATATTTGGTGTTTCGGCTGATACGCTTGAATATAATCTGCCGCTTCAATACGAAATCGACTCTTCACAAATATTTTCCATTCTACCTGATTCGCCCTGTTTAAGCAATTCGACTTGTGCTAAAACAATCTATGACTTTTATCACACTATGTTCGGAGATGTGTATCGCGGCTGGGGACGGTTCGGCTACAACAACAATGTCGTCCGCACCGAGAATCGTGTCATTGATTTGAATCGGTTGGCTTTGCCCAAAGCAATGCTATTCCCGAGCCAAATAGACAGCATAGACATAGATACGAGCAGGTTGGTTGAAGAATCGTATCTGGCTGATGTGTTTGAGAGCGCGAATTTGTACAATCCGTTAGCCGACAGTACCAGTTGGGTGCAGGTAACGGCATATCCGCAATATGATGCCTATATGAGCTACGGAAATGTCGCCTATTTTTCAAAAAAAGTAATGGCGAATACCCGTATGATCATTATGAATGTTAGCAATGAAAACGGGGATTTTCCTGAAATTGTCGAATACCAGAGTTCCATTCCGGTGAGTACGGACGGCGAACCGGTAAGGACAATCTGGAAACGGAACATTTCCAGTTCCAGAACAGGAACATCGGGCTTGTGCGTACCCATTTCCAACGATCAGCAAGATCAAGTTTCACTGAGTTCTTCAAGAACACGGGGCAGCAATCGTATCATTTCCGACTATATGGATTTGAATGGCGACCGTTATCCGGATTTCCTGACGGAAACAAAAAGACAATACACGATGCCGTGGGGAGGAATCGGCGCACAGGTCTATTCCGGTAATTTCGGAATTTGTGAAACAGAAACCGAACTCTCCGGAAATAATTTCGGGGCAAGTTCGCTGACACCAGTCAGAAAACTCGGTAGCTCCCCCCAAAAAGCAAATATTGAATACAAAGGTAGCGGTAGCGTGAGTGCAAATCTCGGTGATGGAATTGACGAAACCGGATTTGCGTACAACGATATGAATGGAGACGGTCTGCCGGACCAGGTCACGGCTGGTGGAAATGTTGCCCTGAACATCGGTTACGGTTTTACCTCAAATGAGAGCTGGGACAATGATTTTTTTGTCAGGACAGGACAAAGCATAAATGTAGGAAGCAACTTTGGGGTGGGAGCCGGCACTCCAGAATCGGACCATTATTCGCAAGCTTTCGATTTCGCTCAGGCGAGTATCAGTGGTGGATGTGGCGTCACGGTTGGAACCAATAGTGCCAACAACGTTCTGATGGATATGAACGGAGACGGACTGCCGGACAAAGTTTCAATCAGCAATTCGGAACTTTGTGTTCAATATAATTCCGGTACCGGATTTTTGAATAGCTGCGATATGCTTGCGCACAATATAATCAACGCGGGCAATTCTTATACTGAGTCCATTAACCTTGGTGTTACGGCAGGTTTTACATTTGGAGAAATGTTCAAACTTACATTCGGGGTGCAATCGGTTCCGGTGAGCAGGTCTTTTTCAAAAGATAACGATCAACTGATCGACATTAACGGTGACGGCTATCCCGACATCGTCTCCTCATACGGTGAGTCTTCAATGACGGTTCGATACAATAATGCCGGCAAAACCAATCTTTTGAAAAAAGTCACCAATTTCAGCGGCGGGTATTTCACTATGGACTATGAACTTTCAGTACCCTGCTACGAACAACCGCAACGGCAGTGGGACCTCACTTCCACCGAAGTCGGTGCCGATACCTTTGAACAGGTCTATCCGAAATCCAAGACCACATTCGAATACAGGAATCCACACTATTGCCGGTATGAACGGTTGGCTTACGGCTACGACACCGTCATTACAAAGCAACATAACACGCAAGTAGCCGGAGAGCCTGTCTATCGCCACACCGTACAGGGTTTTTACAATCACGATTTTCATAAGCGTGGCAGAAAAATGAACGAGAGCGTATATGGCGGCGACTTGTCAAACGGGCATCTGTACATCGAGAAAATCTATGACACACAAGTTATGGATTGGGAAAACGGAGAAACGGTCGGAGAAAACGATTGCCCCGCTATGGTATATACATCTATGGAAGCTGACATTACCCGGTACTATGAACACGAGTCCACGCCTCAAATCGTTACGATGATACAACGCAAGTACGACACGAAGCACAACGTGATTGAATATATCAACTGGGGGGACTCCGCCCGCAACGACGAATATTTCAAAGCGGAAATCAGATACTGCCACGGACGCACGCGCAATCAGATTTCACTCGTCCAAGACATTACCATACAGGACAAGAACGGACAGGTGCTGCGGTCAAGAGGGTGCGCCTATAATGAAAACGGACATCCTTCGCATATCGATATAAAACGTTGGAATACGAATGAACACGGGGCGTCATACGATATGGAATATGACCAGTACGGAAATGTTGTCACATACACATTGCCCGAAAACCATCGCAATCAGAGAATGCGGTACCGTTATCAGTATGACAATGTCGTTCATACGTACCCTGTCCTGACAACCGACACTTTCGGCTATCAGTCAAGCGCCACCTACGATTATCGTTTTGGTCTTCCACTCTCTACAACCGATTTGAACGGGAACAGTATGCTCTACAAGTATGACCAGTACGGGAGAACGACCACGATAGTTGGGCCAAACGAGTTGGACAATGGCGACGATGCCTATACCATCGCTATGAAATATTATCCGAATTTCAACAACGCTGCCTCGCGTCGCGCCATCTCATACGCCGCCACGGAACATTATGACTGCCAACATCCTGACGATCCCATCCGCACCATTACCATCAGCGATCAGTGGGGACGAGTTCTCCAGACCAAGAAGGATGCCGAAATTGGCAATTCGCAACAGTTTATCGTCAGCGGATTGGTTCAATACGACTGTTTCGGACGCGCCATCAGTACGGAGCTGCCGTTTACTAATACATCACACGATACAGTCTGCGATTTGACCCCATACCATAACGGCAGAACCACAATGGCATACGACGTGCTCGACCGTCAGGTTTCCACTCACCTTCCCGACAGTTCAACAACCAGCTCTTCATTCGGCTTTATGTCGCACGATAACGAACTCTATTTTCTTACGCAGACCACAGATGGCAACGGCAACACCAGCAAGGTGCTTACCGGTTCCCGCCAGCAGCAGATTGCCGTTTATGCTCCGATGGGAATAACGACAAAATTTTCATACAGTCCATTGGGCGAGCTACTCAAGTCCACCGACCCCAACGGATTTGCGACCTTCTACAAGTACGATTTGGTGGGACAGCGCATTTCGCGGCGCCATCCTGACGCCGGTATCGACACGTTCACCTACGACCCTGCCGGCAACGTGCTGTCTCACACCACACAGAAACTGCATAACGCCGATACGAGTATTCGCTACGTCTATACGTTCAACCGGTTGGATTCCATCATCTATCCGGAATATCCTGCCAACAACGTTCATTACGTTTACGGAGAACCGGGCGCTGTAGCCAATCGTGCCGGCAGAATCGCCTTCCAGGAGGACGCTTCCGGCTATCAGGTTTTTTATTATGGAAAGATGGGTGAAGTCGTGCAAAATGTTCGTACTTTTGTGCCCTCATATCACACTATGTCTGACCATATTCTAAATTCACCTTCTTGCACAATGGCAGAGCCCTATACCTTTATTATGAACTTCGAGTACGACAGCTGGAACCGTGTACAGAGCATCACCTACCCCGATGGAGAGGTAGTGAGCTATCATTACAACCTTGGCGGACTGCTCAAAAGTATGGACGGAAGGAAAGATAACCAGACTTTTTCATACATTCAGGAAATCTGTTACAATGCGTATGAGCTGAAAAGTTTACAACACGACGGAAACGGTGTCATCACCTATTATGGCTACGATGTGATGCAACGTTTGTGCAGTCTTAAACGGCAAGGTTTTGGCAATTCCATACTCCAAGATATTGTCTATTCCTACGATTTCGCAGGGAATATCACTAAGATCAAGAACAATGCCAATTCGCTCGGCAATCTTGGAGGCCCTTACGAAGCAAACTACACCTACGACTCCCTCTATCGGTTGACCGCCGCCACCGGAAATGTTTTTGCCAACCAGAACACCAACAATTTCTCTGTTGCAATGTCCTACCTGAACAATGGCCGTATTCACCATAAAAGTGTGAACGCCGTCGGCGAACAGGGTGGCTCGGCAAAGAACATTAGCTATAGCAGTGACTACACCTACTATACGGGACAGCCCAACACCTTGAAAAATTTCGGGAGCGAGAGTTTCACGTGGGATGCAAACGGGAACCTGCTTACCTATAAATGGCCTGTCAACAGCACCACACCCACTCCGGCTCCAGTCATTTCCAATCCCACCACCACTACGGCGGGCGGAAGGAGCACTACCTCGACAGGCGGCAAAACGACCGGCAAAACAAACACCTCCACCAAAACCTCGACGACACGTGGCACGACCAACATTTCCACTGATACAAAGGCAGCGTTCCAAACCCGTTACCACTGCTGGGACGAAGAAAACCGTTTGCAAGGGACCAAAGATCCTTCGTGCGGCACTTTCTACCAGTACGATGCGTCCGGAGAACGCACGCTCAAACTGAGTGGGCAGGTTACCACACAAACAGTCAATGGCGTTCAACGGGAACAGTGTTTGTTGGCGAATCCCGTGCTTTACACATCGCCCTATTTGGTAGCGACCGATGCGGGCTATACGAAGCACTATTTCATTGAAACCGAACGGGTTGCAAGCAAAATTGGAGGAGGAAATCTTATTAGAGTCGCTTCTACCATCAATCCGAATGCAGATTTCAGTACGGATTCTTTGCTGAGTTCCATTCTGCTGACCACGCTTCCTACGGAGGTCAATACCAAAAGTATTAAAAATGAAAAGCATATTCAGTCTGTAGGAAGTTGCCTGAGCAATAAGGCGGACTTTACTGCCGCTCCCGATTTGCTTATTAATTTGTACAGCTACGACCTGCACTATAGCAACCAGGCTGTTTCAAGTCCACAACGCATAAATTTCCCTGAAGGAGAAATCTATTGGCAGCATAGCGACCATTTGGGCAGTGCCTCCTGGATTACCGACACGGTAGGGCGTCCCATTCAGCATCTTTATTATTTGCCCTACGGTGAAGACCTGGTTGACCAGAGAGCATCACAGCAGTACCACGCGCGCTACACATTCACAGGGAAAGAAAAGGACGAAGAAACGGGCTATCACTACTTCGGGGCGCGGCTCTAC
>DCHI01000063.1:0-202 GCA_002314795.1 Bacteroidales bacterium UBA1756 | reverse complement strand
AGTACCCCGGAGTGAGTCCGTACACCTATTGTGCCAACAATCCGGTGCGGTTAGTGGACCCGGACGGGAGAAAGATTGACGAGTGGAATTTTAATATTATCACAGGAGAACGGCAATGGGTTAGCGACAAGGGCGGAAAGATGGTAGATTACATTAATGTGTACGATGGAAATGGGTATTTGCTCGGTACCGCGACAATGGG
>DCHI01000034.1 GCA_002314795.1 Bacteroidales bacterium UBA1756 | reverse complement strand
ACGACTTTCGTGCGGTTGCCGTGCCTCACCAATCAGCGCCATTGACCCACGCAGCGGAATCCGTATAGCGTTTCAGCAGTTTCCGACGGCAGCGAGAAAATGAGGAAACGCAAGGAGTCCGGATTCTCATATTTTTCAATACTGAAATAATTTTCGGGCGTCTGTTGGGAATCCCACTCCAACAGCTTCATATTCACCAAGATAGACTCTGCAAGGCGGTCGGTTCGCCAACGGCAGTATGCGCGCGCCTGCTCAGAACTCACCCCCAAAACCGGAAGTTTGAGGTATGCCGGACTCCTTAGATAGACAATCGGCTCCACAAATGACATCTGCTGCCGAATAATCTCTGTGTCGGGCAAGGAAGCGTTGAATTCAGGAGACTCTTTCCCGTAAATTCTCTCCAGCCAGTACTGATATTCCATCCAGTCAAGATTGGTGATTGCATTTCGATCGTAATAAACCGAGTCAGAGAGATATATAAGCCCCATATTTTGGGAAATCTTCCTTTGGTAATTCTTTCGTGTAAGGTGCTGTGCCGAGACCGAAAGACAAATGAATACCAACAGTAGAAAAAACGGGAAACGCATTTTCATCATACCAAACAACTATTTGCCAATCACCTTTCTATAAATATTCCCGCTCGGAAATTCTAATTTCATAATGAAAACGCCCGCATTCGGAAGCTGAATCTGCGTCGTCGAAGACGTCGGTTTCATTGTCATAAGACGCTTTCCTTCGATGCTGTAAAGTTCAATCTGAGTGGGAAGTTGTTGCTTGCAAATCACCCAGAAGTTCCCTTCGGACGGGTTCGGGTAGAGCGAAATGCTGCTGTCAAAATCGACGATTCCGACGATGGGAGTGGGTACGGAATCGGTGCGGAAGACGAGATGACTCCATTCACCGAAAAGTTCGTCGGAACAGGCGCAACGGACATAAATCTCGTATGGCGTATCAGGAACTAAATCGCTGACAGTAACATTGTTGTCCGTTGAAGTAAGAACAGTGCCTGTGCCTAACGTAAATCCTTCCGGACCATACTCGATTTCAAAATGGTCGGGCGTACCATCAAACTGCCACGAAAATTGGGCGGAGGTTGTATCAACGGCAGTGAGTGTCAGATTGAAGACGGCGCTGCACGTGTCGGCGGGCGGATCGACAGACGGCACGGAATCGGTGCGGAAGACGATATGGCTCCATTCACCGAAAAGGGTGCTGCTACAGGCGCAGCGTACATAAAATTCATACTGTGTATCGGGAAGCAAATTACTGAGAGTGACGTAGTTGGTTGTTGTAGTGAGTGAGTTGACGGACGAAAAGTCCTCATTCCAATATTCTATTTCGAAATGGTCGGGCGCGCCGTCATTCTGCCACGAGAGTTGAGCTGAGGTGGTATCAACGGCGGTGAGAGCCAAATTGAAAATGGCGCTGCACGTATCGACGGTGTGGTCAATATGAACGAGTGAGAGTGCGTCAAGGTAGAGTGAGGAACCCTGCTGACGGTCGCCATTGGCCGAAGAAATCAGCATAATGATGAGTGAGTCGGCTTCGGTATAACTATAACTGGGGTCGATTTCATTCAGAGAGACATAGTCGGCGGAAAAAGAGGTGTAGCTACTTACGTCGGTAAGTGAAACGAAGCCGCCACCTACCACTTCACGGCGGAGCGTGTTCGTGTTGTATTTCGTGCCGATAAGAAGCACTGCGCCGTTGTCACCACCTACCGCCGATGTGTATTTGTAACTGCCGGTAATCTGTGAAGGCACAAAACCGTTCAAGGCAATTCCACCATTTACGTAATTGTTCATATCCTTGCCCTGTAGCAACTGCATAAGTTGGCCCATATCGCTCATACTCCCGACCAAGCTATCCATCAGCGGCAAGAAATTATCCAAATTGATGACACCCGTGGAAAGAATAGTGGGAAAAACGGTAGTCGTAAGAGACTCATCAATAGATGATTCCGCCAAATCATAGAACGTGGAGGAAAGGATGTCGGAGAGCATAAACGATTGGAGTTTCAAAGCAGAGGAGCCCAACGGGACATTCGAAGTTTCGCGGGAAATACGCAACAGCGGCAGTTGGGTGTTGATGGTAACGCCGCTCACCGACTCATTGATGGGGTAGGTGAGGTAGTCCCATTGCGTCGGCGTACTGTAGGAGTCATAGACGGTAACAGGGAAGAAAACCACGGTGACGCTATAGCCGGAGTGACTGGTCCAATTTTCAAAACTGCCATTGGGGATGGCGAAGGTGGAAGGCGTTTGCGCGAAAGTGAAAAAATGGCCACACAACAAAAACAAGGTGGCAAAAACCAAAGTAAAGGACTTTTTCATAAATGGTTAATTATATTTTTCTCTTTTTGAAAATACGAGGGCAAAAGTACGATTTTTTTGGAAGCATAGTTTGCACTTTCCCCTTTTTCTAAAAATGAAAAAATTAAAAAACAGTAATGTCCACTTTCCTGTTACTACATAGATGCATAGAAAATCTTGAAAAGATGTATTTTTGCAAACTTAATAATCTTGAAAAGATGTATTTTATGAAAAGAAAAATCTACAATCAATTGTTGCAGTGGAAAAATGAGCAGAATGGGGAGGTCGCTGTTTTGATAGAAGGTGCTCGTAGAATTGGAAAAAGTTATATCGTAGAAGAATTTGCTCGCAATGAATACGAGTCCTACCTGATAATTGACTTTAATCAGGCGGACAAAGTGGTTTTTGAATGGTTTGACTCGCTGCTCACCGATTTGGACACGTTATTTCTGAATCTTCAGATACATTATGCCACCCGGCTTATACCTCGTCATTCGGTAATCATTTTTGATGAAGTACAACTTTGTCCACGGGCACGTGCTGCCATAAAATACTTAGTCAAAGACGGCCGGTTCGATTATATAGAAACGGGGTCCCTACTTAGCATCAAAAAAAATGTACGGGGTATTGTTATCCCGTCCGAAGAGATTTCTTTGCAAATGTACCCGATGGATTTTGAAGAATTTCTTTGGGCTACAGGCAATGAATTGCTGATGCCGTATATCCGTCAATGTTTTGAGCAGCGGAAACCATTGGGTGCCATTCATCGGAAAGCAATGGAGTTTTTTCGCACCTATATGATTGTTGGAGGGATGCCGCAAGCCATTCAAAAATTTGTGGAAACCAAAGATTTTGATGCTGTGGATACCGTCAAGAGAAACATTCTGCAGGTTTATTCCAATGACATTTCAAAATATGCTGCCGGATTGGAACATAAAGTTAAAAGCATCTTTGAGGAAATTCCGTCCCAATTGCAGAAACACGAAAAGAAATTCCGTCTTTCTTCGTTGGAAAAAGGCGCTGCTTATCGTGATTATGACGATGCCTTTTTCTGGCTTTCCGATGCGCGGGTTGTCAATATTGCCTATAATTGCACTGCTCCCAACATCGGATTGCGTCTCAATATGGAACGTAATACGCTGAAGTGCTATATGGCAGATACGGGACTGCTCATCAGTCACGCTTTTGACGAAGAGGGGCGCACTCCTGTTTCGCTATATCAGAAACTTATTTTGAACAAATTGGAGGTGAACGAAGGAATGCTGGTGGAAAATATTGTCTCACAAATGCTTACAGCAAGTGGACACAAACTTTATTTCTATACGAACTCTAACCGTGATGATATGTCGGAACGTATGGAAATTGATTTTCTAACAGCAAAATCAAAACTCACTGCCCGACACAACATCACGCCCATTGAAGTGAAATCGTCACAAAGATATACGCTGTCGTCGATTCGCAAATGTTTGAATAAATTTGGTGAATATCTCACCCAGCCCATTGTGCTTCACCCCGCAGATCTTAAAATAGAAGAAGACATCCTCTATTTGCCACTCTATATGACCCCCTTGATTTAATTTTTCTAATGCAATATGATTTTGAAAAAGCGATTCCAAATCGGGAAAAAAATGGCAAAAAATTACCGCTTACAAAAGCACCTTGAACGAAATTTTGAACGGTTTATCGAAAAAAAGAAGGAATGGGTGGAGAACGACCAAGAATTAGTTCCTTGATATTCAAGCATATAAAACAAAAACGTCCAATCGTAGGACTGGACGTTTCGTAAAAAGAGAGCGGAAAACGAGACTCGAAC
>DCHI01000068.1 GCA_002314795.1 Bacteroidales bacterium UBA1756 | reverse complement strand
GAGCCGTCGTGTCATTCACGTTGAATGTATACGTATTATCCGTTTGACAATTATTTGCATCCGTAATGGTAATTGTCACCGAATAAGCTGTATCACAAGCAGCCGCCTCAATAGCGATTCTACTGGCCAAACTATCCGTAGGCGATACAATTACATTATCACTCCAAGTAACAGTAAACGGAGCCAAGCCACCGAGAATGCGAGCCGTCAAATCCTGACTGCCTTGATTCGGGCAAAGCAGAGTTGTAATCGTATCAATCACAACAGAAGGAATTTCCGGAGAACGTTCGATGACGACTGTATCACGACTTGTACAAGAAGCTGCTGAAGCAGAAAGCACTTCAACAATATATTGACCATCGGACAATCCGTCATAAACTGTTGTCGTATCTTGGAAAGCAGCACCATTAAGAGAGTAACTATAACCTGTGCCAACAGGACTTTCAATAGTAATGGTTCCATTATGTCCACCTTGACAAGCGACATCAGGCGTGGGCACCAAAACCGGAGTGGAAGGAATCGTATCCACTTCCACCGTTACCGTATCGGAAGCGACACAACCATTAGCATCTGTGAGTGTCACCACGTATTCGTAAATGCCAGCGGACGGAGTTGCTGTAACCGTATCTGCATCAGGAAGATCAAGTCCAGTTTGCGGACTCCAAGCAAAGGTATAAGGAGCGACACCACCTTCATAGACAGTAGGAAGCACGACACTTGCACCTTCGCAAAGAGATGTATCGTTTTGTGCAATGGCAATACGGAGCGTATCGGGCACTACAACAGAAATGCTGATGGTATTCGTATTTCCGCAAAGGTCGGAAACCGTCACTAAAACATCCTGCGAAGTTTCAGCTATTGTGCCGGCAGCAGGAACTTGTTGCGTTACTGAAATATTTTCAGCAGAAGTGCAGTTGTCCATCGTGCGACGAAGCACCGTATCGGTAAAATCAGGAATGATGAACTCGCAATTTGTAGCCGTCAAATTCTGAGTCGGAATTTCTTCTACAAAATAGGGACGAGAAGTATCACTAATAATAATGTTCTGAGAAACGACATTTGAATTTCCACACAAGTCAAAAACTTCGTATGTACGTACAATTCTGCTGTCGCAATGGTCAATTTCTTCTATTGCAGAATGAGAAATGCCAATCGTATCCATACGGAGATTGCAATCAGAAATAACCAATCCTGACAGTTGCAATCCGTTTACATCCAATGTATCAATCAGTTGATAAGAGCAATCATCCAAACGATAAATAGTGGTATCGGCGAGTGCATTGACAATTTCAGGACGTGTTGTATCCATCACATTGATAATCTGATCAATAGAAACAGACGCATTATTACAAATATCCGTAAAAGTATAAGTACGGGTAACCGTCCAAGCGCAGCCGCTTCCACCGCTCGTCGTATCAGCCACATACGTCATTTCAACTTCATTGCAATCTTCTACAGAAAAGTCGGAAAGTGTCAAGACGGGATAGTCGGTCAATGTACAATCATTGCCTTCGTAATAAAGGGTTGTATCATTCAAATTATCTACTACGGAAGGACGAGTCGTATCCTTAATCGTGATAACTTGGTCGATAATGACAGGGGCATTACCGCAATCGTCCGTAAACGTATAGACACGAAGGTAACTCCATTCGCAGCCCGTGCCGCCATTCGTTGTATCCCGATGTGAAACCACCATATTGACGACCGGACTACAATCCGTCACATCGAAATCAGAAAGACGCAATTCGGGTAAAGTCGGATAATCGCAATCCGCATTTACATAATATAATATGGTATCAGAAAGATTATCAACGACCACCGGACGGGTAGTATCTTGAATAGATATATTTTGAGAAATGGTTGATGAATTTCCACAAAGGTCAAAAACCTCGTATGTACGCACCAATCTGCTATTGCAATTATCAATTGTCTCTATATCAGAATGATTGACTGCAATCGTATCCATTCTCAAATTGCAATCGGTAATGACCAAGCCCGCGCTTTGCAAGCCCGCAATATCCAATGTATCAGGCAAAGTGTAAGAGCAAGTTTCATCTTTATACAAAGTAACATCTGCCAAAGCACCTTCGATAGCCGGGGAAGTTGTATCCATCACATTGATAACGTGACTGATGGAGACCGGGGCATTGCGGCAGACATCGGTAAAAGTATAAGTACGGGTAATTGCCCACGCACAACCTTCACCGCCACCCGTCGTATCCGCTTCGTAAGTCATTTCCACAGAATTGCAATCTTCAACGGTGAAATCTTCAAGACTCAAGACGGGCACGCCAGCCAATGTACAATCATTTCCAGAATAATAGAGTGTCGTATCAGACAAAACATCGGAAACTATGGGGCGGGCGGTATCACGAATCGTAATTGTCTGCTCCAGTTCAACGGGACCGTTCCCGCACGCATCCACGAAAGAGTAAACACGGACATAACTCCATTCGCAACCGGCGCCATCATTGGTTGTATCTTGATTTGTCACAGTCAGCTGAACCTCGTTGCAATCCGTAATATCAAAATCGGTTAGCGCCATCGACGGGAAATCAGGAACCGTGCAAGCTGCATCCATATAATATAGTATTGTATCGGAAAGGGTTGTCGCTACAACTGGAGCTGTCTGATCAACCACCGTAATGGTCTGACTAACCTCGGAGGTATTACCACAACTGTCTGAAATCGTATAGGTACGCGTAATCACCTTGGAACAAACGTTCAAAGTACCGGTGCTGTCATCATCAACATACGTCACTTCCTGAATCAAGTTGCAATCGTTAACGGTGACACCAGCACCAGCCATTTCATTCACTGTCGCATACGGAGTAGGCAACGTATAACTGCAATCATCCAATGCATTGATGGTTTCTGGCATCAGTGCGCCCTCAACCACTGGAGCATCCTCATCTCTAAAAATAATATTTTGAACTACCTCGGTAGAATTGCCG
Organism: Bacteroidales bacterium UBA1756; assembly: GCA_002314795.1. Taxonomy (GTDB): domain Bacteria; phylum Bacteroidota; class Bacteroidia; order Bacteroidales; family WCHB1-69; genus UBA1756. The sequence goes on along the minus strand of DCHI01000068.1, from coordinate 28,884 downwards.
CACTCATCCGAAATAACATACCTACGCTGATAGGTTGTATCACAGATTGACGCAATTTCCTCTGGAACAACATTAAATTGGAGTTCACGTGAACAATTGTCAAAAATATTACCAGGGCCATTCAACAAAATGCGGAATTCCTCGATATTGGTAGCCGGAGGGGGGAGTTCGGCACGACAAGAAATCGAAATGTCATCAAGAACACCGTCAACGGTCGGTGCTATTGTGTCATTCAAAACGAACGTTTGCGTCAATATTGTTTCATTTCCGCACTGGTCAGTCAATGTATAAGTTCTCTCAATGGTCTGATGACAGCTATCCACCAGCTCATCCGTAACAACCGACAAACCAATATTTTCCATATCGGTACAGCTATCAACGATACTCACATTCTCCCCTTCAAGCATAGACTTAAGTTCAGTAACACTATTAGCAGGAGAAGGGATATCGGTATAACAGAACAGAGTATCATTAGGAAGAGTCCCTTGAACCACGGGGCCGGCGACATCGGCGATGACAAATGTTGCCGTATCGAAAGCGGAGCACCCGTTGTTGTCAATCAATGACAGATAAAGAGTATCTGTTTCGTTGCAGGACGTACTATGCAAAGGAATCCGTACGGCGTGTGACTGTTCAGAGAAGGGCTCGGAAACTATGGTATCGCCATCGTGGACAAAAGTAGCGATATAGGGCTGGCTCCCCTGACTGACATCAATCCAAACCTCCACTTCTTCTGAGCCAGGGCAAACGGTATCGATGTCCCGAATTGAAATGGACTGGGATTCCAAAACAGTAATAACGAAAGGATATACCAAACCACATTCGTTGGTATCCGAAACTTCAATGGAGTAGTTGACACCGGCTTCCAAGTTGGTCCATTGGCTTCCCATTCCCATCACAACAGTATCATTTACAATCCAATAAATCGTGTAGGGTTCTTGTCCGCCCGTGACGATGGCTTCCAAATCTATGGCTACGCCCTCACAAGTGGTAAGGTCTCGGTCAAAATTCACTTTAATTGAATCTGTAATAGCAATGAGAACCGTATCTCTGATAATCGCTTCGCAGCCATCGTTATCTACAGTTAAAATCCATTCAAACGTGTACATACCCGCTTGACTTGGCGTGAAGAACGTTTCAAAATTGTCAGGATTGTCAATAACCGCAGTAGCTTCTACTGGCATAATGGACACGATTTCCCAATGACCGGACTCGTAATGTGACGTTGCTGGATCGATGGTTGGTTCTACAGCAACCAACGGAGCATAGAGAGAACAATAGACGCGGTCAGCACCAGCCGAAGTGACATCACTGCTATTACGAGTAAAGATGATGTCTTGAGACTGTTGAACTGAGGTACAGCCATTATCCAACGAGGTAGCAGACGTCACAGTCACGACACCATTATCGGTGGTTTCCCACAAAATGTCATCCACAATATTTTCACCTGCGTCTGTGAAAGTATAGGTATAGGATTGATCACCTACGGTAAAACTCACCTCAACATTATCCATATTGGTATTGAAAATCAATGTCGGATAATCCGGAGCACAGATTGGTTCATCAACCATAACGGTCACGACAGGCATATCGTAAAGTTGAACGACAAAGCGGACCGTATCGAGATTACAAGCACTTGAAACCAAGACACTATAGTTTCCAGTATTCACAGAACTTGCATTATCAATTGTATAATAAGATGTTACGTCCCCCTCCATCATCGGGTCGCCTGGTACGGGGTTCCCTTCGTGCATCCACTGATACGTAGCATCCGGATAGGGCATCGTTGTTGTCACAAATAAGACCGTATCTTCCGTATTACAGAGGATAATATCATTGGTATGGTCTCTCACATAAACGTTTGGAAGGACCGTGACTTCGATTTCACGGAAATCGTAACTCGGGCAACACGGCGGGCTCACATCCACACGAAGGAACACGGTTTGAGGCTCGGTAGTGTGGTTTGTGAATTCAACAGACACGCAATGAAGCGTTGTATCGGAAGTGAAAGCGGCGTACTCACTTCCCTGTGTGATGGTCCAGCTATAAAAATAACCAGCAGTATGATCAATACAATAGTCTTCTTCACCAGGGCAGATTTCCTGACGACCGGTAATGTCATTCAATTCATCCGGATCAAAAAGGATGAGGTTAAAACCGGAGTAGCGGTTTCCATCGGCCTCAGGGGTTTTACGTCCCGTACCCGTGGCTTGTCCGGCGAGGTCAGAGCCATTGTTTTCATAAATAATTGTCGTACAAGATGTTCCAGAAGACGGATTAGCCCCAGAACCAAATGTGGTATAATCTGAAACATTACCACACATATCCATTTCAACTTCAGTACAACTTGAGTAGGGATTTGCGTGGGAGCCAGCAATGATGACCGGCTGTGAATTCAAGGCAGTATAATTGGAATATTCTGCAGATGGAATTTGGGTAGGGACTCCCAAATTGCTCACATCGAGGGCCGTCCATTGAACGCCGGCCGGAGCATTGGCACCGTGACCGCCGTCACCACCATTGCCGCCGAAACCGCCATTGTCACCGACACCACCCTGAGCATAAGCTTGATAATTTACATTACTTGGTTCAAGGGGTTTATAAATAAGTTGAAGACCGTGTTCTGCACAACCGAGACCGCCTTGGCCTCCTTCTCCACCAACACCACCAGGCATACCGAGACCGCCTTGGCCAGCTGTTCCTACAGTGGAGTAGCAATCCAAGAAATGGCGATTGCCTTGGTCATTATAGCAGTAGATGGCGAAAGAGCCACCGCCACCGTAGCCGCCACCACCACCTTGGCCGCCGCCACCGCCGCCGCCGCCGCCGCCACCACCGGAACCGGAAGCGAAGACACGACGGAAGGAGATGCCATACGTATTTTCAGCGTAGGCAGCACCACCGCCGCCACCGCCGCCACCGCCACAACCGCCAGTGCCGTCTCCACCATTGGCTTGTTGGGCAGGATTGAAGTAGTCAGAATAAATAACTGGATTAGGAGTGGCATCATTGCCTCGAATACCATCCATACCACGGCCAGCAAAGACTTGAAATTCTGCCATATCTTCGGCAACGATTTCCCCCTTTGCCTCAACAAGTCCAGCATTATTAGAAGTTGCCTGAGCAATAGGGTGTCCCGCCGTAGCAGCACCTCCGCCGGCACCAAAACCGGCAACACCATTTGCACCACTATTAATATGGCGACCAACCGTTTCATACTGGCCGCCACGACCACCACGGCCACCTTGATAAGCCGGGCCAGCCGTACCTGCGGAATAACCGGCAGCGCCAGGGCTTCCACCATCGCCTCCCAAGGTTGTTCCAGCATACTCTCCCTCAATGACATCGTGGTCAGGATTCCCATCACAACCGTAGCCACCGGCAGAACCACTAAGGCCATCAGTACCGTCACCACCTTTGCCTCCATCCTTTCCGGCCACGCCGTCCTTGCCATTCGTAGCATTGCCCGGGAGCAAGCGACAACGAACCACGTCATACAACTGGCATCCTGATATATGAAGAGCGTAGGTGGAAACACCGTAATTCGATTCCGTTACATAAAAAATGTCATCGTCCGTTACAACCGAATAAAATTGAAGATTAGGACGAGTGGACTGCAAAGACAGCGTATTGACAGAATAATAGATAGGATCATTCGACGTGAAAGAGGCGCACATATCCGAAATAGTTGTACAGAAGGTTGTCATCGGACATCCGCCCGCGGTATCGCACCCTTCACCTTCAACCATTACCAACAAATTATTTCCTTCGTATGCAAAATTGACAGGAATTTCTGCCCAGCCCGTCGCATCGACACACAATGTTCCTGAATAAACCAAAGATGAATTAGAAAGATAGTGGTTCCAAACCTGCCCACCGGTGAGTGACGTAGCGCTCGTGTTTTTCATAAAGACACGAATACTGCGAGTACGGGAGCCGGCCGCCGAAGGAGAAACACTCGCCACATCAAAAGCGATTCCTGAAATCATTTTCGGGCCAGTGGCGATTTCCGTTGCCGTATAAAGAGCTGCCGTTCTATGATGTCCATTAGCGCCGGGAAGCGGATAGGATTCCACGGCAGCACCATTACCCACCGTGGCCACCACGCTTCCGGCCACCGTAAGGTCTGTACAAGAATAAAAATAGGTGTTGGGGCGATATGCTCTACGTGTCAACATAGCATTATTGGCTAACGGATTCCCATTCGTAGAATTCACCACAGCCGTATAACCGTCAGAGGTATTACCGCCCAAGACTTGCGTATTACATTGACCTTGAGGGTTACCATCCTGCACACATCCTTCACAGTCAGCAAGAATCAATAGATTATCTGTTCCATTGTAGTCAAAACTAACCGGTATGGTCACACGACCTGAAGTCACACACACGATTCCATCAAAAACCAACTCGGCATCTACCATCAGATTGTTCCATCTTCTAACTGAAGTAGCTGCGGTCGTCGTTCCCGGAGGAAAATTATCGTACGTGATGTGTTTCATATACATTTTCATCCGGCGAGCGTGTCCATTCAACGGGACATCTTCCACATTATTGGCGACATCGTAGCCGACAGCGGAAATGTGGAAGGCGGTATTCTGCAAATCGGCTGCCGTGTAAATGTTCGCATTGCGATGATAGGCATAGGTACCTGGAAGTGGTGCTGCGTTAGTTCCAGCAAGAGCACTGGAACCGTGATAGATACTGCATTCCAATTCACCAGGTTCAACGCCATTGGTACATTCGTTATCATCGTAGTTGTTGGTACTGGAGTTGACATCTGGCAATATCGGAGCGTTAGCCGTCTGAATCGTAAGATCCTGCAAGCGGAAGTTATTCAAGCTGTTGGCTTCGATAGCCACCAAGCGCGGGGCATTGGAAGTTCCTTCCGGATAATTCGCCGTACGATAAATGGTGGTAGCACCTGGTGCCGACGTTTTCTGCTTATACTCGTCAAAGAAGCCACCCTCCACAGTCAGGTTGCTTGCCAACTTGATAGGCTGGTCGATTTCGTAACGTCCCGTATCCATACGAATGATGGCATTGGTACAGGACGCCAATTCGATGGCGTGCTGGATGGTGGTTGGCGATGTCGGAGTCAAACCTTGCGACTCCGGATTTCCGTGATTGTCAGCGTAAAAGACGTTACAGTCTGAAATGTCGGAACTCGCTTCCAGACGGACAAGGGACTCAGCTTCCGCCGTACATCCGTAACTGTTGGTAACCGTCACGGTGTAGGTACCACCCGCCGTCACGGTATTGACGGCCGTGGTAGCGCCATTGCTCCACTCGTAGGTACAGCCGAAGCCGCAACGGGTGGAAATAGCTTCCAAGTCCACGTGGCCGATTGCCTCGCACAGGGTGATGACCGCCGGCGTGACAGCCACCGTCGGCACGGAGCCGACACTGACGACCTGCGTTGCCACCGCCTGACAATTACCATTCGTAACCGTAAGACCATACGTGGTGGAAACACTCGGCATCACGTTGATGGAAGGCGTGGTAGCCCCCGTACTCCAAATATACTGGCAGGTGTCACAGTTCGACAGCCCCGTTAACGTAACATTGCCACCATTACAGATGGTGGCGGTGGAAGGTTCCGCTGAAATCGCGGCGGTAGGTCTGCCATACACTTCCACAATGGTGGTACTGGTATGAGCCGTACCTGCGGAGGTATAAGTTACCGTGTAGGTTCCGGCGGCCGCCGTCGTCACGTTATTGATCACTGGGTTCTGAACATTGGAAGTAAAACCATTCGGGCCGCTCCATTGGTAACCGTTGGTACTCATTGCGCTGCAAGACAACTGAAGATCTTCGCCTTCACACAACGGACCATTGTTACTGACGTTGGCCAAAATGTTGCAGTTGGTGGTTGCGTCACCGCTTTGGACACTGAACGAAATATTACCGGAAGCACGAGAGAAGTTGCAAATGAGGAAGATGTACCATTGACCGACCTGAGCATCGTGGATATAACACCATTCTGTAGATGCAGCACTATAACTGCAGTCAATCATCGTTCCGCTCGGATAGCCGCCCCACGTGCCAGGATTATTCGGATCGTGATAGCCGTTGGATGGACGGTGTGTTCCAGCTCCTCCGTGGAGTTGAGAAGTACACACGGCTTGTAACAATTCCCCGTAGGTGTTATAACCGGTAAAAGGCCCCCAACAAGCGAAGTCGATATCACGGCCATTACTGTGGCTCATATAGATAAGCATATCACCTGGATTGTCAATCTGCATCACATACCACGCAGGAGCTGGCGTATAACCCAGGCACCCCCTCTGCCCGCTTGGAAGGTCAGGCGTAGCAGAGCCGTCTGTTCCCGCAGGGAAGGTCACTCCATACGGGTTCTCGTCCGTACAAAAGGGATTTGAATTCAAACAAAGGTTATTGGTATTCTGAGAAAATAAGTTATGCCCCAACAAGAAACATACGAGGCAAATCCACAGAGTTTTTGTTCCAATAGTGTTCATCCGGTCTATTTTTGGTCAGATAAAAAATTCAATTAAATAGGCATTTGGTCCTTTTCAGCACACAAAGCGCAAAATTAAGGATTAAATGCTTTCTCTTTACCATTAGCGCCAAAAAAAGTTGCCCTAATATTATATATTTTTATGAAAAAAAATAAGGTACTAAAAACCAGTTTTTTACACTGTTTTTTTTAAGAAAAAAAATAAACAGAAAGAAAAAGTATGCATTCCATAAAACAAAAATCCTTTTCATACGTTTAAAATTCGTTTCGCTTGTTAGAAGGTGAACCTCTATATTTCAGAAAAACATCAATTATTTTCGGAAAAAAAACGCATCAAAAAAAGCAATTCAACTATGAAAAATACGACTCGAACATTCCTGCTGCTGCTTACGTTCTTTCTTGTGACAACATCTCCTGCAGCCGCACAAGATTCAGTCCACATCACCCTGCAAAAGGCCATTGAAATTGCCCTCACGGAAAACCCGACCGTCAAGATTGCCGACCGGACCATTGAAGCAAAAAAGTACTACAAGAGTGAACAGATTGCCGCCCTTTTCCCATCGCTTTCCGGTTCCGGAAGTTGGCAGCACACCGTCCAAAACCAAAGAATGGCTATGTCGATGAACGGAAACGTCACCGAAATCGAGGTCGGTATGAAAGAGAACGTTTCTGCCGGTTTGGCGCTGTCACTTCCACTCGTAGCCGCTCCCACCTGGTACAATTTGAAACTTTCACAATTGGACATCACGGCCGCAATGGAAAATGCCCGTTCTTCACGCATTGACTTAATCAACCAAATCAAGCAGGCCTACTACGGACTTCTCTACGCACAGGATTCCTATAAAGTATTGCAAGTCAGTTACTCCAATGCCGAACGGACTGCCGAGTATATCGGAAACAAATATGCCCAAGGGCTTGCCTCCGACTTCGACAAATTGCGCGCCGACGTCGCCGTCCAGAACCAAAAACCTTCCCTCACGACAGCCAAAAACGCCATTCATTTGTCCGACCTGATGTTAAAAGTTCTCATCGGAATCGACCTCAACGAACCCGTCATATTTGATGGCGAACTATCTGATTTTGAGGATGAAATGAGCGGAATGCACTTTTTGGAAGAAAAAAGCATTTCGTTAGCAGAAAACTCCAGTTTGAAACAGATGGAGATTTCGCAACAACAACTGAACACGAGTCTCAAACTCATCAAAGCATCTGCGTGTCCCACATTAGCTTTCAGCGGGAACGCTCAGCTTATGGGAATGGGGAAAAACGCCTCCACATTCACCTGGTTTCCCTACTCCGTCGTCGGTCTCTCCCTCAACGTTCCGATTCTTTCCTGGGCCGGAACTGCCTACAAAATCAAGCAAAGTAAAATCACGATGGAGAACTTAGAGGAACAGAAAAAATACCTTGAAAGCAACCTGCGCGTAAGTGTCAACAGCAATCTCACCAATATGCGCAATGCCATTGCCGATATGGCCTCCGCAAAAGAGACTGTTCTTCAAGCGGAAAGAGCTTACGAAATTGTTAAGAGACAATTTGACATCGGAATGGCCACCTGGTTGGATCTTGACTCCGGCGAACTGGCACTGACCCAAGCAAGATTAGTCTATAACAAAGCAATATACGAGTATATGACGGCCAAAGCAGATTTAGAAAGCGTGCTTGGCGTTGACAAATAATTTTCAATCATTTGCTAATTTTAGAAATAATTTTTTAATATATTTTTTGATAATAATTCATAAAAAAATAAAGAAGAATGAGAAGGTTTGCAACAAATGCACTGACCATTGTCATCGTGGCACTCACGATGTTTTCGTGTGGTAAAAAGAGTGAAACCGATACCACAAAAGGATCCGAAAAGAAACTGCAAGTTAGAGTTGAAAACGTTTATGCAGAAGACGTTGAACAGTTGTACGAATACACTGCCATCGTTGAAGCGGAAGCCGTCAACAACATCGCGCCTACCATCGCTGGCCGTATCGACGAGATTTATGTCGAGGTCGGTGACCACGTCACAAAGGGACAGAAACTGGTAAAAATGGACCGCAACAATCTGGAGCAGTCCAAGACGCAGCTTGACAACCTGGAACTCACCTTCAGCCGTATCGACGCTCTGTACAAGGCCGGTGGCGTTTCCAAATCCGACTGGGACGCACAAAAGACGGCCCTCGAGGTGGCTCGTACCGCATACAACAATTTGCAGACGAACACGCAGTTGCTTAGCCCCCTGAACGGGATTGTCACCCTTAGAAATTACGACAGCGGTGACATCTACGCCGGCAACCCCATCCTCCAAGTTCAGCAAATTACGCCGGTGAAAATGAACATCAATGTTTCTGAAGCTCAATATCCTATCGTAAAGAAAGGGATGAAAGCCAGCATCAAGCTCGATGTTTTCGGAGATGAAGAATTTACCGGAAGCGTCAACATCGTCTATCCGACCATTGACGCTCGCACGCACACCGTTCCGGTTGAAATTGTCATTCCCAACGCCAACGGAAAGGTTCGTCCAGGGATGTACGCTCGCGTCACGATGAATTACGGTGTCAACAAGAACGTGGTCATTCCCGACAACGCCATCATCAAACAACAAGGTTCCGGAGACCGTTACGTTTATGTCTATAAAGACGGAAAAGTCCATTACCACAAAGTCACTTTGGGTCGCCGTATGGGCAACCGTTACGAAGTCATTTCCGGTGTCGCTGACGGAGATTTGGTTGTAACCGCCGGCTATACCAAATTGTCAGACGGAATAGAAGTTGAAGTCGTAAAATAACCTGTTTTTTTCTATATAAAAATACGAAAAGAGGGACTCGAAAAGGTTCCTCTTTTTTGTTAGCTTTATGAAAATCAATCTGTTGATATTTTGTTTCAATATCGAACGTCAGCTCATTGGCTCTTTCATACCTTTGCGACTAATTTTTTATATAGAATTATTTTGATTATGAAGAAATTATTTTCTTGTAGCATTCTCATTTTCACATTGTTATCGACAATAGGAAGTCTCCACGCACAGCGTCCCATCTCCTATGATTCACCGTCATACGAATACGAAACGGCGGTCGAACTTTTCCAAAAAGGAGAATTCGGAGCCGCGCAGGAATATTTCCAATTCGTATATGAAAACACGACAGAGCGTCAGTACGACCTATACACAAATTCCTATTTTTACCAGGGCGTTTGTGCAGCCAAGTTGAACAACGGGAACGCCGCTTTTCTTTTGAACGATTTCATTCGTAAATTCCCCATTCACAGCAATGTTCCGGACGCGCATTTTTATCTTGCAAGATATTATTTTTTCAAAAAAGACTACAAGTCCGCACTGGAGCACTTTAACGAAATTGACGAACGAGGCATCAAACCCGCCGACCTTGCCGAATATTATTTCAAAAAAGGATATGCCAACCTTGTAAAAGGCGACATTGACGACGCTCGCTATCTTTTCCGTGAAGCACGAAAACACGAAGGACCTTACCAGCAAAAAGCCGTCTATTATCTTGCTTACGTCGCGTATGAAAACGGACAGTACATCGCTGCCTTGGAAGATTTCAAAACATTAGTCGGGGAAAAAGAGTACGCGGGAACCGTCCCCTACTACATCGCCCAGATCCATTTCATCAATCGTGAGTACGACACGGTCGTGGCAACGGCGCCGACCCTCATTGAAAAAACCAACAAGGAAGCCCGCGGGGACTTCAACCGAATTGTTGCTTTATCTTACTATAATCTAAATAATTACGAACAAGCCGACCGCTATTTCGAAGCGTTTCTTTCTTCCAATGAAGGCCAATTAACCAACAGCAAAAATCCTCTCACTCGCGACGATTACTACGCCATCGGCTTTACCAAATACCGCATTCAGAAATACAATGAAGCCGTTGAATACTTAGCCCAAACGACAAAAGACACCGACGCCCTCGCACAAAACGCTTATTACATCATCGGTGATTGTCAAGTAAAAACCGGGCAACTGCGTCTCGCCGCCCGTAGCTTCTTGGAAGCATCCAAAACCAATTTCACGCCAGTGATTCAGGAAGATGCTCTTTACAATTACGCCAAACTTCAGTACCAAACTTCAACCGGAACGTACGACAACGCGTTGGCAGCATTGGAAGAGTACATTCAACGCTACCCGCACTCTTCCCGCAGCGAAGAGGCAACCTCCTATTTAGCAAAGATTTATGCTTCTACTAAAAATTATAAAGAGGCCATCAATTCCATAGAAAAAATAGGAACGAAAAGCACAGAAATCAGACGGGCCTACCAACGTTGCACACACTTTTATGCATTGCAACTTTACAACAACAAACAATACAAGGATGCCTGCAAAGTGTTGGACAAATCTATGATGCTGCTGTACCAAGTGGATCACGACATTCAACTCTCCAATCTTTATTGGAAAGCGGAGGCCCTTTACCGCGCCGAAAAATACAAGGATTCGTACAACGCCTTCAAGATGTACCTCAAGGACAACAACGTAACCAAGGACGAAAATTACACCACGGCACTTTACTCCTTCGGCTATGCGACAATGAAATACGCGGCGGAAACCGACCGCACCAGCTTGTACAAAGAGGCACAGGAAACGTTTGAAAAATACCTCGCACAAAACATCGAGGACGACTCGTACAAAGCCGACGCCCTCGCCCGCCTCGGCGACTGCTACTTTATGCAACGGAAATTGCAAAACGCCATCGGCAGCTACGAAAAATGCGAGAAACTCAAATCCCTCAATTCCGATTACGCACTCTACCAGGAAAGCAAATGCTACGGATACCTTAACAACAACACCAAGCAGGTGCAACTCTTGGAAAAATTCACCCAACTGTACGAAAAGTCAACTTACATTGACAAAGTCGAATACGAATTGGCCAACATCTACCATTCACAGAATCAATACGCCTTGGCCATCAATTCGTATCTGTCATTTATAAAAAAATACCCGAAAAGTTCCTACGTTCGTGAAGCCTACAACAAATTGGCCCAGGCCTATTTAAACTCACAGGAAACGGAAAAATCCATCGCCACTTTCAAGAAAGTCATCGAGCATTACCCTGGCTCACAAGAAGCTAAAGACGCGTTAGCAAATTTGGAAAACATTTACACCGACCTCGGGAAAACCGGCGAATTCTTCGACTACATCAAGTCCAAAGGAAACATCAGCATCTCACCGGAACGTCAGGATTCTATCACATACAAAGCGGCTGAAACGAAGTACATCAAGGGGAACTGTGAAGTGGCCACCAACGGATTCACCGAGTACCTGACTAAATTCCCCGACGGTTACTTTGCTGCAAACGCCCGCTTCTATCGTGGCGAATGCGCTTACGGTCGAAACAGTTTCGACGAAGCATTGGCGGATTACGAATATCTCATCAACAATTACCGCACCGAGAACAACGAGACTGCCATTCGCAAAGCTGCCTCTATCTTATTCAATAAGAATGAGTTCAACCGCGCGCTCACTTACTTCAACGACCTTTTGGCGTGTTCCACCAACGAAAACAACAGCTCGTATGCCTACAACGGAATTATGCGTTGCGCCTTCGAACTGAAAAATTACCAGGAAGCATTGAACGGAGCAAAAGGTTACATTTCGTCACCGAACGCCGACCCGGAATACAAAGATGATGCACTTCTGATTGCGGGCAAGTCATCCTACTATCTCCGCGACTACAGAGGAACGCAGAAATACCTGGCACCTCTCGCCGAAAAAAGCACCAGCGACATTTCAGCCGAAGCCGCTTACTACTGCGCGTTGGCTGAATTCACACAAGGCAACTTGAACGAATGTGAAAATGAAATCGGCAAAATTCTGGAAGCCAACTACTCATCCAGCTATTGGCTCGCCTCCACGTTCATTCTGTACGGCGATTTTTATTTCGCCAAAGGAAATTATTTCCAAGCAAGACACACCTATCAAAGCATTGTCGATAACTATGATGGCGATGACCTTCGCAATATCGCCCGTGAAAAAATAGCCAAAATCGACGAGATTGAAAACCCGCAACAACCGAAGGAAGAAGAAAAAGGCAACGGATATGACAATAACAACCGTGGAACCGACGGTAACGACCTTCGCCCCGTTGACGAAGAATAACCTTTAAAACTATCAAAAATGAAAAAATATATTTTAACTGTATTCATCTTATTGTCAATTTGTTGCATCAATGCCCAACCAGTTGATACCGCCCGTTTCAGATTGGAATATACCCCTCGCCTGATGAGCTTCAACAAGATTCCGCAACAGGCAACCATCAATGACACCCTGACGGAGAAGGTCACTTTCGACTACGACATTATTCCGCAACGCTTTGACGCGACCTTTCTTCCAGGAAATATCAAATACACCAAAGTCAAGCCCGAAAGTTTGGAAAAGATGTACCGGAATTTTCTCAAAGTCGGTTTCGGATACCCGGTAACACCGCTGTTAGAATTTTCATTCCACAACCTTCAGAATGAAAAATATTCCTTCGGCGCGAACGTCCACCACTACTCCTACTGGGGACCACAAATCGGGAAAACGATGAAGCAATACCCGAACGCACCGATGTCAGACACGCGCGTTCACCTCAACTTCAAACGCTTTTTCAAAAACCAAACCCTGTACAGCGCCATCAACTACAACCACGAAGCTGCCCGCCTTTATGGCTTCAAAAAAGAGGACTGGCCCACTTATACGAAGGATTCCATCAAAAATAATTTTCACCACCTGAATGCGATGGTCGGAGTAGCTTCCAACTACATTTTGGGCGAAAAGAAACTGAAACAGGACGCACGCATCACTTACGATTTCCTTCGCAACAATTGGAAAGATATGGAAAACCACGTCGGTGTCAAGTCCTTCTTCGCTTACGACGCACGCTGGGTGAAGATTTCCGGAAGCCAGTGCTACCGATTGAATCTTGATATGGACTACTACAACGACAAGTGGTTCGACCTGCCGAAAGGGCAGAATGCCTTCCTTTTAAAACCGGAAGTTCTCGCACATTTCACCATCAAAGAGTACCATATTTTAGTCGGTGTGGGCGGCGTAGTAGATTACAACAACGGAAAGACCTCCGGAACGGCGTACCCTATCGCGGAAGTTCAACTCGGCGTCATTCCGTCCATCCTCAACATCTATGCCGGGGTGAACGGTGATGCGAAATTCAACTCCTACAAAGATCTTCTTTATGAAAACCCGTTCGTAAAACCGCACTTGGACACGCTTTGCACCACACTCAACTACATCAACATCTACGGCGGCGTGAAGGGGAATCTTGTTAAAAAGCTGGACTACAATGTTTCCGCACACTACAGTTACGCCAAAAACCTCGCCTTCTTCCGACTCGACACCGCCGCGGAAGGACACCAGAACCAATTTGAAGTTGAATACCACAAAGGCAACGTCCTCAATGTCAATTTGGACATCAACTACGAAGTAATCAAAAACTTACGTATCAACTTTGCCGCCAACTACTGGCTGTACGCACTCATCGATTCCAACGCGACCGCATACCACAAACCGATGTTTGAAGTCTCCTTTACCGGACAATATATTTTGAAAGAAAAATTCGTCTTCGACCTCAATTTCAACCTCGGCTTCGGACGCAAGTGCCTCGCATACGACGAATTTTTCGGACAATATACCGTCCAACGGATGAAACCGTTGTTGGACTTCGGCATCGGCTTCGAATACCTCATCAACGACCACTTTGCCGCTTTCGCCAACATCAACAACCTGGCTTGCCAATACTACTCAAAATACTACGATTTCAAATCATTCGGCATCAACGCAATGGTTGGAATCACCTACTCGTTTGGACACGAATCACTGAAAAAGAGCAAGAATCACAAATAGTAATTTCATTATTCAAACCAATATTTTATTCACAAAAAACAAAAAAATTATGAGTAATCCAAAATCAATGATCAGAGTAAGAATGAGTTCAGGTGATGCACACTACGGTGGCAATTTGGTTGACGGTGCCCATATGCTCGGCATCTTCGGCGACGTGGCAACGGAACTCTTGATTATCCAAGATGGTGACGAAGGTTTGTTCTGTGCATACGACAACGTAGAATTCCTCGCTCCCGTCTATGCCGGTGACTTCATCGAAGCTGTTGGCGAAATCGTCAAAGTTGGCAACACCAGCCGCAAGATGGTCTTCGAAGCACGCAAAGTCATCGCTCCGCGTCCTGACATTTCCGCTTCAGCCGCCGACGTTCTTCCGGAACCCGTCGTGGTATGCCGCGCTTCCGGCACCTGCGTCACCCCGAAAGACTGCCAACGCAAATAGTATCGTCCATTAACAATATGCGAAAACGGTGTCGTCTGCACGGCGCCGTTTTTTTTTGTACCAAAAAAACATTGCTATCCAGTTAATCACAAGATGACGAATCTGTTCGTGACTAATTGAAAATAAGGTATAAGTTATCTGTCTGCAAAATGCAGATAGATATGGTCCGAGTCCTTATTACTGAATGACATCGGACTATTCAGTCACTTTTCAAGTTAATCAACACGAAAAAAAATTAAGGGGACGTATTGGCGAAGTCAGAAAGATGGTTTCAACAATGAGCGCAGCACTATCGATGCCATTCGGACTCATCACCAAAAATGCGTAATTTTGCCCACTGAAATTTTCACTAAGAACAAATGGCAGAAAACGAGACATTTACCTATAGGTACCCGCATCCGGCGGTAACGACCGACTGCGTGATTTTTGGATTTGACGGCAAAGAACTGCGGATACTATTAGTAGAAAGAGGACAAGAACCGTGCAAAGGGATGTTAGCTTTTCCAGGGGGATTTATGCAGATTGACGAAACGTTGGAAGAGTGTGCCCGCCGTGAATTGAAAGAGGAAACGACGTTGGAGGTAGAAAAGATGGAGCAGTTCCGCGCCTTTTCGTCGGTAGGGCGTGACCCGCGGGAGCGCGTCATCAGTGTGGCCTTTTTCGGTTTGGTGAAGATGGCCGCCGTACGCGGTGGCGACGACGCCAAAAGTGCCCAATGGGTCCGCATTGACGAAGTGCCGCAACTCGCTTTCGACCACGACGACATCTTACGTGAGGCCATCCTCGCTTTGAAAAAGAAGATCTTTTTCGAACCGATTGGATTCGACCTTTTGGACGAAACCTTCACCTTTCCACAACTGCAACGCTTGTACGAAACCATTCTTGGCATATATCGACCGCAGCAACTTCAAACGCAAGAATAACTTTTATTAACAAGACGAGCCGAGTTTTTTCACGAAAAAAACATACTTTTGCAGCTCGTAATCAAAACTTTTTTTTCACTTAAAATTATTGATATGAAAAACATTAGCAAATTATTTGTAGCAGCTTTGGTGCTCGTTTTTGCCTTCACTTCCTGCCAAAAAGAGGGCGTCTATAACCCAAGTAAAAAAATCGACCGCATTTACCGCAGTTATACATCCAAATCAGAAACCTACATCAATGGCAGCTGGCAAACAGTTAGCAACACCGAAAAAGCAAAATACATCAGCGAAGTTTGGACTTGGGATGGAAAATTATTAAAAGAAATCAAGCACTACGCAAGCGATGGAAACTTGACTACCACATTACAATTTTCATACGATGGAAAGAGAATTTCTACCATCACTGCTGCAAACTCTCAATATAAGTTCCACTACGATGGAAACAAAATGAAAAGCATAGAACATATTTCCGGCAACACGATAGAAGAAAAAATGGAAATCGTACACGATGGGAACACCATTTCTAAAATTAAAGTGACTGGCTATTACGAAGATGACAAAAAGGGAAGAGACATTATGCCCATAGAAGTTCTCCGTTTCATCATCCCGAATGCAGAAAGCGCAAGTTTTGAAAAAGTGATGGCGCGTATGCAAAAGATAAGTGAAATGAAAGGTGAATACACCTTGACTGAGTCATTGGAATGGGATGGAAAGAACGTCAAGAAAGTAACGGTCTCCTATGACCAAACCGAAACCTACTATATTGAATATCAATACGATGATAAAAAGAATCCATTTTATGGACTGTTTAATATGGAAGATTTAGGTGGAACGGAATTCCTTTCGAAAAACAATATCAAATCCGAAAGAGAGATAGATGGCAATGAAATATATGAAACCAACTACAACTACACTTACGACGGAAAATACCCGGAGACAAAATACTACACAAGCGCATACGGGAACGACAGCTATCGTTGGACAGACAAATACACTTACTATTACGAATATAAATAGTTGATGGTTTTCATAAATGACAAAAGCGCGGCACCAACACCGCGCTTTTTTGTTTATCCAGACCTCATCATAATACTTCCTACTTCCTACTTCTTACTTACTACTTCTTACTTCCTACCTCCTACTTCCTACTTTTTTTGAAGAAACTTCAAAAAGATGTTGGAGTTCTTAGAAAAAGTTGTACTTTTGCCGCCGGGTAAGTCTTGTACGATCAGCTCCCTTTCAACTCCCCCAGGGCAGGAATGCAGCAAGGGTACATTGGTTGTAGCGATGCGATGCAAGTAGCTTACCCTCTTTTATTTACGCCAATTATGTTCCTCAAAATATATCCCGAAAACCCCAACCCGCGCGAAATCCGTAAGGCCGTGGAATGTTTGCAGAATGGCGGAATAATCATCTACCCAACTGACACAATTTACGGAATCGGCTGCGACATCTTCAAACCCAAAGCCGTTGAACGGATCGCCGAAATCATCGGTGACAAGAAAAAAAAGAACGCAATGACGTTCATCTGTCACGATTTGGCCAACCTCTCGGACTACACGAAACCGATTAGCAATTCCATCTTCAAAGTGATGAAACGCACTCTCCCCGGTCCTTTCACCTTTATTCTGGAAGCCAACAGCAACGTTCCCAAAATCGTTCAGAGCAACAAGAAAACGGTGGGCATCCGCGTCCCTGACAACACCATCGCCCGCGAAATCGTTCGCGAACTCGGACACCCCATTCTTT
Source organism: Bacteroidales bacterium UBA1756 (assembly GCA_002314795.1). Lineage (GTDB taxonomy): Bacteria > Bacteroidota > Bacteroidia > Bacteroidales > WCHB1-69 > UBA1756. The sequence goes on along the minus strand of DCHI01000068.1, from coordinate 11,455 downwards.
CCACTTCCATCAAAGATGACGACGAAGTGCTGGAATACACGACCGATCCAGAACTGATTTACGAAAAGTACGAAAACCTTGTGGATCTGATGATTGACGGAGGGTACGGCGACAATGTCCCTTCCACGGTGGTTGACTGCACCTCCGGCGAAATCGAAATCGTGCGTGAAGGCAAGGGCGACACGGATCTTCTATATTAAACAAATTTGTAAGAAGGTGCTAAAGAAAATCCTCAATACTTTTTTTACAAAGTTCATAGGAGCCATCCTCACCTTCGTCATTGCCATCGTTCTCTCCCACGCGGTCGGACCCGCCGGAAAAGGTGAACAGGCGCTTCTTCTTACCACCCTCACTTTCATTTTGCTCGCCTCCGACATCGTTAGCGGCAGCAGCTTGGTCTATCTCCTTCCTAAGCACTCTTTCTCCAAACTGTTTCTGCCCGCCTACGTCTGGTCGATTTGTATTGGCTTGCTGTCCATTGGATTACTGCCTGCCTTCAGCAGCGGCGCCTCGTGGCTCTACTCCTTTTTCGCCTCCGTTCCAGACGATACCGCCTCCTTCCTTTCCAACCATCCCAATTCAGTTGTCCATTTGGGACTTTTGGCCATCGTCGCTTCCGTCAATTCGGTAAATATCAGTATGTTGATGGGAAGAGAACGTGTGCCCGAGGCCAATTATTTGAACTTGTGGCAGCCCTTTGGACTTTTGTGTACCTGGCTTTTCTGCTTTTTCGTTTTAAAGATGGAAAATGTGGATTCCTACATCACGGCGTTGTACGTTTCTTACGGCGTAAGCTGGCTGTTCGGACTTTTCCTGCTCCGTTCCGAACTCCGGAATTTTACCCTTTCGCCCATTCGTGAATATGGCGCCATTTTAAAAGACTTGTTTAAGTACGGAATACTCAATGAGTTAAGCACTATTGTTCAGAAGGTGAATATGCGTGTCACCTACTTTCTTTTTCCTCTCTTTTTTGGGATGGCCTGCTCGGTAGATGCCGCCGGACTCACGCACACGTTGGGCGAACATTTCACCGGAATTTTTTCCAACGCCGTTTCCATTGCCGAAGCCGTCTGGATTATTAGCCGCAGCATCGCATTAGTGCAGTTCGCCCGCATTGCCAATTCAACTGACCGCGCTTATTCTCAGAAACTCACTATTGACCTTGTCAAAATCTGCTTTGGGATCACGGCGGTTGGAATCTGCCTGTTAGCGCTTTTCCCGTCAGCGTTTTATGTCCGCTTTTTCGGCCCCGGTTTCGGAGAAGTGGCGCCGTTAGTCCGTCTGCTCGTCCCGGGCTCTTTGATGGCCAGCATCTATCTCATCATCGACCATTACTACTCCGGAATCGGCAAGTACCACGTCAACGTCTATGCCGCCCTGTGCGGACTTTTGTTCACCGTAGTGTTAGGATTGGTCCTCATTCCGCGGTACAACATTTACGGAGCCGCCATCACCACCAGCGTTTCGTATGCCGCTAACGCTATCTTCTTAATGTTTGTCTTTAAGAAAGATAGCGGTTTTTCTCTCCACGACTACTGCATTTCACGGTACGATTGGCACAATTACGTCGATGGACTGAAATCCTATTGCAATGAAATTTTAAAAAAATAATCTGATATGAAAAAAATCTATTTCTTCACTTTGTTAATCGGACTACGACTTTTCGCCTTTGCAGACGAAGGTATGTGGATTCCGTTGTTCTTGGGCTACAACGAAGCCGAAATGCAGCAGATGGGCTTCCGTCTGACCGCGGACGACGTCTATAGCGTCAACCATTATAGTATGAAAGACGGCATTGTGCTTTTTGGCTCGGGCTGTACCGGCGAACTGATTTCCGCCGATGGTTTGTTAGTCACCAATCATCACTGCGGCTATAGTTTCGTTCAAAGACATAGCAGCTTGGAACACAACTATTTGCACAATGGTTTTTGGTCAAAAAGTCGCGATGAAGAAATCCCGACACCCGGACTTACCGTTACCTTTTTGGTTCGTATGGAAGATGTCACCGCATCGGTGCTGAAAGGTGTTACGGCAACGATGACCGAAGAGGAGCGTGCTCAATTGGTTGAAAAGAACATCAAGGAAGTGACCGTTGCTGCAACGAACGGAACGCACTATTCCGCCGTCATCAAACCGTTCTTTTATGGAAATCAGTATTTTATGTTCATCAACGAGATTTTCAAAGATGTCCGTTTGGTGGGCGTTCCGCCGGAAAGCATCGGAAAGTTCGGTGGCGATACCGACAACTGGATGTGGCCCCGTCACACCGGCGACTTCTCCTTGTGGCGCATCTATACCGGAAAAGACGGAAAGCCAGCGGAATACAGTCCCGAAAACGTGCCGCTCAAATCGAAAAAATATTTCCCGATTTCCATCAAGGGCGTGAATGAAAACGACTTTACGTTAGTTTTCGGTTATCCCGGAACTACGCAACAGTTCCTGATTTCTGACGCCGTTGATATGGTTGTCAATGTTCAAAATCCGGTGGCCATTCACTCCCGCGACTTGCGCTTGGCCGCTATGAAACGTCAAATGGAAAAATCGACTGCCATTCGGTTGATGTATTCAGCCAAAGCCAATTCCATCAGCAATGGCTGGAAAAAATGGCAAGGTGAAAGCAAAGGCATCATTGAATGTAACGTCATTGAAAAGAAGAAGTTAGAGGAAGAACAATTTCAAAAATGGGTAGAAGCAGACGCGGCTCGTAAGAATGAATATGGATATCTTCTCTCCGAAATGAGAACGCTTTATCGGGATTACAGCAAAACCGTGAAAATCAACACCTACTTGAGCGAAACTTTCATCGGGGTTGAAATGATTCGTTTCTTGTACTCCAATGTTCAGAAACTCTCCTATTTGGCTGCCAACAAGGAAGTTGACAACGTCAAATTTGAAGAACAGCGCCAGCAGTTGATTACCAAGGCCGAAAGTTTTTTCAAAAGCTACAATGCGGACATTGATGAAGAGTGTTTCGTGGAATTGATGAGTTATTATTTTACTACGATGGATGAAGATTTGATTCCGGAGTCCATCCGTACCTACCGCAGTTACAGCAAGAATGCGTGGCGTGCCGTTTTTGACGAAATGCGTAAAAGTGCTCCCTATTTTGCCAATGGAGAAAATTTCGTCAACAATTTGAAGAGTGCCAATCGCAAGTCGGTGGCAAAATGGCAAAACGCTTCCATTTTCAAAATCATCAACCCTGCTTTTGAACAATATTTTGCAAATTATGACACGATGACGTCTCTTCGTAGCAAATTGGACCTTTACTACCGCACGTATGTGAAGGCGTTGATGGAAAAGGATACGGACAAAACTTTCTATCCGGATGCGAACCTCACGATGCGTGTCACTTACGGCAAAGTTCGCGGCTTCGAACCTGCGGACGGCGTTGAGTATGTCCATTATACGACTCTGGACGGCGTCATCGCAAAAGATAATCCAGAAATATTTGATTACAAAGTAGATGCAAAACTGAAAGAACTTTGTAAAAACAAGGATTACGGACAATACGCCAACGAAAAAGGCGAACTTCCTGTCTGTTTCATCGCCTCAAACCATACGACGGGAGGCAATTCCGGCAGTCCGGTCATCAATGCGGATGGAGAATTGATTGGAGTGAATTTCGACCGCGTGTGGGAAGGAACGATGAGCGACATCAATTACGACGTGGACCGTTGCCGCAACATTTCCCTTGACGCACGCTACCTTCTTTTCATCATTGACAAGTTCGCCAATGCAAAAAACATAATCGATGAAATAGAAATTCATCAATAATAGTAAATGTTTTTACTTTTTTTTCTACCTTTGCGCCCGCAAAAAATCGTAGGTTTCGATGATTAGTTTTGAACATATCAATGATTTTGACCGCTTGTATCACGTATGGAATCATTACTTCCGTTGGGTGCATAACAAAATCTATTACAAGGATATACAGGTTATTGGATATGAGAACGTTCCGCCGAAAGGATATCCGGTTTTTGTAATTTCCAACCATCAGAATGCGGTAATGGATCCGTTGGCAATGCTTTATTTATACAAAGACAAGCGTCAACCGGTTTACATTGCGCGAGGTGACATTTTCAAAAAAAGTGATTTTATAGCCAAGTTGTTGCGGTTCTTAAAGATTCTTCCCACTTTCCGTACGCGCGACGGAGACCGGGACGATGTGAAAAGCAACTTGGAAACATTTGATTTGGCTGCTCGCATTTTGAATGAAGGAGGAACATTGGCAATGTTTCCTGAAGCGGGGCACCAGCCGGGAAAGTTTTTCGCTACTTTTAAAAAAGGTTTTCCCCGTGTCGCTTTTCGTGCCGCTGAAATGTCGGATTTCACGCTTGATTTCAAAATCCTGCCGATGTATATTTACTATACGGAGTACTTCAGTATGGGTGCGAAACAGGTGGTTGTCATCGGAGAACCATTTGCTATTGACGAATTTTACGAACAGTTCAAAACCGAGCCCAATGCTGCCTACGTCGCAATGAACCAGAAGGCGCGTGAGGCCGTCCGTTCTATGGGCATTGATGTTACGGACCACGAGCATTATCCGCAGTACGATATGATTTTTACGGTTTGCCGTGGCACGAATGTCGCTCGCCATTTTGTGGATTATGAAACAACACCCGAATGGGACGACGAACGCCCCTATTCTTCCCTTTTGTCTGATAAAGAGTTAGTTGGCATTGTTGATACCATCAAGGAGCAGGAACCGGAACGTTTTGAACAGTTGATGTCCGATGCTGCCGAATACCGTGAAGGACTTGAAAAACTGCGTCTGCGCGACTGGGAATTTGAAAGTCCCGTCCCGATTTCCGGTGTCATTATGCGTGCACTCGTTCTTTTGCTCGGCTTCCCTGGATTTCTTTTTGGATTGGTCAACAATTTCATTCCCTTCCGCGCGTGCGAACTGATAAAAAGAAAATTGAAAGACCGGTTCTTCAGTTCCTCCATCAATTTCTGCGTGGGCGCTATCATTACGTTCCCCATCTGCTACATTTTTTTGTTCGTTCTTGTGGGCTGCCTCACCACTTGGCTATTTGCCGTCTTGTACATCGTGGCGTCATTCCTCTTCCTACTTCACTACTATTATTGGGAAAGATTGTGGATTAAGTTCCTGAGTTTGTGTCGTTTCCATAAATATCAAAGAACGGGAAATTCGCTTTTCAAGCGTGTGCAGGAACTTCGTGAACGAATTTTGGAATCCGTTTTGGGCGAGTCACGTTAGTCTTCTATGTATTGCATCTACAACCCATCTACCGACCCCTATTTTAACTTAGCCGCCGAAGAGTACGTCCTGAAGAATTTTTCAGAAGACGTGTTTATGTTGTGGCGCAACGACCAGTCTGTCATTGTTGGGAAATATCAGAATTCGGCTGCAGAAATCAACTTGGACTTTGTTCGTGAGCGCGATATCAAGGTGGTGCGGCGAATGACTGGCGGCGGTGCCGTTTTTCACGACCTCGGCAACGTGAACTACACCTTCATTGGAGCAAAGGGGTCTGGCGATTTTCGGACATTTTCTGAACCTATCATCCAGGTTTTAAACACGTTGGGGGTTCCAGCAACCTTCGAAGGACGCAACGATTTAATGATTGACGGAAAAAAGTTTTCGGGAAATGCCCAGTGTGTCTATCAGAATCGGATTCTGCACCACGGAACGCTTCTGTTCGCTTCTGAAATGGAGGATTTGTCCGCCGCATTAAAAGTCAATCCATTGAAATTCAAGGATAAAGCGGTAAAATCGGTCCGCAAGCGCGTCACCAATATTCAGGAACATCTGCCGCAAGCGATGACGGTGACGGAGTTTATTGATGTGGTGATGGCTTTTGTAAAAGGCGAAAAGAATGCGGTTGCCTACGAATTTTCAGAGGAGGATTTGAAACAAATACAGCGTCTGCGTGACGAAAAATACGTGAAATGGGAGTGGAATTTCGGAACATCACCGAAGTTCGATTTCACAAAAATGGGACGCACGACCGGTGGAACCGTGGAGGTGAATCTTTCCGTAGAACAGGGCCGTATCGTAGCGATAAAAATCTTTGGTGACTTTTTCTCTAAAAAAGAAATTTCTGATTTTGAACATTTTTTTATTGGAAAAGAATACAATGAAACCGCACTCCAATCGGTGTTAGAATCCATTGACCTGAATGAGTATCTCTGCAATGTGTCTGTTACAGAAATGCTTACCCTCTTTTTCTAATTCTATTTTTTTTATACTGATGTGCAAAAATATTGTAAATTTTTTTTGTACGTTTGCTCCCGTGTTGATAAGGTAGCGAGGGGAGTTCTTAATTCTTTTTTTATGAAAAAAATCTTTCTGACAATTGGGCTATGTGGCTGCCTTTTTGTCCTTTTTTCGCAGACGCTTACTGTCTCCGTAACCGCAACAGACAATACGGATTGCATCGGTCGAAACTGCTTTTATAACGGGCCAACGATTCTGATTAACGAAGTGATGCTTGCCCCTAATTCCTACGATGGTTCTATGGTGGGAAGCAATTATCACACGACGGGCGGCGGCGAATGGATTGAGTTGTACAATCCGCACAAATGCGACTCGGTCGATATTTCGTGTTATTTTTTAGGGAATAACGCCTATGACAATACGTACCAATCGGGAAACTGGGGCGGTGGCTTTGCCTTGCCTCAAGGAACGGTCGTTCCGCCGCAAGGATTCTGTATGGTACGCGGTTACCGTGCGGCGGCTGTCCCGTCCAACTTATTGGTACAGAACGGAGGTAATGTGGTGGAAGTGGTGATTGATACCCGCTACTGCCTTGGTGGCGGAGGCGGCCGACTTTGGTTCCCCAACGCGGGGGGCTGGTTTGCTTTCTATGACGCGAACGGCGTTCCGCAGGACGCCATCAGCTGGTGCAGCCAAACCAATTCCTGTATGTCGTGCTCCCCTTGTACGCCAGCAACCAACGACTGCGGTTTTAACGGCACGCTCGCATCCTACGACCAGATTCCCGCCACACGCAAGAACTACATTTCCTCCCTCAATCCGCAAAGTTACCTTGGCAGTTCCTTCCGCCGCGTCCCCGATGGCGGGGTTTGGCAGTCGTCACCGTCCTCACCGACGTACGCCATCTGCAACGACGTTTGCGTAGATCCGCCCGAACCGTCCTGCAATGCTATCGCGGTGGCCGTTCCCAATGGCGGAACGCCTCCCTATACCTACCTTTGGAGCGATAACTCGAGTCAGACCACCGACACCGCTTTCGCACTTTGCGCCGGAACCTACACCGTAACCGTTACGGATGCCAACTTGCAAACTGCTACGGCCCAAGTGACGGTCGCAAATTTTGTTCCGTTTGTCAGTCACGGCAGTTCCGTCCATTGCCTTAATGACTCCAGCGCCGTATTGTCGGGATTGCCGGCAGGCGGCGTTTACACGGGGGGAACTTTCAACAATAACACATTCCTTTTCAATGATTCAGCGGCGGTTTATCAGCTCGAATACACCATTGTTGACACCAACGGATGCCCCGCAACGGCGGAGTTTTCTGTAACGGTCAACCCCGACTATACCATTCTCATTCAAGATACCATTTGCCAACGCGAGCCCTATAACGAATATGGTTTCAACGTTTCCACCGCACAAACATCCACCGTGGGGACGTTGTTCCTCGACTCCACCTATCAAACTGTCAATCATTGTGATAGTATCGTTTTGTTGGAACTGGTTGTCTTACCCAGCGAAATTTTCACGTATGACACCGCGATTTGCGAAGGGGAAGATTTTTCGGCTTACGGTTTGCAAATTGCCGCCGCCGACTTGCCGGTTGGTCCCCATCAATATCTCGACATTTTTACGAATCAGTACGGATGCGATAGTTCGCAAACAGTGAATTTAACCGTTAATCCCGTCTATGATCTTCACGAAACGGTGGAAATCTGTCAAGGGAACAATTACAATGAAAACGGCTTTCACTTGCAGACGGACACGATGGAGTTGGGCTGGCACGAGTTCGTCCATCAGACGGTAAGTTCTGCGGGATGTGACAGTTCCTTCACTTTGGCTATCAATGTCTTGCGCGTTGACGAGACACCTTTTTATGACACAATTTGCCAAAATGAACCGTACCAGCTTCACCATTTCAACCTGACGGGAGATGCTGTTGCGCAAGTCGGTGATTTTGAGTTCGTTCAGCATTTGCAGAATGCGTTCGGCTGTGACAGCACCGTGACGTTACATTTAACGATTACAGGACGTCCGGAGCCCGATTTTGTAGCCAACCCAGAACGGGTGATGCTATCGGAAAATGCCGAAATCCAGTTCCTGAATCTGACGGATGCTTCCCATAGTTACGGCAGCGAAACGTTTACGTGGACTTGGAATTTCGGTGACGGGAACACCGAGACGACAGTGGAATATAATACCGCACACCAGTACGGGACGTGGGGCGAATTTTTGGTAACACTCAGCGTTATCTCCTCCTTCGGCTGCGAAGGAAGCGTCTCTCATTACGCTTACGTGGATGCCGACCTCGTCTTCCCCAACATTATGACTCCGAATGGAGACGGAAAGAACGATGTTTTTGCCATCAAAAACCTGAATCCCAATCTTCCGAATCGGCTGACAATTTACGACCGTTGGGGAAAGAAGGTTTATGAAAAGGAAAATTATCAAACCTACCTTAAGGACGATATTTTATATAACGAGGAGAGCGGTTTTACGGGCGAAAATCTGTCCGATGGTGTCTATTACTACGTTTTTCATTACGAAGGCCACGTGAAAGCATTGGATTACCACAGTTCACTCACGCTGATTCGTTAGGAAGTAAGAAGTAAGAAGTAGGAAGTAGAAAGTAAGAAGTAAGAAGTAAGAAGTAGGAAGTAGGAAGTAGAAAGTAGAAAGTAGAAAGTAGAAAGTCAAAAGTCTTAAATCAAAAGTCTTAAATCAAAAGTCTTAAATCAAAAGTCTTAAGTCTAAAGTCTAAAGTCCAAAGTCTAAAGTCCAAAGTCTAAAGTCCAAAGTCTAAAATAATCCGGATGCTCTCTGTTACTAATTTGAACTTCTCGTACGAACAGGAACCTGTCTTGAAGAACATCTCCTTTCATTTGGGAAAAGGAGATTTTTGTGCGGTCATTGGACCGAACGGCTCCGGGAAATCCACACTTTTGAAAGCGGTTTCCAATCTGTTAGATTCTCCGTTCACGGGCTCCGTAGTCATTGACGGAAAGCCACTTGCCACTTTTTCTGCTCGCACGTTGGCGCTCCAACTTGGCTTTGTCGCCCAGCGCACCGACGTCGTTTTCGACTTTTCCGTTTTTGACACCGTGATGATGGGCCGGCATCCGCACCAGTCCCGCTGGCAAGTCAGCACACCGTTAGACGTAGCGGTGGTAACGGAAATGTTACACAAAAATGGGCTGTGGCCATTGAAAGACCGACAGCTCACGCAGTTGAGTGGCGGCGAAGTACAGCGGGTGATGGTGGCACGTGCGATGGCGCAGCAGACACCGCTGCTCCTTTTGGACGAGCCGTTGGCCAATTTGGACGTGGCATACAAGTTTGAGGTGATGAAAAGTCTGAGAGAACTCAATCGGGAGCAGAAAGTCACCGTGGTGGTGGTACTTCACGACTTCTCGTTTGCGAAGCAGTTTGCCGATAAAACGTTACTGCTGAAACAGGGCGAATTGCTCGCCTTCGGCAGTACGGAGGATGTGTTAACGGAACCGAATGTGCGTAACGCTTTCGACTTGCCGCCGTGCTATCGTATGGACGAGCGCGGCAACGTTTATTGCGAGTAACTATTTTTTTGAAAGAAACTCAATAAGATTTTGAAGTCCAACCACTTCCACATTTTCACGTAATGAATAGTTGTCATTAATTGGGCAAACGACGTATGTATAATCGGGTTGCAATGTGTCGATTGCTTTCCAAAATCCTTCGGTGAGCTTAGGATCTGTATTTGCTTTGCACTCAATGGCAATCAGTTTGTCAGCATATTCTACAATCAAATCCAATTCTTCACTTCCGTTGGCACTTCTATAAAAACTATGTTTGGCATTTCGGGTGACGGTACATACGTTTTCAATGACCATTCCTTCCCAGGAAAGACCAAAAATAGGATGTCCTAACAAAGCATTAAAATCATCTATTTCTAAAATTTGATGAAGGATTCCCGTGTCGCGTACATACAGCCGAGGGGCTTTGACCAAGCGTTTTTGGATATTACGAAAATAGGGTGGCAGGATGCGTAGAACGTAGGTCTGTTCCAAAATGTCAACATAGTGTCTGAGTGTCGGCGCGGTAATATCCATCGCAGCTCCCAACTTAGAGGAATTCAAACTGCCGCCGTGTTCGTGGGCTAAGAGCGAGAGCAGTCTCATCATTTTAGGTGCGGCAATAGGGAAACCTACCTGAGGAATATCGTGTTCCATATAAGTTCGTAGGAAATTTTCGCGCCACAGAATGCTCGTTTCGTCGGAGACTGCCAAGTAGCTATCAGGATAACCTCCTCGGAACCAATATGTAAAAAGGTTAAAATTCTCTTTTACAGAGACTTCATTTACAAGAAACGGTGTCAAGTCAAGTATTCCTATACGACCGGCCAAAGATTCTGACGTGTGCTGTAAGAGTTTGCAAGACGCGGAACCTAAAAGCACGAAACGGCCCGGCTTTCGGCATCGGTCTATTTCCACTCGCAAGCAATCAAATAGTTCTGGCATCAACTGCACTTCATCCAAACAGATGGTCCGATTTTCATTATTTTTGAAAAACAGTTCTGCATTTTCAAGTTTTTGCCGTTCACGTCTATCCTGTAAATCTATGAACAGAAATCGCTCCTCGTTTTGGCAAATCATCTTCATCAACGTTGATTTACCGCATTGACGCGAACCCAAAATTGCTGTTGCTGGAAATAATTGCAGGTATTTTTGGACTTCTGAAGCAATATTTCTTGTTATTAAACCACTCATAATCAATATTATATAATAATATTTTGCAAATTAAAAATTTGATTTTCGATTTGCAAAAATACTATTTTTTATTTGCTTACCAAAAAAGGCATAAAAAAAGGCAGCCGGTTTTCGACTGCCTTGAGTATTTCAATGACAATGTGGTTATTATTTTGCAATGCTGTCAAGGGATTTTTCAGCGACTTCCAAAGAGTCCTCGACTTCGTCCATTACTTCTTCGACAGCATCGGCATCCGGATTATAGTCTTTGCAAAGTACGTCTTCGCGTTCTTTGAGTTTGTTTTCAAGATTTTGGAAGAGTTCTTCTGCCTCTGCCTTTTCTTTTTCGTCCAATGTTTCCATTTTTTGGTAAGCTTCGCCCAAAGATTGAACACTTTCGAAGAAAGCTTTACCAAGAGATTCACAATCTTGAGCTTCGTCAAACTGTTGTTCTGCTTCCGTACAAGCTTTCTTAATTTCCTTAAATTCAGCGCTATGACAAGAAGCAAAAACCACTGCAAGTATAATCCCCAAAACAAAAAGTGCA
>DCHI01000017.1:1989-6645 GCA_002314795.1 Bacteroidales bacterium UBA1756 | reverse complement strand
ATGGTGATGGATTGAAGACTGGTACAACCAGCAAATGCATGGTAATAAATACCAGTCACTGAATTGGGTATAGTAATGGATTGAAGACTGCTACAATCTTTGAATGCACGATCTCCAATTTCAGTCACGGAATCGGGTATGGTGATGGATTGAAGACTACTGCAACCATAAAAAGCTTTTTCATCAATTACAGTCACGGTATCGGGAATGGTTATGGATTGAAGACTGGTACAACCGTAGAATGCTTCTTTCTTAATTGTCGTCACTGAATCGGGAATGGTGATGGATTGAAGACTGCTGCAACCAGAAAAAGCATTTTCATCAATTACAGTCACGGAATCAGGGATGGTGATGGATTGAAGACTGCTGCAACTAGCGAATGCATATTCCCTAATTTCCGTCACGGAATCGGTAATGATGATATGCAGATTGCTGCAACTACCAAACAGCGTACGGCAATCATCAATGTTACTGCATAAAACGGAAACGGATGGCATAGTTTTGCCTCCGCAAGATTCCATCCTTCCAACTTTTGTAACGGTATCTGGAATAAAAATTCTTTTTGCCAATGTAGAGCGGAATGCATTGTCGCAAATAATACGAGTGCCATTTCTGATTGATATATCCTCTACTCCGTACTTCCCTTGCAAAAACACTTTCCTGTCAAGTGTGTATATGCCTGATTCATCTTGATATACTTTGCTTATATCAATGTTACGTAATTGATGGCCATCTTTATCAATGTTTAGCCCATAGTCACGAGGATCGGTTGAAGCCGTTTCCCAGTCCACTTCCACGTGTTCATTACCACACTGATTACAGTATTTGCCTTTAATATTATGAGCGCCACACATAGCGCAGTAATAACCTAATTCACCTCCACATTCGCAACAAAATTTGGCATTATCAGCATTTTCTGCCCCGCAATTATTACATTTGATTGGCATAGCGATTGTTTTTATGATTGATTTCTATGATTTTTAGCTCTGCAAAAATAAGACTATTATCCGAAATCCTCAACTTGAAATTATAAATATCAAAAAACATTTTAGAAACAAAAGTTATTTCCCAATTATGAACAATGATAACACAACTTTGTTATTAATACAAATTATTCAATCATTATGAAAAAAGCAGTAATTTTACTCGGCGCAGGGTTCGCAATTCCGTGGAGAGGCCCGAGTTCAGGATGCCTTTTAAATAGATTGAAGTGCTATCCGTATGACAAACTCTTTACAGACTCAATTATACAGAAGCTTACGGATTATTATGAAAGCAATGATATTAATTTTGAAACATACATCGCTTGTATTGAATCCTTGCAAAATTATATTTTTTCTAAGACAATACGAGATGGCAAATCTCCGCTTTTCAATTCGTTACTACCTGCAATTTACGGCATTAATATAGATTTGCTAAACATCATCAAAAAGAATGAGAGTACGAACAACGTATCTGAAAGAGTGTACATAGCAAACGTATTGAAACACACTATTTCAACCATTCTTGAACGCATCATTTGTTATGATAATCCGGAAAGCATTGAGAATTATTCAGCACTAAATGAGCATTTAATTACTTTTGTAGAATCATTGATAGGACGTGATTATAAAGTGAAATTCTACACTACAAATTATGATAGACTCATTCCTTATATTTTCCATAAATATAAATTAAATGAAGGATTGTCAGAAGCTATACCACCAAATAACAGAGATAAATTTGATTTAGGCACAAACACTTCAAGTATTGAAGACTTTTGCAAATTAGAAATGACTCCAAATACTGTTGTAGAATCACTTGATCCAAAACCAATAGATTTTCAATATAATTTATCAGAGTTCTGTTCTTCTGATTTTTCACATTTCAATTTACACGGTTCTCGTTACATCGGTTTAAGCAACGAAATCCCGTATAGACCTGTCTTCTTTCCAAGTGGGAACCATTATTTTTCCGACATCTCCATAAATATAGAAGGTGGTAATCCTAATGATAACTTGTTGTTTTCGCCAATAATTGTTGGATATTCCAAAACACAACGTGTATTTTCGGAACCATTCAGTTTCGGTTTCAACGCTTTTTCATTTGATTGCGATACTTGCGATAAATTCTTTTCTTTCGGATATTCTTTCAGAGATCCTCATATCAACAATATCATTCAAACAAACCTGAAATCAAATGTTGTTTTAGATTGTATTGTTAAGGACAACACATTTACTTCCTCTTTACACCTTCCTACCAGATTGCATTATTTGTCGGAAAAAGAAAATGGATATTGTGAAAGTCACGATAGAATGACTCACGTATTTAACACTGGTATTGAAAATTATCTCCAAAAACAACTGTATCTAAAGTAATTAAAGCAATCAATTATTTTCCTCCATCTCCCACATTTTCTGTATTTTCGCGGCTCCGTTTTTCACCAATTCCCACCAATATGTCCCGCATCGTCATCACCGCCCTTTTTATCCTGCTGTCGTCACTCTCTTTCGCACAGCAACATAAAAAGACTGATATCAACAGCATTTCATCGCCCGACGGACGCATAACCGTTTTTCTTAGCGAAGAAAATGGGATTCCGTATTATTCCGTTACTGTTGATAATCAACTATTTATAAATAAATCAAGATTGGGATTTGAGACGAAAGGGACGGATAATTACAAGGATCATCTTGTGGGATTGGAGACTGCCCAAACACACAAAATGGGAAAACCCGTTGTGTGGCAGCAGCCGTGGGGCGAGAATAAAACCATCGAATGCCACTATAAACTTTTATGGCGCAGTTACGCTTCAAAGCCCGATTCCGATTCCGACCGTTTAGGGCCTGTCGTCTTTTGCGTTGAGATTCGTGTTTTCAACGATGGCTTCGCTTTTCGTTACCAGATTCCTCAAAACGACATTGATACTTTGTTCATAACCAACGAGTTGACGGAGTTTAACTTTGTAGAAGAGGCCGCCTCGTGGTCCATCCCCGCCAACTTCGACTCCTACGAATTTCTTTATCGCTCGCAGTCCCTTTCAGCTATCGACAACGCGAACACACCGATGACCTTTCACACTTTTTCGGGCATCTACGGCAGTATCCACGAAGCCGCACTTACCAACTTTCCGGAAATGACACTCGTCCGCACCGACTCACTCCGCTTCCGCGCACAACTGGCCTCGTGGCCCGACGGTATCAAAGCCCGAATCCCCGCCGACCAATTCTGTTTCCATAGCCGGAGACAGCTGTTGCACGAAGGCGATTCCATCAGCTCCCCTTACTTTTTCACCCCGTGGCGTACCGTGCAAATCGGTCACAAGGCCGTTGACCTTATCAATTCCAACCTCATTCTCAATCTCAACGAACCGTGCAAAATTGCGGGCGACCTTAGCTGGATTCGTCCGATGAAGTACATCGGCATCTGGTGGGGAATGCACCTCGGAATCCAGTCGTGGACAATGGACGAACGGCACGGCGCCACTACAGCTAACGCCATCCGCTATATCGATTTCGCCGCCAACAACAACATCGATGCCGTGCTCTTCGAAGGTTGGAACGAAGGTTGGGAAACGTGGGGGAGTCGCCAGAATTTCGATTTCACGAAGCCGTACGCAGATTTCGATATGGATTCCATCGTCCGCTACGCCGCACGCAAGGGAGTTGCCATCATCAGTCACCACGAAACCGGCGGCAACATTTACAATTACGAACGCCAACTTGAACGTACCTATCAGTGGTTAGAGGACTACGGAATCCATTGTGTGAAAACGGGTTATGCCGGCGGACTTCCGGACGGGCACTCGCACCACGGACAGTTCAACGTGCAGCACTACCGTCGTGTGGTGGAAACGGCTGCGAACCACCGCATTATGTTGGACGTGCACGAGCCCATCAAGCCGACGGGACTGCGGCGCACCTATCCGAATATGATGACGCGGGAGGGTGTTCGCGGGATGGAATGGAACGCTTGGAGCGAAGGAAACCCGCCATCTCATCACGAAATTCTGCCGTTTACTCGTATGCTCGCCGGTCCACTCGACTACACGCCCGGTACTTTCGACATTCTTTTCGACAGCACGCGCAACCTGCCGACTCACCAAAAATGGAACGACAACGATCAAGGCAACAGCCGCGTTCACACCACCATCTGCAAGCAGTTGGCCAACTGGGTCATCCTGTACTCACCGCTGCAAATGGCTTCGGACCTCATTGAAAACTACGAGAATCACCCTTGTTTTCAGTTTTACCGTGACTTCAACCCCGACTGCGACTGGAGCGAGGCACTGCAAGGCGAAATCGGTGAGTACGTGGTCATTGTGCGACGCGCCGGCGAGAGCTTCTTTCTTGGGGCCAGCACGAACGAACAAGCCCGCACCGTGCGCGTGCCACTCACTTTTCTGCCGAAAGGGAAAAAGTTTGAAGCCACCATCTATGCTGATGCGCCCGATGCCAACTGGGAGACCAATCCGACGGCATACGTTATTGAAAAAAGAATAGTTACACGGAAAGACACGTTAGAAATCAGAATGGCACCCGGGGGAGGACAAGCGATTTATTTTAAATAAACGAATTAAGTGCAAAAAGATTCCGTTCGTTCTACTGCAAAATAAAGAGTGTGTTTTGAACAGGCTAAAAAACACGTATGACCGAATCCTTAGTTCACTATTAGTTC
>DCHI01000017.1:0-1861 GCA_002314795.1 Bacteroidales bacterium UBA1756 | reverse complement strand
TCTGAACCAACTGAGCTATGCTCCCTTTCTCTCTTAACGAGGATGCAAAAATACACTTTTTTTGTTTCCTTCCAACACTTTTTTGAAAAAAAAGATAAATATTTTTTTATATTTGATTTTCAGTTTGTTACACTCTATTTTGGCATCAAACTGACGAATGGAATCAACATTTCTTCCAAAGAAATGCCTCCGTGTTGGAAAGTATTCTTGTAATAATTGACATAATGGGCATAATTGTTGGGATAGGCAAAGAAGGAATTGCCGGATGTAAAGATGAAGGAGGATGTCAGATTTTCTTTCGGGAGGAAGATTTCTTCTGGACGAGTCACTTCAAAGACATCTTTGGAATTGCAGTCCAAGTTGCGTCCTACTTTGTACCTGAGGTTGCTGTTGGTCTGTTTGTCCCCAATGATTTTCACCGGTTTTTCAATCTTGATGGTTCCGTGGTCCGTCGTGATGAACACGGGAATCTTTTTCTCCGAAAGATACTTCAGCATTTCCAACATCACCGAGTTGGAGAACCACGTCGCCGTTACATTGCGATAGGACTTTTCGTCGTTTGCCAGTTCACGGATGAGATCCACATCGGTGCGGGCGTGCGAAAGCATATCTACAAAGTTGAAAACCACTACGTTGAGTGAATTTCTCATCATATTTGGAAAACTGTCAAGTATTTTCTTGCCAAAGTCCATATTCAGAATCTTGGAAAAACTAATCTTGCTGTTTTTTCCAAAACGTTTCAAATGTTCTTCCAAAAGTGGTTGTTCATACTGGTTTTTGCCGCCTTCATCATTTTCATTGAGCCAGTATTGCGGATACTTTTTGGCGATTTCCGAAGGCATCAGTCCGGCGAACATAGCGTTGCGGGCGTAGTGCGTCGCCGTCGGTAAAATGCTGTAGAACAAGGTCTCTTCATCCACACGGAAGTAAGGGTGAATGAACGGAAGAATGGTTTTCCACTGGTCGTATCGCAGATTGTCAACGACAAACAAGAAAGCCGTTTTATCTTCTGTCAGGCGAGGAAACAGCTTTTCCTTGAGAATGGTGTGCGAAAATAACGGTTTTTCTGCTGTTTTTCCACTAATCCAGTCCTTATAGTTTTGTGTTACGAATTTGGAAAACTGCAGGTTGGCTTCTTCTTTCTGGTTGGCAAGAATTTCACCGACGCTGCTGTCTTCAATCTTGTCGAGTTCCAACTCCCAATATACCAACTCTTTATACAACATTTCCCATTCACTGATGGACATACTATCGGATATTTTTACCGAAATGTCGCGAAAGGCCTGCTGGTACGCCATCGTGCTTTTTTCATTCACGATTTTGTCATTTTCCACATTCTTTTTTAAGCACAGCAAAATCTGATTCGGATTGACCGGCTTGATGAGGTAGTCCGCGATGTTGGACCCGATGGCGTCTTCCATAATGTGTTCCTCCTCGCTTTTCGTAATCATCACAACGGGTGTGTGCGGATGGGTGGTTTTGATGTATTTCAACGTTTCAATTCCACTTAATCCAGGCATATTCTCATCTAAAAAGATGATATCTACTGACGCGCCTCCGTCTAAAATATCAATGGCTTCGTTGCCACTAACCGCCGGAATTACATCGTATCCTTTTCCTTTTAAAAATAAAATGTGTGGCTTTAACAAATCAATCTCGTCGTCTGCCCATAAAATGGTTGTGCTCATAATGTTTGGAATTTACGTCGGTAATAACGACAAAAACACGTATAAAGTATGAAGTATAAAGTATGAAGTATAAAGTATGAAGTATAAAGTATGAAGTAGGAAGTATAAAGTATAAAGTATAAAGTATAAAGTATAAAGTATGAAGTATAAAGTAGGAAGTAGGAAGTAGGAAG
>DCHI01000078.1 GCA_002314795.1 Bacteroidales bacterium UBA1756 | reverse complement strand
TGTACAATTTGTTCTGTGCCTCTTACATCCCTTTAATCTTTATCACTATTGTTTTCGCTTTTTCTAAAACTTCATCTTGGCCAGAAGAATAACTTTTAAAAGATGTGGGGACAATTATATCAGGAGTTACACCCTTGTTAACAAAAGGTGTGTGGCTATAAGGGTATAGAATCCTTCGTGTGCAAAGTCTGGCTCGTCCGTCACAGGGGAGATTGTCGATTACTAAAGGAGAACCGGTTGAACCTCCTGTTTCTTGGCCGATGAATAACGGGCGATTTTTTGTTTCATATAGATTTACCAAAAAATCCTCCGCTGCAGAAAAGGTGAATTCTCCAATCAATATTACTGTAGGCATAGTCCATCTTCGAAGTGAATCAGCAATGAAAATCGTATCTCCATCTTCGGTTCTGTATGCTTTATCAAGATAGTAATCCTCATATTCTTTTATCCAGTTTCCATTGGCTTTTCGCACGCCATCATTTATTCGCGATTGCCACGCATAGTTGATAAAGAAAGAGTTGCGTGTAAGTCTCGATTGTAGATTCTTCTTCCCCAAATGAAATGTAACCAAAGTCTCTCTTTCACAATATACTCGTAAAATATCAGGACAGATTTCAGGTTGGATAATCCATTCTCGAGCATAATCAGTTCGGTTAAAGTCGTATGTGATTACATTTTTTTCTGAATGAAAAATTCCTCCGTCAATGTTTTTTGCGTGGATAATGCCTGAGAAACATAGGATAATCAATGTGAAAATAAAACGTTTCATAACCTATACAATAATCATAAATCTTGTTCAGAAAGTGGCGCAAACATACAAAACAATCATTTACGGCAATGGGGTTCTAAACAAAAAAAGAGCCACCCGTGAAGGTCGCTCTTTGTTGCTTGTCGCTATTCTATCGTAAAATAAAGTAGAGCAATAGTCCTAAAATGATAACCAGCCACAAGACGGTGATTTTTGAAAACCCTTTTTTCTCTTGGCGGGTACGTTTGGAGTTCCACTCGCGGTGAAGCCGTCTGGCAAATTGCTCCGTTTCATCGGGAATGCGCCCCTGCTCGTCCGGCTCTTTCTCGGGCTGATAGTAGCGTGGTTTGTATTCGAATTTTTTCGGTTTCGGATGATGGAGAAAAGTGAAATCCATAGTCGCTTTTTTGTGTTTATTGCTCTTGTTTTACATTAAAGAGTCGCTTTTTCTTCGTACTCTTCGTAACCTTCGATGATGTCACCGACTTTGATGTCGTTGAAGTTTTCAATGTTCAAACCGCAGTCTTGTCCGGAAACCACTTCCTTGACATCGTCTTTGAAACGTTTGAGGGAAGCCAATTTGCCGGTGTAGATGACGATACCGTCACGGATAAGACGGACTTTCGTTGAACGGGCAATCTTACCATCCAAGACGATACATCCGGCCACATTACCCACTTTCGTGATTTTGAAGACTTCACGGATCTCGATGTTGCAAAGTACTTTTTCACGAATCTTGGGAGCCAACATACTTTCCATAGCATCTTTGATTTCTTCGATAGCATCGTAGATGATGGAGTAAGTACGAAGGTCAATCTGCTCTTTTTCAGCAAGTTTGCGGGCTCCGGCAGAAGGACGGACTTGGAAAGCCACGATGACTGCATCGGAAGCGGAGGCCAACATTACGTCGCTTTCAGTTACTTGACCCACTGACTTGTGAATGACGTTGACTTGGATTTGTTCGGTGGAGAGTTTCATCAAGGAGTCAGCGAGCGCTTCAACGGAGCCGTCCACGTCACCTTTTACAATGACATTTAGTTCCTTAAAGTCACCGATAGCAATACGACGGCCGATTTCTTCCAAAGTGATGTGCTTTTGCGTTCTCAGACCCTGTTCGCGGATGAGGCGAGCACGGTTGGTCGCTACGCGGCGGGCTTCCTGTTCGGTTTCGCAAACTTTGAAGATGTCACCCGCTTGCGGCGCTCCGTCCAATCCCAACAAAAGTACCGGTGAGGCAGGCCCCGCCGATTTAACTTTCTGATTACGTTCATTGTAGAGTGCTTTGACTTTACCGAAGCACGGTCCTGCCAAAATCGGGTCTCCCATACTAAGGGTTCCGTTTTGAACCAACACTTTAGCAACATATCCTTTTCCTTTGTCCAAAGAAGATTCAATGACGGTTCCGATACCCAAACGGTTCGGATTGGCTTTGAGCTCTAACAATTCGGCTTCCAAAAGAACCTTTTCCAAAAGTTCGTTCACATTGGTACCGTGTTTCGCGTCAATTTCTTGGCACTGGTATTTTCCGCCCCAGTCTTCTACAAGAATATTCATTGCAGCAAGTCCTTCCTTGATTTTGTCGGGATTGGCTTGTGGTTTGTCTATTTTGGTGATGGCGAAAACCATAGGAACGCCGGCTGCCTGTGCGTGGTTGATAGCTTCCACCGTTTGAGGCATAATCGAGTCATCAGCGGCGATGACGATGATACAAACGTCAGTGATTTTGGCACCACGGGCACGCATAGCGGTAAATGCTTCGTGACCAGGCGTATCCAAGAACGTAATCTTTCTTCCGTCACTTAAAGTAACTTCGTAAGCACCAATGTGCTGCGTGATTCCACCCGCTTCACCGGCAATGACGTTGGATTTACGGATGTAGTCAAGCAAGGAAGTTTTACCGTGGTCAACGTGACCCATAACGGTAATGATGGGGTGACGAGGTTCCAAGTCTTCGGGAGCGTCGGAAGTGAGTTCCTCTTTGTGCTCTTCGTCGTCATCTACGCCTACAAACTTGACTTCGTAGCCGAATTCTTCGGCCAACAAAGTGATGATTTCAGCATCCAATCGTTGGTTGATGGAAACGAAGATGTCGGCACTCATACAGGTGGAGATGATTTTTGCCACAGGAACATTCATCAAAGAAGAAAGCTCATTAGCGGTGATGAATTCCGTGACTTTCAATACTTTCTGCTGTTCGAGTTCCTCCTGCTCGTGGATGAGGTTCTCTTCCTGACGTTCCTTGCGTTTGTCGCGGCGACGTTGTGCGGCCTTTGACTTGCCCTTCGGAGCAAGGCGCTCCATCGTTTTGCGGATTTCGTTCTGGACATCCTCTTGTGAAATCTCAATCTTCGGCTCCGCTTTTTTGGCTTTGGGCTGTTCGTTTGGCTTTTCAGGTTTGACGTTAGCGGCCTGTTTAATTCTCTTTCTTTTTTTCTTCTTGGCGGCAGCGTCCGCAGCATTGCTCTTCTTGCTCGTATCTTTGATGGCATCCAGGTCAATTTTACCCACGATGGTAGGTGCTTTCAGCTTTTCGACCACGGTTTCCACCTTTTCCGGTTGCGGTTTGCTTGCAACTTCGTGTTGCGTTTCGGATGGTTCCTGTTCTTCAGGTTTTTCTTCTTTGACCGGTTCCTTTGCGCTCGGCTTTTCTGCTTTCTTGACAGGAGCATTCAAGTCAACCTTGCCAACAACCTTGAGGCCTGCCGGTTTTTCCACTTTCACTTCCACCTTTTCCGGTTGTGGTTTTGCGGGCTTCTCTTCTTTGATTTCCGGCTTGGCAGGTTCTTCCACGACGGGCGTTTCCTCCACTTCAGCGGCGGGTTCTTCCTTGGGAGCGGGTTCTTCCTGCACCTCTTCTTTAGCTTCTACAACAACTTCTTCTTTAACCTTCTCAGGAGCTTCTTCGGGTTCTTCTTTGGCTTCTTTCGCTGCATCCAAGTTGATTTTCCCAATGATTTTGGGGCGACTGACTTCAATCTTAATCGTCTCTTTTTCGATGGTATTTCCTTTGACGAGGATGGTTTCAGACGGTTCTTCTTCCGTTGTCTCTACTGATTTTGCTTCCGACTCCTTGGCTCCGGCTTTGTTGTGGGAGAAGTCCATATCGATTTTTTGAGATTCCTCCTTCACTTTTTTCTCGCCGCTCAACTTTTTCTGTAAAATATCGTACATATCGCCGGTCAGCTTCGCATTGCGGTTGTCTTCGATCTCCATTCCGTTTTTCTTCAGAATTTCAACAATCGTACTTGTCCCCACATTGAATTCTTTAGCTGCGGCTCCTAATCTTGGTATTTTTCTTTCTTCACCCATATATTGATTTTATTTTATTTCTAATTGATTGATTTTACGAGAATTTGGAGTTGGATGAGAGGATTATTCCACTTCTAATTCCTCCTTGACGGCGGCAATCATCGCGTCAACGGTCTCTTCTTCCAAGTCGGTACGCTGAATGAGTTCTTCGCGTGTGTGTTTCAATACGCTCTTTGCTGTATCGCAACCGATTTGTTTGAAAGTATCAATAACCCATTGGTCGAAAATATCGTTGAATTCTTTCAAATCAACATCGTCTTCTTCCACAACGTCATCTCTGAATACGTCGATTTCGTAGCCGGTGAGTTTGCTGGCGAGTTTGATATTGTATCCACCCTTACCGATTGCCAATGAAACTTGATCCGGTTTCATATAGACATTGGCGTTCTTGGTTTCGTCGTCAATATCAATCGAGGTGATTTTTGCAGGGCTCAATGCTCTGGTGATCAAAAGTTTGATGTTTGGAGTGAAAGGAATAATATCAATGTTTTCATTGCGAAGTTCACGAATGATGCTGTGAATACGGCTACCTTTCAAACCGACGCAAGCGCCGACGGGATCAATACGGTCATCGTAGGATTCAACCAAAACCTTGGCTCTTTCACCAGGGCTTCGGACCACATTCTTGATGGTGATGAGCCCGTCGTCGATTTCTGGAATCTCGTTCTCGAGCAGTCTTTCCAAAAAGACGGGAGCGGTACGGGAAATGGTGATGCGCGGAGTCGTGGAGATGGTTTCTACACGAAGCACGACGGCCGTCAAGGTGTCACCTTTCTTGTAGTGGTCTGACGGAATCTGTTCGTTTTTGGGAAGGACGAGTTCAACGCCTTCTTCGTCGGCGATGAGGATTTCCTTGCGCCAAACTTGTGTGACTTCACCCGTAATCAGATCACCGACGCGGTTCTCATATTTCTTGTAGATGAGATCCTTTTCGTATTCCATAATCTTTGAAATAAGGTTTTGACGGAGGGCGAGGATTTCGCGGCGGGCGAAATCACTGAGTTTCACGTTTTCCATCACCTCTTCGCCTACTTCAAAGTCGGGCTCGATTTTAATGGCTTCTGAAAGTTCGATTTGCGTAAATTCGTTTTCAACTTCACCATCTTCTACAATCTCACGGTAGCGTTGTATTTCCAAATCTCCGCGGTCAACGTTGACAATGATGTCAAAATTGGCTTCCGGACCATACTTTTTTGTCAAGACTGAGCGGAAAATGTCTTCCAAAATACGCATCAGGGTTTCTCTTTCGATGTTTTTGAAATCCTTGAATTCTGCAAAGGTCTCAATCAAATTTAAACGTTCTTCCATTTTATCTTTTTGATTTTTAATTTGTTATATTTCTTTTTCTATTATTTTTTTTCAATAAAAAAAGGGAAACAGTGTCTCCCCTTCAAATCTTCTCTACAAAAAACTCCCACTAAAAGTAGTGAGAGTTCCTTTTGTTGTCCAACCTGGATTCGAACCAAGACAGACAGTACCAAAAACTGTAGTGCTACCGTTACACCATTGGACAGCGATTGAGACCGCAAAAGTACATTTTTTTTTATTGCTTGAACACTTTTGTAAATAAAAAAATGGATTTTCTGCAATCTTCTTATTTTCAATGTTTTATATCTGTTTTATTGGAATTATTATCATTTCTTTTAAAAGATTTGCGTCTCTATGAGCTTGATTTTTGGAATCTTCTTTTCTTTTTTTGGTATAAAACGATTAGCGAACAAGGGTGATTTGTCCCTTCTCAACGTGCTTTTCGCCCAATGCATCACGATAGGTGATGATGTAGAAGTAGGCTCCGAACGGAAGTGGATTTCCGTTGAAATTTCCGTCCCACCCCTGTTTGATGTTGTTCGTCCGGAAAAGCATTCCGCGACCACGGTCGAAAATGGTGCATTCGTAATTCGTGATGTCCGCCGGCGCGTGAATGATGAACTCGTCGTTCAGCCCGTCGCCGTTCGGTGTGAATGCCGTCGGAATCCAAAGTCCGCACTCAAAAATACCAACGTGTATATAAATAGTGGTGTCAACTTTGTCGAACGTTGTGACAGTGGCTTCCACAAACATAGGAGCATCTGGAAATACGGTGATGGATTCTCCTGTCAATCCGATGTTCCAGCGTACGTCCATCGCATTTTTTACAAACAAAGTGAGTCTGCTGCCCCTGCAGACGGAAGTGTCGTGACTGAATTCGATCGGTTTCCCCTCTCTGGTTTTGAGCTGGAAGACAGGTGCTGAAACAATGGGCGTACTCGGTTTAGACGGCTTGGTCTCGGAAGTCATAGGTGCCGTTTCCGGATGAGTGACAGCGTGGAGACTTTGTGCGAGCGATGGACTTTCTATCTTGGTTTCTTGGATGGATTCGACAGCTGCCGCAGTATTCATCTCCTGATGGTTGATGCGGGGTTCTTGCTTGAAAGTGACGGGAGATGGCTGGTTGGAATGAGCGACGCGGTCTGTTGTTTCAGATGGTTGTTCCGGAGTGGAAATCTGTGCGGGTACTGTGTTGGAAACGTTCTCGTTTTCAGATGCAACGATGGTGGAAGAAGGATTTTGTACGGGGAGGGGAGTGGTTTTCTCTTGTTCTTTGGGAATGGAAGGAAGGAGTGCAACAACGGCAATCGCGACTGCAGCAACGGTAGCGACAACCGCCCATTTAGCAGTTCGTGCCATCTTGCGGCGGCGGTTGTATTTCAACAGTGTGGGGTCGTTCTGAATGTCATTCCAAAGGTTTGCCGGCGGCTCCTTTCGATAGCCATCAAGCCCTTCCTTGAAAATTTCCCCGATTTCTTTTTCTTTATTCATTGTCTTCTTCCGTTTCCTTGTTTTCTCCGTAACCTCTTTGTTTAAGTTCGGTTCCGAGGTATTCCTCGATCTTTTTCTTCAGGGCGCGTTTGGCCTTGAAAAGTTGCGATCGTACGGTGCTGTACGAACTGCCAATCATTTTGGATATTTCCAAATGAGAATATCCATCAATTTCAAACAGGTTGAAAACGGTTCGGTAGCCATCGGGAAGTTCGTTGATGAACCGCAGCAGTATTTCTTGTGATAAGAAATCGTTTTGCTTGATTCTCAAGTCTTCCACGCGTTCCTGCACCTCATCGACCGCAACTGCCCCCTTGGTTTTGTTCTTGTAGTGGTAGGCATTGATGGCCGTGTTGACAGTGATGGTTTTCATCCAGGCCTCGTAGGAGCCATTTTCATCCACCTTGCTGATGTTGGTGAAAATCTTGACGAAAGCGTCGTGCAAAATGTCGCAGGCATCCTCTTCGTCGTGGGCGTATCGCATACAAATCCCCATTAGCATTGGAGCGTATTTTTCGTACAACAGCGACTGACTCTTCGAATCTCCTTGCTTGCACTTGCGTATTAACTCACTGTCACTTATCATTTCCAAACGCTTGACGGGGTATGATACAAATCTATTTTTTTAATGTTGCCTCTCTATTGAAGTCTTTCTTAAAAGTTTTTCATTCAAAGAGAATTAAGGCAGATAAAGGTTGGCGTCACCGTAACTCAAAAAGCGGTATTCGCTGTTGAGTGCGTGGTCGTAAATCGTATGCCACTCGTCTCCCAAATAGGCGGAAATCAGAAGAAGTAACGTGCTTTTGGGTTGGTGAAAATTCGTGACGATGCCTTTCATCATTTTAAATTCGTAAGAAGGAACAATCATCAGTTGCGTGGAACCGGTGACGTATTCCATCTCATTTTTTTCTAAGAAATCGAGAACAGCTTGCAGAGAGTCCATTACGGACGTGCTTCGAATGGCTTCGTTTTCGTAGTATTCCCACTGTTCTACGTGCAACGGGTTGGAAATTCCGAGTCTCAGTTTAGCCCCGATGATGAAGATGGATTCCAAACTCCGGGTGACGGTCGTCCCGACGGCGATGATTTTTTTATCAATATTTTTAATGAGATTTTCAATGAGATTTCGGTGAATGACAATCTGTTCGTCGTGCATAAAATGTTCTCCGATGCAGTCGGCGGTGACGGGTTTGAACGTTCCCGCCCCGACGTGGAGTGTGACGTATTCGTGTGGAATGTCCAAATCTTTGATTTTCTGCATTAAAGATTCTGAAAAGTGCAGACCGGCAGTCGGGGCGGCGACGGAACCGTCGTGATGCGCGTATACCGTCTGGTAACGAAATTCGTCCGTCTTTTCGGCAGTGCGTTTGATGTACGGAGGGAGCGGCATTTTCCCGTAGGCCTCCACCCACTCGGCAAAAGTGACCGGCTCCTTCCACGAAAAATGGACATAAAAAGCATTTTCAACCTGTTCTCCCTTTTCTGCCGTCACTTCGATTTCCTTTTCTCCAAAGGAAACGTTGAAAGAGACCGGTTTTTTGAACCGTTTGGCGTTACCGACGAAGCATTTCCAGGTGACATTTCCGGTTTGTGCCAAGGCCTGCGTCAGTTCGGAAGTAGGAAGAGTGGGCTCCAAACAAAATATTTCGATGGAGGCGCCAGTTGGGTTTTGCACCAATAACCGGGCGTGGATGACTCGCGAGTCATTGAAAACCAACATTGTGTCGGGTGCTAAAAAGTCGGTCAGATGGTCGAAGGTGCTGTCCGTAATCTGTCGGGCGAGTTTCTTGTAAACTAACAGTTTGGACGTGTCACGTATATCCTTTGGAAAAAAGGCAATGCGCTCATTTGGAAGTTCGTAGTTGTAGTCTTCTATTCTGATTTCTTTCTGATTCATAGAGAATTGCATTTGTTTTCGGTAGTATCCGACAAACATTCTGCTCCTGCCGGAAACGAGGGTGCAAACTTACAGTTTTTTTTCATTGGTTTCTTCGTCATATTCTCCATTATTGGTAGTAACCAACAAGCTGCATTTTTTAATTGTAAAAAATAATTTAAAAAAATCTTGTTAATCAATTGACTTTTTAATAAAAGTTTATTACCTTTGCCAACGCTATTTACATTAAAGAAATAGTTTAGTTATCAGTAAATTAACATTTAAATAATTATGGAACAATCACAAAATATTCCAAAAAAAGAGTATTCTCCCATAGATTGGGAACATTTAGGTGCATTTTTAGATTCCGTCACCGAGCAGATGAAAGAAACAGATCGGCAGCTGCAAGAGACGGACCGACTAATAAAAGAGACGGACAAGCAAATGAAAGAAACGGATCGGAAGCTGCAAGAGACGGACCGACTAATAAAGGAGACGGACCGACAAATGAAAGAGACGGACCGAAAAGTCAAAGAAACTTCTGAACAGATTGGAAAATCTGACAGTGACTTTCAGAAAATGAAAGACAATATTTGGAAGACAATCGATAGAATTACTGATCAAATGGACAGACTGATGAAAAGGACTTCCATTTTAGATAATGAATGGGGGCGTTTTTTGGAAGAGATGTGCATACCTGCTACCATTGACATTTTTATGAAAGAGGGTATCGGCATCACGCAGCGCTATACGGGCATCACACACGCCATAGACGACGACGGCGATGAAATGGAAGTGGACGCCATCCTATGCAATACAACAGAAGCCGTAGCCATTGAAGTAAAATCCAAGTGTACAAAAAAAGACATCGACCACTTTCTTAAACAGTTGCGCATTTTCAAGAAAGTATTTCACCCATTTGATAAATACAAAGTTTATGCAGCCATTGTGGGTGTGCACTTTCAACACGGAGTTAAAGAGTACGCCTGCCGAAACGGGTTGTATGTGATTGACTGTCCCGCGGAAGGTCTGTTCTCATTGTCCAAACGTCCCTCCGTCGAACGCCGGCTGTGTCTGTAATCAAAAGCGACTTCCATTTCCCTTCATAAAATTTGGTCAAAATTATCAGACTTCGTATGGATAAATTGTCGTACCTTTGCCGCCTTGATTTTTATAAACAACATTAAAATAAAATATTTTAACTATGGAAAAATTTGATCCGGCAACCAACATTGAAAAGTTGGACAAGAAAGATGCTTACAGAGGCGTCAACCCTGCTATTTGCGATAGCGCAACCTTTATGTTTGAAAAGGCCAAAACGATGACCGATACTTTCCACGGCGAAACGGAAGGATATTTTCTCTATTCTCGCCATTGGAATCCAAGCACCTTGGCACTGGCTGAGTCATTGGCTGCTATGGAAGGAACTGAATCAGCTTGGGCTACCGGCTCAGGTATGGCTGCCATCACCGTCGCTTTGATGCACGAAGTGAAATCCGGCGATCACATCGTCTCCAGTATGACTACATACGGCGGTACTTTCGCTTTCCTCAACAATTATCTTAAAAAATTCAATGTTGAGGTATCCTTCGTTAATTTCCAAGACTTGGATGCAGTAAAGAAAGCGATTCGTCCCAATACGAAAGTCCTCTATACCGAAACGATGAACAACCCGTTGCTCCGTATCGCCAATATTCCGGAACTTTCCAAGATCGCTCACGCCGCTGGCGCTCGCTTGTTGGTTGACAATACCTTCACCCCGATGATTTTCTCCCCCTATCGTTTGGGTGCAGACGTTGTCATTTACAGTATGACCAAGTATGTAAACGGTATGAACGACTGCGTAGCAGGTGCTATCTGTGGTACAGCCGATTATATCAACTCCCTGATTGATGTAAATAATGGTACGGCTATGTTGCTCGGCCCAGTGTTGGATACGTTCCGTTCTTCCAGCATCCAGAAGAATTTGCACACCTTGCACATCCGTATGAAAAAGCATAGCGAAAATGCAATGTACTTGGCCAAACGTTTCAAAGAAACCGGTATCAAGTACAATTATCCTGGACTTCCGGAACATATTGACCACGAATTGTTTACCAGTATGATGAATGATGGTTACGGTTATGGCGGTATGATTTCCATTGATATGGGTACGGCTGAACGTGCCAGCGCCATTATGGAAAAAATGCAAGAATTAGGCGTCGGCTACCTCGCTGTCAGCTTGGGCTACTTCAAGACTTTGTTCAGCAACTCCGGAAAATCTACATCTTCCGAAGTCCCCGATGATATCCAAAAGGAAATGGGTATGAGCGAAGGTCTCATCCGTTTCTCTGTCGGTTTGGACAACGATCCGGAACGCACTTTCCAATTGATTAAACAAGCTATTGACGCTACAAGATAAGCTTTAATGCTATGATAGAAAAAAACGGTTTCGAAAGGAACCGTTTTTTTTTGTCCCTTCTTTGGACAAAAAAACGTACTTTTGCCGCTATGAAAAAAATCACCCTCCTGTTTGTCGCTTTGCTGCCTATTTTTCTGATGGGGCAAACGCTGACCGCTTTTCGAAACGTTGTCCCCAATGGCTACAATTTTTGGATCTATACCCCGAAGGATTATGATTCCACCCGTTGTGAAAAACCTTTGTTGTTGTTTTTGCACGGCGCGAGTTTGAGTGGAAGCAATTTGCAAAGTGTTCGCAAGTATGGCCCGTTGACAGCCATCTCGTATGGTCACGATATTGATGCCGTGATTGTGGCCCCTCAGTCGCCCGGTGGTGGTTGGAAACCGGCGAACGTAGAGAATGTTATGAATTGGGCCTTGGCTCATTACGCCGTGGATACGAACCGGATTTATGTTATCGGAATGAGTATGGGAGGTTATGGAACCATCAATTACGTAGCCACTTATCCGGACCGTGTTGCCGCGGCGATGGCTTTGTGCGGTGGCGGCGGAGTGAAAAGTTACTGCGGGCTCAACAAAGTTCCGTTCTGGATTCTGCACGGCACCGCCGACCGCGCCGTCGGAATCAGTGAGTCTCAAAAAGTGGTGAATGCCGTGAAAGCGTGCGGTGATGCTAAGTTGCTGCGTTTTACTAAGTTATCCGGACAAAGTCACTCGGCTCTCGCCAAAATCTTCTATCTTGACGATACCTACGAATGGCTTTTCGCTCATCGCTTGAATGATTCGGTCCGATTTGTCAATACCGATATTGATATCACCGTGGCAAAGATGGGCACCGCTTATCAGAATATCGACAGAAACAAAAATAAGGTTACGGTGATGGATGGCTCTACCGGGACTGCTTCAACTTCTTCATCGGATAGCGCTACCGCGCAATCATCGTCAACATCCTCTTCTTCAACGGCTTCAGTTACAATCCATAAGGTAAAAAAAGGCGACACACTGAGTGCCATAGCCCGCAAATACCACACTACTGTTTCCAAATTGTGCCAGTTGAATCATATCAAAGAAACCTCTTTGTTGCAAATCGGACAGAAAATAAAGGTCCGGTAGTCCTTCGCTCCAATAGTTTTCGTCACAAGCACAAATCTCTTAGTTCTCTTTTCCTGTTATTTTCCCTAATGGCGATACATATTAACAAAAAATTGTATCTTTGCACGTTTTTGGCTCCGCTGAAAAAAACAATAAATGGTTTATAGAGAAAGAAATATGAAGCAGCAAAGCAAGCATAATAGTTACACATTGAGCGTAAAGCAAAGTTTAATGAAGTTTATGCCATCATAACGACACATCGTCAGCGAGCGGCGACAGCCATTGATAATGAGTCTTTATCTATGATTTGGAATGTTGGGAAATATGTATCATCTAAATTGCATTCTTCCGAATGGGGGGATGGCATTGTTCGACAACTTTCTGAATTTATACGGTTGCAAGATCCGACTACACGGGGATGGAGTTATCGTACCATTTACAAAATGGTACAGTTTTTCGAAACATATTCTTCAAATGAATTCGCCCAATTGCTCTTAATGAATAATCTGATAGCGAATGATGACTCAAGTGAGGATTTGGAGGTTGCTCCAATTGTGCCGATTGCATCGGCACAAATTCCAAAAGTTTTATTTGTAACGGGATGGTCTAATCATCAAACTATTTTGAGTCGATGCAAAACAAATGCAGAACGTCTTTTTTATATGCTTTATGCTGGCCATGAAAAATTGAAAAATCAAGAATTAGAGCGTGCCATTCAAACCAACACGATGACTTCTTTGTTAGAAAGTGGAAACTCCCAGTCGGAGATGCTCAAAAGTACCTATCCGCAATCGCAAGTGCTTTTTAAGGACACCGCTTACCTTGACTTTCTTGGACTTCCCAAAATATACAGGGAATCAAAACTCCGTAAAGATATCGTTTCGCATATTAAAGACTTTATTCTTGAATTGGGAAAAGATTTTCTGTTTATTGATCAAGAACATTCCATTAATGTCGGAGGAAAGAAATTCAAAATAGATTTATTATTTTACCATCGACAATTGCAATGTATGGTGGCTTTTGAATTGAAAACCACTGAGTTCCGTCCTGCCTATTTGGGACAATTGGAATTCTATTTAGAAGCTCTTGACCAAGAGGAGCGCCGTTCCAATGAAAATCCCACGATTGGAATTCTGTTTTGCAAGGAGTCCGACCAAGATGTAGTGCGTTTTGCTCTTAATCGTAGTATGAGTCCGATGATGATAATGCAGTACAAAGAACAACTGAAAGTAGGGAGTGTGATTCAGCGTAGTTTGGTTGAGTATTGTAAGTATGTTAATGAAAATCAATAAGTTATTTGCAAAATCAGCATAAAATTTATTGTATATATATTTTTGAAGCAGTCGTCGCAAAAAAATCTATTATTTTTCTTTGTGTTAAAAACGAGAATTATTGTACTTTTGCCGCCGATTTTGTGGTGAAAGATTCATCGTGAATCTTGAGAGGGAAGCAGGTGAAATTCCTGCACAGTACCCGCTGCTGTAAGTTCCGCAAAACCTTGGACAAATAAGTCACTGTCAGCGTTTTATGACGGGAAGGCGTCCAAGGGGGACAAGTCAGAAAACCTGCCACATCGTTGCTGTGGAAAGCTTCGGGAGGTAAGCTTTTTCATTAGGTCGCTTTTGCGTCTTTACATTATCCTCCCAAAAACAGTAAAAGGAGGAAGGATGAATCTTTTCAAAAATCTAAAAAAAAGTTCCCTGAAATGCGGTATGATTTTATGCGGCATCGTCTTGTTCTTTTCTTGCGAAAAATCTGAAACAAAGCCAAATACTGTCGTTTCGGAATCGTCTCACGGTCTCTATGTCCTCAATGAAGGCGTATGGCAGATGAACAATAGTTCGATTTCTTTTTATGACTTTGACGCCGCGACAACGACCGACGCTTTTCTTGCCGCCAATCAACGGGGCTTGGGAGACACCGGCAGCGATCTTCAGAAATATGGCTCCAAACTTTACTGTGTGGTCAACATTTCTGAAACATTGGAAATAATGGATTTGCAAACCGCTAAATCGTTGAAACAAATTTCATTATCTGGAAAACAACCCCGGAAAATCACCTTTGATGGTGCCTTTGCCTACCTTTGTTGCTACGACGGCTCCGTGTTGAAAATAGACACCTCAACGATGGCCATCGTCAATACCGTTCAGGCGGGAAGCAATCCCGACGGCGTTTGCGTCGCCAACGGGAAGTTGTACGTCAGTAACTCGGGCGGACTGAATTTTCCCAATTATGGCAATAGCGTCAGCGTTTTTGACTTGGCCACCTTTTCGCACATCAAAGATATTTCCGTCGGGCTCAATCCTACACGAATGGCTCACGACGCGCAAGGTGACATCTATATCGTCTGCAATGGCAATTACGGAAGTGTGCCAGCTCAATTTCAACGAATTGATTCTCAAACGGATGAGCTGGTCGAAACCTTCCCGTTTCCCGTGAGCAATTTTACGATTTCGGGTACCTTCGCTTATTTGTACTATTATGATTTTTCTACACAAAAATATTCTGTGAAAGTGATGGACGTTTCTTCGGAAACGATTGTCAATGAGAATTTTATTGTCGATGAAGTGTCAATTCTTACTCCGTATGCCATTGCAGTGAATCCTGCCACGGGAGATGTGTTCATCGCCGATGCTTCGCAATACACGACCAATGGCGACATCTTCTGCTTCGATGCGGCGGGACATTTTAAGTATAAGTTTGAAGCAGGCATCAATCCAACGGCAATTGTTTTTAAATAATAACCTTATAATCAATCTATTAAATTACTATTATGAAAAAAATTCTATTATCACTACTCTTTGTAGGCCTGTTCTTTGGAACGATGAAAGCGCAGGACGATGCAACTATTTCAGCAGATCAAATTCAATATTGGATTGGCGAAGGTTCCAATCAAGCCATTCTGATTGTCAGTTGGTGTAGTCCGGAAGTGGCTTTGGCTTGGGGCTTCCGTTTTGAAAATTCCACCTTGCTTGTTTCTGAAATGATGGACTCCATTGCAGCAGCCGACCCTCGCTTTACCTATGAAGGTGGCGGCGGGACGATAAACAATATTTTTTATCACGATGAAGAATATGATTTGTCGATGGATGGCGATTTCCCGATGTATAATGTCAATAGTCTGATGGCGCAAGTTGGCTATGAGTCACAGGAAATTGTGAATGGAGATGTGGTGAAATGGGGCGGTTACGCCTGTGGCATTTTTTCCGAAGATTGGAGCAGTTGTGCTTGGACGACTCCGGTTCTTCCCGTCAGCTCCTTAGGTGGTTCGGACACGACGACGACAGATACGGTCATTGTGGACACTACTAAGTATGACGGTGCCGTTGGGACGGAAGGTTGTCAGGCCATCTTCTGCCAAGACCCTGCCATCTTGGGCTGGGCCACCAACTGTCAGATAGAACGTGGTTTGCAAGATATAACCGTTCCAAACGTTTTCGTTTCGTATGGTGCTGAATCCGACGCAGTTGGCGCTGCCACAGAAAGTACGATGGATGTCGTTAGCTTGGGTGACAGCGGCGTTGCCATCTTGACTTTTGATATTCCGATTCAAAATGGTGACGGCTATGATTTCGCTATTTTTGAAAATTCTTTGAATGATTCCTTCTTGGAATTGGCTTTTGTGGAAGTCAGTTCCGATGGTGTGAACTACGTCCGCTTCCCTGCTGTTTCCAATACGCCCGCGGATGTCCAGATAGATAACAATGGTGGCACTGATCCGCGTGACTTGCACAATCTGGCTGGAAAATATCGTGTGGGTTGGGGAACTCCGTTCGATTTGGATGAATTGGCTGACAACGAGTTATTAGATGTTAATAATGTTACGCACGTGAAACTTATTGATGTCATCGGCTCTATTGATCCCGCTGTTGCTTCACGTGATAAAAACAATCACATCATCAATGATCCCTACCCGACGAATTTCGCTTCTGGTGGTTTTGACTTGGACGGAGTTTGTGTCCTCAATGGCTGGACTCCGGGACAAACGTCTGTCAGTGAGTATGAAACGAAGCCGCTCTCCGTTCATCCGAATCCTTGTACCGCTAATGTGACGGTGGAAACGGTTTTGGGAGAAACGGTGGTTTTGTACAATTCGGTAGGTACGGAATTGATGCGCGTGGTCGCGTCCGAAGAACGTATGACCGTGAATATGTCTGCGTACCCCGCAGGTATCTATTTCATTCAACAGAATGGGCGTGTGGCACGGATTGTAAAAATGTAATGTCTTTTATAGGTGAAAATCCTAAAAGTAGTAGTGGCTTTTTCGCTGTGCAGCGTCTTGTTGACGGCTATGGCGCAGATAGATAGCACGACCTATCAAATCGATGAGGTCGGCGTGTCGGCGGGGCGAGTCCGTGCCCCGCTGACGGCCACTTC
The DNA here is from genome assembly GCA_002314795.1 of Bacteroidales bacterium UBA1756. Lineage (GTDB taxonomy): Bacteria > Bacteroidota > Bacteroidia > Bacteroidales > WCHB1-69 > UBA1756. Next base: position 56,909 of record DCHI01000078.1, on the reverse strand, counting down.
TTCTTTGCAAGTAATTGAAAAAAAAGATATTGAGAACGTTCCGTCGTTGCAAGTTTCCGATGTCTTGAAATTGTTCGCAGGCATTGTCATTAAGGATTACGGCGGCGTTGGCGGAATGAAAACGGTGGCTATGCGCGGGTTCGGTAGCCAACATACCGTGGTCGGGTACGACGGTATCGCCCTTTCCGATTGCCAGACGGGACAAATTGATTTGTCAAAATTCACTTTGTTCAATGTGGAGCAAATCTCGCTGAATAGTGGTACTGACGATGATATTTTCCTTCCGGCTCGTTTGATGGCGGCGGCAAGTTTAATCCACATTCGTACCGTCCGCCCGACGTTTCTTCCCAAGAAGCCCATCAATCTGGAAGTCCGTTTCACGGGCGGCTCTTTCGGTCTGCTCAATCCGTCACTGACGATGGAAAATCGAATCTTTCAAAAAAAAGGAGATAGCTATCCTGTCGTCTCTTCTGCGCTGAGTGTGAATTATTTACAGTCGGACGGGAACTACCCTTTCACTATTTTTTATGGAGGAAAAGGAGATAGCACTTCGGTTGAAAAACGTCAAAATTCGGATGTGAAAAGCATCTCCGTGGAAGAGAATATTTTTGCCGATTTTAATGGCCATTCCAAGTTGAATGCAAAATTCTATTACTACAATTCGCAGCGCGGTTTGCCCGGCGCCGTTGTGTTTTACAATACATCCTCCAAACAGCGTCTTTTTGATGAAAATGCTTTTGGGCAAGTGCATTACGAGAATCGTTTTAACCGAAAATTCGCCTATCAGGTGAACGCAAAGTTCAATTTTGCTCGTCAAAAGTATCTGGATCCGGAATACTTGAATGCCGCCGGATTTGTTGATAATCGGTACATTCAACGGGAGTACTATCTGGCTAATACGTTTTTGTATGCGCCACATCGTATGGTCTCATTGTCGTTTTCTAACGACTTGATATACGGTAATATGAGCGCTAATGTTTCCGATTTTGTTTATCCGTCTCGGTTCCAGTCATTGTCGGCATTGAGTCTTTTTGTAGATACGCGCCACGTTGATGTGCGTGCCTGTCTTCTGCATACGGGTGTCGTCAACAAAACCCGTTTGGGAGCGGCCGCCGACGATTTGAGCCGATTCACGCCTTCGGTTGCGGTCTCGGTTCAACCCATTCTTTCCGAAGCATTGCATTTTCGGGCTTTCTACAAAAATATTTTTCGGCTCCCTACTTTTAACGACTTGTATTACAACGAAGTAGGTAATAAGAATTTGCTTCCCGAAGAAACGCATCAGGTAGATGTCGGGATCTCGTATTCCAAATCTTTTCTGAAAAAGAGACTCTCTTTTTCTGTGATTGCTGATGGTTATTATAATTTGGTTAATAATAAAATTGTCGCAATTCCCAGCAAAAATCTGTTCGTGTGGAGTATGCTGAATTATGGTCGTGTGGAAATTACCGGTTTGGACGCAACCGTCTCTTTCGATTACCAAATCATTCGGGAACTGACCGTCCGTTTGAATGGCTGTTATACGTTGCAACGTGCCGTTGACAAAACGAGCCCCGAAGGAAAGACGTACCAGCACCAGATTCCTTACACGCCTTTGCATTCCGGATCTGCCACAATAATGTTTTCAACACCTTGGTTTGATGTTAGTTATATGCTTGTGGCTGCTGGAAAGAGGTATGCCTTGCAGCAGAACATTTCCGCAAACGAGCTGGCCCCCTATGTGGATCAAAGCGTGTCGGTTGGGCACGATTTTTTTATTAAGAAAAAAGTTACGTTAGGTCTTAAAATCGAGTTGCTTAATCTTGCCGACTGCCATTACGAAATCATCCGGAATTATCCGATGCCGGGTAGAAGTTTCCGCATCAGCGGAAAAATCAAATGGTAATTATTTGACTCTTTGAAATTTTCCTTCCAGCACGTTGTTGGAAATCGCGTCGTTCAATTCTTCTTCGATATTGTTGAAATGGTGGCGATGTCCGCAAATCCACATCTCTTTCAGAGGATTTTTGTCAATGATTTTGTTGTAAAGAACATCAATAGAGGGAACGTCTTGGAGTTGAGCGTACTCTTCGTAGGTGTATTCCAAAAAAGCAACGTTTTCGTTAATTCCACGATTATCAAGCCAATAGCCCTTTACCAACTGCGTTGGGATGGCTAATTTTCCGTTCGTATATACGTCCCGTGGATGGGGATAGGAAACGATGCTCTTTTTATCGGCGGACAGCGTGACGGGGACGTGTTGGCTGTAGTCTTTTTTCATTTTATAGATGACAACCTTAGGAGAAGCAACTTGTGAGACAGCTGGTTTCTGAGGTTCAGAGGTTGTGGTTTCTACTGCCTCTTTTTGCGTATGACAGGAGACCATAAGGGCAGCGGTAAGCATCAAAATAAGAAAACGTTTCATTATGTTGGATTTACTTTTTAAGACGGCAAAAGTACAAATTCTATCCGAGTAAAAATCCGTATTTTTGCACTCTTTTTTACAACCGATGATTTATCCAGAAAATTTTGAAGAAAAGATTGGATTTGATGTCCTTCGTGAAAACCTTATATCTCATTGTATCAGTGATATGGGATGCGAAAAGGTGCAAAACATCCATTACTCAACCTCGTTGGAAGAGGTGCGCGACGAACTGTTGAAAGTTGACGAATTTAAATCGGTTCTTCTGTTTGACGACCCTTTCCCGGCTCAGGACTACAACAACCTTCTTCCGGCTCTTTCTCGTATTGCCATCGACGGAACGTTTATCGAGTTGGACGAACTTGCCGCCCTTCGAAATCTGATTTCCGCGGTCATCAGCATTTCCGTCTATTTTCGTGCTCGTCACGAAGATGGAAAATACCCTCAACTGTGGAGCATTTGTGAAGACATCGTTCTTGAAAAGCAATTACTTGCCTCCATCAACCGCATTCTTGATCCAAAGGGTGGCTTGCGTGACGATGCCTCGCCCGAATTGCGCCGTATCAAGAGCGAAATCATCCATATTTCGAATGAGGCAGATAAAAAAATACGCAAGTTGTTGGCGGTTGCAAAACAGGATGGCATTGCCAAGGAAGATGCTGAAATGACGGTTCGAAACGGACGAATCTGTATTCCCGTTCAAGCGCAGTTCAAGCGTCGCTTGCAAGGTTTTATCCACGATGAATCGGCAACCGGCCAAACAGTTTTCATTGAACCGACGGAAGTTTTTGCCGCCAATAACGAACTGAAAGACCTGATGAATGCGGAAAAGCGAGAAATCATTCGCATTCTTACGGCAATTTCCAATGAAATCCGTGACTCCATCCCAAACCTTCGCCACTATCATTTTTTTATAGGAACAATTGACTGCCTCCGTGCTAAGGCATTGTTATCCATTGATTTGAATGCAAGTATGCCACGTCTTACGGAAACACCGGCGTTGCATTTGGTCAAAGCCGTTCACCCGCTCCTTTTTCTGAAATACAAGTCCCTGGGACGCAAGGTGCAGCCATTGGACGTGGAACTCCGTCCACAACAGCGTATTCTGATTATTTCTGGCCCGAATGCTGGTGGTAAGTCAGTGTGCCTTAAAACGATAGGCCTTCTCCAGTTTATGTTGCAATGCGGTTTGCTTGTCCCGGCAGACGACGCTTCGGAAATGAGCGTTTTTACCGATTTCTTCATTGATATGGGTGATGAACAATCCATTGAAAATGACTTGAGTACCTACAGCTCACACTTGCGTAATCTGAAAGTGATGTTAGAAAATCTGAATGAACGTTCTCTTTTTCTGATAGATGAGTTGGGGTCCGGAACGGAACCGACGTTGGGTGCTGCTATGGCGGAGGCCGTTTTGGAATCTTTCTATCAAAGTCGCGCCTTTGGTGTGGTAACAACGCACTACGGGAATTTGAAAATGTTCCCCGACCATTATCCGGAATCGGTGAATGGCGCTATGCTGTACGATACGAATGAGTTACGACCACTTTTTATTCTCAAAGTCGGCAATCCAGGAAGTTCTTTTACTTACGAGATTGCACAGAAAATCGGATTCCCGCAGGCAATTATTGACAGTGCCATCCAAAAATCGGGAACGGCACAGATTGACTATGAGCGCAAATTACAGGAGATTGAGGTTGCAAAATTGCAAATTGATGAAAAGTTGAGATTGGTGACGTCGGCAGACAATCATTTGGCCGAAATGATTCAGGACTACGGCGAAAAATTCAGTGAGTTGGAATCGCGGCGCAAGGACATTTTACAGAAAGCAAAAAATCAAGCGACTTCCATTATTGATAATGCTAACAAGTTGATTGAATCGACGATACGAGAAATTCGCGAGGTGAAAGCAGCTCCGGAAAAGACGAAGCAGATTCGGGAAAAGGCGCAGAAGGGAAAAGAACGTCTTCGCACTGAAATTGACGAGTTTGAAAAGACGGAAGGTCCGAAGCCGGCCGTCCCGATGGAATTTGCAAAACCAAAGGTCGCTAAGGAAGAAAAAGCACCCGAAGACCCGACTATCCACGTGGGAGATTCCGTCTTTATGGTTGACATACAGACAGTTGGTGAAGTAACCGAACTGAATGGTCAAGACGTGACGGTCGTTTTCAATTCGGTTGCTTTCAGAACTTCACTCAAAAAATTGACAAAAATCAGTAAAAAAGAGGCCAAAGATGTAAAGAAACACGGTGTTCGTGTCAATAGTGGTACGTTGAGCGAAGCGATGAACGCCAAGATTTCGTCTTTCAAAAGCACCTTGGACATTCGTGGTGTGCGTGCGGACGAAGCCATCGGAATGTTGGAAAGTTATATCGACGAGGCCGTTTTGCTTAGTATTCACCAAGTTAAGATTCTGCACGGGAAAGGAAATGGTATTTTACGCAATGTTGTCCGACAGCAATTGTCCCGCCGTCGTGAAGTAGTCGCTTTCCGTGACGAGGCCCTGGAACTCGGCGGCTACGGTATCACCGTCGTTGATTTGTAAAAACAAGGTCCGTAAGGTGAAAGTGCGAGTAACAAAAATCAACACTTTACAAACCTTATAAACTTTACGAACTTTATAAACCTTACAAACTTTATAAACTTTCTACCCCGAAAACCCCTTTCAGTTCCTCAAATCTTTCAATTTGAATCATTCTCTCGTGTTCAAAATGGTCAATGACTTCGTGCTGCCACATAACTTCGTACGGAATGAAAATCCCGTATGCGCCAATGTTGAGTGCGGGCAGAATGTCGGAACGAAGTGAATTTCCAACCATCACCAACGCTGAACTTTCAATGCCCATTTTGGTACATAAATCGTTGTATTGCGGCTCTTTTTTGTCGGAAACGATGATGGTTTCGTCAAAATAGGGGAGCAGACCGGAGCGTTTCAACTTGTTTTCCTGAGTGAGCAGTTCCCCTTTGGTAAAGACCACCATTTTGTATTTTTGAGATTTTTTCAATGCTTGCAAGGTTTCAGAAACGCCTTTCAATGGCGTCGCTTTCAATCGGACGAGCGTTCTTCCCAATTCAATGATTCTACCTATGTCGTTGGCTGGAATGGCTCCTTTGCTGAACTTGATTGCATTCTCTATCAATGACATAGTGAAAGCAACGGCACCGTATCCGTAATCGGGCATATTGTCCATTTCAATGGCAAAAAGATGCTTGGAAACCTCTTCAGCGCTGCCGTATGGTGCCATAATCTTGCACATTTCGGCCTCCACATTCTGAAAAAACGGTTCGTTGTCCCACAAGGTGTCGTCAGCATCAAATGCAATGACTTTAGTTGTTTTCTGTAAATTCATATAAATCGGATTTAGGAAAGCAATTCCATCCATTGCCACTCTTTTTCTTCAATCTCTTTTTGCACTTTTTCGTAGGCGGCATAGAGTTCTCCGGACGCAATTTCAGCGGCATATTGTTCTGGCAAAGCGAGTTTTATCTCAATTTCGTTTTTTTGCTTGGTGAGTTCGTCAATTTCTTGTTCCAGCTTCCTGGCTTGATTCTCCTTTTTGCGTTTGGCCGCATCCTGTGCCTTTTTCTGTTCGTAATTGGCTTTATTGGCACTGACTTTCGGAGCGGGTTCCGCTGGATTCGCTCCTTTCACAGGCGCTTGAAGTGCTTGGAAAGAGTCGATTTTTTTCTTTTCCAAAAAATCGTAAACGTCTCCAAGATAAGTCTTTATCTTCTGGTCTCGAAATTCAAAAACCTTCGTACTCAATCCTTGAAGAAAATCACGGTCGTGAGAAACCAAAATCATACTTCCTTCGTACTGAAGCAGCGCGTTTTTCAGTACGTCTTTCGATTGCATATCCAGATGGTTTGTCGGTTCGTCGAGAATAAGCAGGTTGAAAGGAGAAAGTAACAGTTTTGCAAGGGCTAAACGCGACTTTTCGCCACCGGAGAGTACGCTTACTTTTTTTTCCGTATCTTCGGTTGAAAAAAGAAAACTGCCGAGAATGGTCCGTATTTTGGGCCGAATGTCTCCGACCGCAACATCGTCGATGGTTTCAAAGACTGTTTTGTCGGGGTTCAGCTTCTGGGCTTGGTTTTGGGCGTAGTAGCCAATGACCACTTCGTGTCCGAGTTTGATTTCTCCTTTTTGTGGCTGCAACTCGCCGACAATGGCTTTTACCATCGTGGATTTTCCTTCCCCGTTGCGTCCGACGAAAGCTACTTTTTCGCCTCTTTCCAAGTGAAAATCAATGTCTTTCAAAACTTCCAATGAATCGTAACCGAGTGCCAAGTGTTCGGTTTCAACGGTGATGCGTCCGGAGTGTGGCGCGGGTGGAAAACGAAACGAAATGTGCGAGTTGTCGATGTCATCGACTTCGATTTTGTCCATCTTGTCCAACAGCTTCAGCCGGCTTTGCACCTGTTTGGCTTTCGTTGCTTTGTAGCGGAAACGTTCAATGAACTTTTCAATCTGAGCAATTTCTTTCTGCTGATTTTCGTAAGCATTTTGCTGTGCTTCAATTCGTTCCAAACGTTGTTCAACGTATTCGGAATAGCTACATTTGTAGTCTTGAATATTTCCGAGTGTAATTTCGACGGTGCGGTTGGTAACACGATCAAGGAAGGCGCGGTCGTGCGAAACAAGAATCAACGCGCCATCATAGCCCGCCAAATAATCTTCCAACCATTGAATGGACTCGATATCCAAGTGGTTGGTCGGTTCGTCCAAAAGGATGACTTCGGGCTTCTGTAACAGAATTTTAGCCAAGGAGACGCGCATTTGCCATCCATTGCTAAATTCTTTCATAGGGCGGGAAAAGTCGCTTTTTCGAAAGCCAAGTCCGAGCAAAACTTTTTCGGCGTCGCCTTCCATCGTGGCTCCGCCCAATTGGTGAAAACGGTCGGTGAGGTCGGAAAGTTGCTGCGTCAATTTGAAATACCCTTCGCTTTCATAGTCGGCGCGGTCCGCCAATTCCTGGGTAATGCTTTCTACGCGGCGTTCCAAACTTTTAAGTTCGCCGAAAGCAGTCATCGTTTCATCCCAGATGGTCGTTTCGTAGCAACCGTGCAGCTCTTGCGGAAGATAGCCCGTGCGGTGTCCTGCAGTGATGGTGATTTCACCGGTGGTCGGTTCCTGCAACTTGTGCAGAATCTTCAACAGAGTGGATTTTCCGGCTCCGTTTTTGCCAACCAAGCCGATACGGTCGCGGTCGCCAACTACAAACGAAACGTCCTTGAAAAGGAAATCTCCTGTAAAGTTAACGGATAACTTATTGATTGATATCATTTTGGCTCAGTTACTTGTACTTTTCTGCGTACCCTTTGATTTGCTGAATCATAGACATCAGTCCGTTGGAGCGGGTGGGGGAGAGGTGCTCTTTCAATCCGATTTGGTCAATGTATGCTAACGGGGCATCAGCAATTTCCTGTGGGGTACGATTGGAAAGGACCCGAATCAGCAGGTTGATGATTCCTTTGGTGATGATGGCGTCGCTGTCGGCACGAAAAATAAGTTTTCCATCTGCAAAATCCGCGTGAAGCCACACCTGTGACTGACATCCCGGAATGAGGTGCTGTTCATCTTTGTATTGTGCATCAATCAACGGCAAACTTTTTCCTAACTCAATGATATAGTTGTATTTATCCATCCAATCATCAAACAATTCAAACTCTTCGATGATTTCGTTTTCAGCTTCTAAAATCGTATTCATTTGGGTGAAAATATTTAATCAGAAATGAGGTGCAAAGGTACAATAAAGTTTGTCAGATTTATAAGGGTGCAAGGTTTGAAAGTGTGGGAATTGAGGAAAATTAAAGGTTTTCAGAAAACAGGTGATTCAGCGTGACAACCTGTTGGATATTTCCGGAGTAGAGGTTTTGTTTGAGTCCGAATGTCGTGACAAACGTAAGGTGGATGGCGTTTTTTGTTCGGGTAAGATGTTGGAACGTGCTTTGTCGTTCACGGAGATGTTGGTCGTATTCTTTACTGATGGTATATTCTTCTTTAGAAAATTTCATTTCGCAAAGATTGATGACATTGTCGCGACGCTCAATGATAAGGTCTATTTGTGTGCCATTCCATTGATTCCCATCTTTGTCGATCTGGGATTCGCAAGTCCAAGAACAGACTTTGCTTAAAATGCCAGAAATTCCTAATGCGTTCTTTATCTGTTGGATATGGTGAAGACAAACTTGTTCAAAGGCATATCCGCTCCAAGCGTATCGGGACGGGTTATCCTGCATATTGTTCCAAAAGTGTTCGTCCTGTCCATTGTTCTTTTCTACATATTGCAAATGAAAAAGAGAAAAGAGGTCGGTTAGCTGGTAAAGCGTATCTTTTCCCCGTTTCCCAAAGGCCGAATATCTTCGGATAAAATCGCAGCTTGTCAGATTATCCATAATCTTAGTCAAGTAGCCACCATCTGTAAGTTTCAGTGCCTCTTTGATTTGCGATAAAGTTAGTCCTTTTCGTCGGGTGGATAGTGTTTCCACTATTTTGCGATAGATGGTTGATTCTTTAAAAAGTGAACGAAACAAAAAATCGTATTCTGTTTTTAAAGGAGCATTTTCTTTAAAGAAAAGATTGTCAATATTTTGATTAAAAGGAAGGTCCTGACGGAGCATATCGAGATAGAAAGGAATCCCTCCTAAAATCATATAAGTTTCCGTGATTTGATAACGGCTCCAATTAATTTTTTTGTATAGAAGAAAATCTTCAGTTTCTTTTAGGTTGAAAGGTGAAAGATGAATGGATTGTGTGACACGCCCATATAGACCTCCCTTATCGCCGATGAGGTTGCTGAGCATCCAGGTTGTTGCGGATCCGCAGACTATCAGCTTAATGGAAGGTTGGGTAGAAGCCCACGTGTTCCAAAAGTAAGCAAACGCTTGTAGAAAGTTGGATTTCGGAGTGTCCATCCAGGGAAGTTCATCTATGAAAATAATGATTTGGTCCTTTTTTAGGGATGAAAGATATTGCCGTAGTTGCTCAAATGCGTCAAACCAATTTTTTTGTGCAGAAGTGGAGGTATGTGCATATCGGTTTATCTCTTGTTGAAATAAAGATAGTTGTACGCTTTTGGAAGTTTCAAATGTTCCAGTGAAAGCGAAATCAAAGGTGTTGTTAAAAAATTGCTTTACCAAATAGGTTTTCCCTACCCGTCGCCGACCGTAAATGGCTATTAATTCTGCTTTTCCACTCTGAAGAACTTTATTGAGCAACTCTTTTTCGTATCTACGACCAATAATATGCTTATTATCAACCATTTCATAATAATTTTGAGGCTGCAAAAGTACGAAAATATTTAAAATAGCTGCTCCGAAACTCGTTTTTTTTAGCGCTTTCGGAGCAATAATCCTACTCTATTTTTTCGTTATCCACGATGTCTCTGATGACGACAGAGGCACAGACGCACCCGAAAACTGCCGGCATATACGAGATGGTCCCGACGGTAGATAACTTGTTGACTTCCGGATCCGCGTCAATCCGAACGCTACCTTCGCGGACGGGTTCTGGAGAGAAGACCGCTGTGAAACCATTGCGGACCTCCATCTTGTGTAAGCGTTTGCGTATGGTGTGCGCCAATCGACACTGGTACGTTTTTTCAATCGGTGCGACTTTGACCTGCGTGGGGTCCATCTTGCCTCCGGCACCCATAGCCGAAACTAATTTCAAATTCAGTTTCAAACTGTGGTATATCAAGAATACTTTCGGAGAAATGGAATCGATGGCATCTACAACATAATCATAATGAGTTTGTTGCAAAATTTCAATCGTCCGTTCGTCACGGAGAAATTCTTGAATGCAATGGAGTTTCAGTTCGGGGTTGATTTGCAACAATCGTTCTCCCATCACTTCCACTTTGGGCTTCCCAACGGTGGTGGTCAGTGCTAACAGTTGCCGGTTGCGATTGGTTTCATCCACACAATCTGCGTCAATGATCGTCATTTCTCCAATGCCAGCACGGCAGAGGCATTCGGCGCAGTAGGCCCCTACGCCCCCCACGCCAACAACTAAGATATGAAGATTCTGCAACCGTTGGAGCGCTTCCGTACCAATCAGCAAATCAGTTCTTTGTAACCATTCTAAAGATGAAAACATCGTAAAATGTAACTATGGTTTATTTATAGTCTTTTCCGGACGGAAGTTGCGGAAATGCCGAGTTGGTCGCGGTATTTCGCTACGGTTCGTCTGGAAATCTGAAACCCTTGTTGCTTTAATAAATCAACCACTTTTTCATCGGTGAGCGGATTCCTTTTGTCCTCATTGTCAATCAGTTCTCGAATATGTTCTTTGATTGCGAGTGCAGAAACACCCTCCTCCTTATTGGTTGCTTCGGAAAAAAGGTCTTTGAGAAGGTAGAATCCGTGCGGCGTTTGTGCGTACCGGTGTGACGTGCAGCGAGATATGGTCGATTCGTCCAAGTCTAACTTTTCTGCTATATCTCTTAAAATCATCGGCTTGAGCCTTTTGGGATCGCCTGTCAAAAAGAATTCTTCCTGAAACACGAGGATGGTCGCCATCACTTGATAGAGTGTCTTACTGATTTCGGGAAAAATGTCAATGAAATGGTTCGCCTTGTTTATCAGCTCTTTATAGGATTTCGCGGCCTCCGTATTTTTTTTATCGCGATAGATTTTGTAGAAATCCTCGTATTCGCGGTTGACGCGCAACTTAGGTTTGTACTCCTTGGCAAGAGTAAGTTTGAGCCGTCCGTTTTCGATTTCAATAAGAAAATCAGGATTGATGTATTCGGTGTCTTCGCCTGGACCAGGATAGGGAGTAAGCCGCTGTATGATTTTCTTGACGGTTTCAAATTCTTCGGACGATAACGATTCCTTGTGGGCTATGGTTTCGAATCGTTTATTGGAAAAGGCCTCAAAATGATTTTCTATGATATTTAATGCCTTCGAAATCAGGTAGTTGTTTTTGTGTTGCTCTTGAAGTGTGCGTAACTGAATGGAAAGGCATTCGGCAATGTTCCGTGCTCCAACCCCCGTCGGCTCAAGTGTTTGCACGATGTCACAAAGTACCCGTTCGATTTCTGTGGCGGCGACTCGCTTGCCGTAAGTGATGAGCAGGTCGTCTGACAAATCCTGCACACTTCGGTGCAGGTGCCCCGATTTTTCGATGTTTCCAATGATATAGGCAGCGATTTCTTTGTCCGATTCGGAAATCACTAATTCGTCAAGTTGATGAAGCAAGTCATCGTAGAAGGAATTGGTGGCGGCGTCCTGTCTTTCGTAGCCGTCATTGTCGTTGGAAGATGTCCGTGTATCGTATCGGTTGGGTTCCCAGTCGTCGCGAGTTAGTTCAGTCCCGCGCTCCGTTCCCTCATCCTGTTTCCCTTCAACAATTTGAGCATAATTGTCAGAGTCCCAATCGTCGGTGCTGTCATCATTGGCAGACGGCTCACGGTCTTCGCGACTTTTTAACTCATCCAACGAAATGTCCCGTTGTGAGTTGGTCAAATCGTCCTCCTCCAATTCAAGAGCCGGATTGGTGTCCAGTTCTCTGGACACGATTTCCTGCAAGTCCATTCCAGAATCCAATATGCGGGCAATCATCGTTTGCCGCTGGTTGATGGTCTGGGTTTGCTTCTGAAGTTGCTCTTGCTCTAATATTTGTCTGTTAGTCATTTAATTAGACGTTGAAACGAATATGCAAAATATCGCCGTCTTGAACAATGTAGTTTTTCCCTTCCACGGAAAGTTTGCCGGCTTCTTTGCATTTCAGTTCGGAACCGAGCGCTTTCAAATCTTCATATTTGATAACTTCGGCACGAATGAAGCCGCGTTCCAAATCGCTATGAATGACGCCTGCCGCTTGCGGAGCGGTCATCCCTTCGCGAATGGTCCAAGCGCGGTTCTCTTTTCCTCCAACAGTAAAGAAAGAAATGAGATTCAATAATCTATAAGCGGCTTGAATCACTTTATTGACACCAGGTTCGGTCAGACCGACATCCTCAAGGAACGCCATTCTGTCGGCTTCGTCCTCTAATTCTGCAATCTCGGATTCTAATTTTCCGGCAATGACGAGGATTTCGCAATCTTGTCCTTTCAAAGATTCGCGAACGGCTTCCACATAATGATTGTTTTCCAAGGCATCGTCGTTGACATTGCACACGAACAAAACCGGCTTGTCGGTCAAAAGCATCATATCGGCGACCACCGCTTTTTCGTCGTCGGTAGCTTCCAACGTGCGTACGTTTTGGAAATTCTCCAGGTGATTTTTGTATTTCAAAAGGACTTCCAAGTCTCTTTTTGCATTTTTGTCACCAACCTTGGCCGCTTTCTCAACCTTTTGGATTTTGCGGTTGATTTGTTCCAAGTCCTTGACCTGCAATTCAAATTCAACGATTTCAATGTCGCGGACGGGGTCAACGGAACCTTCTACGTGAGGAAGGTTCGGGTTGTCGAAGCAACGGAGTACGTGGATGAGTGCGTCGCACTGACGGATGTCGGCGAGGAATGCGTTTCCGATTCCTTCGCCTTCGCTTGCTCCTTTAGCCAAACCGGGAACATCCACGACATCGACGGTAGCGTAGATGAGTTTGTCGGCTTCAATGAAAGTGTTGATACTTGCCAATCTGTCGTCTGGAACGTTGCAAACGCCGATGTTGGATTTGTTGGTACTGTATGCGAAGTCGGTGATAGCCGCTTTTGTATTTGAAATGCAATTGAACATCGTGGTCTTTCCGCAATTGGTAAGCCCGATAATGCCACATTTTAAACCCATAGTCTGAATGTTTAAAATCCTAAATTAACGTCCATCACTCCTTTGATTTCAGGAAGTTGTTCACGGATGACGGTTTCCACGCCCTGTTTGAGTGTCATTTTTGCGTGAGGGCAGGAGCCGCAAGCACCTTGTAATTTGACCATTACAATATTGTCTTCGGTAAGTTCTACAAATTCGATGTCGCCACCGTCACCTTGGAGGTAGGGACGAAGTTGGTCAATAATTGCGATAACTTTCTGTTCTAAAGTCGGATTTTCCATTGTTTTATATTTAAATGAATGAGGCGGCAAAGTTACGAAATTTAATAGAGAAAAGTTTCCATTTTTGAAGTGTAACGATAGCTTTTTCCGCAAGATTTTTATAGAAAAGAAAAAAGCACTCGCGATGGCAAGTGCTTTTCTGATATGCTTTTAGTTGAAAAATAATCCGAACTATTCAGCGGGAGCGTTTTCAGCAACGACTTCAAGGTTCAAGTTTACTTTGAATTCCTTGTGCAAGTTTACTTGAGCAGTATAGTTGCCTAATTCTTTGATGTGTTCGCCATTGAGAGCGATTTTGCGGCGATCGACTTCGATTTCGTGTTGAGCCATAAGAGCTTCAGCAACGTCAGCATTGGTGACGGAACCAAAGATGGTGCCTTTTTCAGATGCTTTGGCAACGATTTTAACGCTGAGGCCTTCGATTTTACCAGCAAGGAATTCGGCTTCTTTTCTGATTTTTTCAGCTTTGAAAGCGCGTTGTTTGATGGTTTCGGCCAACATTTTCTTGTTAGCGGGCGTTGCGGGAATAGCTAAAAGATTGGGAATAAGATAATTTCTTGCATAGCCGTCTTTAACCTTTACGAGATCATCGGCATAACCCAAATTCTGAACGTCTTGTTTTAAAATAACTTCCATTGTATTTCCCTCCTTTTAGTTGTTAGATTTCAAATTGTCAGTAACGAAAGGAAGTAAAGCAAGATGTCTGGCTCTTTTTACTGCCTGTGCCACTCTTTTCTGATATTTTAAAGAAGTACCGGTAAGGCGTCTGGGCAGGATGCGGCCTTGCTCGTTCACGAATCTTTTCAAGAATTCGCCGTCCTTATAGTCGATGTACTTGATACCGCTTTTTTTGAAACGGCAATATTTTTTCTTTCTGATGTCAACCGCGATGGGTGTCAGGTATTTGATATCGGTTTGTTGTGCCATAACTTGATTCCTCCTTATTCGTTAACGGTTTCTGTTTCAACTGCGGGAGCAGCAACTTCTTTATCTTTCTTGAGGTTACGTCTCTTTTCGCTGTATGCGATGGCGTGTTTGTCCATCGAAACAGTCAGATAACGCATAACTCTTTCGTCACGACGATACTGAAGTTCGTATTCTTTGACGACATTAGGTTCAGCTTTGAATTCAAAAAGCTGGTAGAACCCTGAGTTCTTTTTTGCAATCGGATAGGCCAATTGGCGCAGTCCCCAGTTTTCCTGGTGAACGATTTCTGCTCCTTTTTCGAGGAGGATTTCCTCGAATTTTTTAACCGTTTCCTTCATCTGTTCTTCAGACAAAACGGGAGTCATAATGAAAACGGTCTCGTAATGATTTGACATAATTTTTGTTTTTTTAGTTTGTAAATTTGGTTTAAATTTTCAAGGGCGCAAAAGTACAACTTTTTTCAAAGCAAATCAGCTACTTCACGGATTTTTTTTCTCGGGTGTCATTCTGCTTACGCGCATCGGATTTTCCTTGGTTTGGCCTCCCGTATGTTTACTCTTGCACGCCTTTTTCTTTTTGCGTTTTTTAGAAAGAAAAAGTTGCATAATTACATCTCGTAAATTGATTTTTTTGTGCTGTTGATAACCTTTTTAAAGTGAAAAAATGACGTTTTTGAAGATGATTTCTGCTATATTTTTTTGATTTATAGGCAAATATTTTTTATAAGGCATTTAAAGATATTAACAGAATGATGTTTGTTATATTATTATAGTAAAAGTGTGTGTTTTTTGAAGAAAGCGTACCTTTGTCCATCTTGCATTCAAGTCAATTATAAAGGAGTGTATGATTTGTTTCATCGCTCTGATATTGTTTGGATTGTTGTTAAGATGCTGTAAACTAATATTTTATGAAAGTAAAAGGCATTCTCATCATTCTCTTGTCCGTTGCTGTCGCCGTTGGCGTAGTAGTGGCCTGGGTTTGCTTTCGCCCGAAAGTTTGCGAAAAAATTGAGGTGCGCATAGAATATACCGGTCCCGATTCCATTATCACCCCCTCGGAAATTCTTGATATACTGAAAAATCAGGGAATACAAATCGTTGGCGTTGCCCCTGGAAATGTCAGCCGTTCCGAAATTGTCGCCGCTCTCCGTACCAATGTCTGGTTCGACACCCTCCTTAATCTCGCCCCTGTCGGAAGCTCCCTCGTGATGGATGTGCGCCTGAAAAGCCCTATCCTTGCCGTCTATCCTCATAATGGACTTCCTTATTTTATTGGAAAAAACGGGGAAATGTTGCCGGACAACAGTCGCGTCTGCTCCCCATTGATGGTGCTCAACGGGAATGTCAAGGTCCCTTCCTATAGGCCGAACAAAAATGTTTCCGAAGTCAAAAGCAGAGTCCTTTCCGGCGCATTCGCACTGGCTACTGCTATCGACAAGGATACCCTCTTCGCATCGCAGTTGACGCAGATTTATGCTACTCCGAATGCCGAATTTGAAGTGTATAACGTTGTCGGAAACCACCTCGTCCGCTTTGGCCAAGCCGACAATATTGACCAGAAACTGAAACAACTCCATATAGTCTATGACAATGCCCTCGTGTATATGGGGCTTGATGCGTTCGCATACGTTGATGTCCGTTTCAGAAACCGCGTGTTTGCAACCCCAAAAACCAACCTATAACCATAAACCTTTAACCCAATGAAAAAGAGAAAAAATCAACCGGAGACTGATGAAGTTCAGGAACCAAAATATGTTTACAGTCTTGATATAGGGACTACAAAAATTGTAATGACCTCCGGTTACCTCTGCAGTGACGGAAAGGTTGAAGTCTGCGGTTATGGCCAGGCCCCCTCAACAGGTGTTCAATATGGTATGGTCATCAATCTCCAGGATACGATTGACGGAATCCAAATTGCTAAAAAACAATTGGAAGAAGCTACAGGTCAACAGGTTGATGAAGTGTTTGTCGGAATCGCAGGTCGTCACATTAAAAGTGTAACTTGCAGTCACTCTGTTACCCGTATCAACGGCCGTCAGCAAATTATTAAAAAGGAGGAAGTGTCTAAATGGACTTCCGATATGGAACAGTACGAAATTAATTCCGGTTCTGTTATCGCGGTCATTCCACAAAACTACTGTATTGATGGCACCGATACGACTCGGGCAGATGGTATGGTTGGACAGAATATCGTTGCCACTTATCAACTCATTACGGGAGACGATTTTGAAATTCGCAAGATTGTTAAAAGCGTAACGGATTCCAACTTGAGAATGCAGAAACTGATGTTGGAACCTCTCGCCTCGTCCGTCGCTTGCCTCTCGGAAGAAGAAAAACATAATGGCGTCGCGATGATTGATATTGGCGGAGGAACAACAGACCTTATCATTTATAAAAAAGGTGTTCCCGTTTATCTTCGTGTCATCCCTATTGGAGGACAAGTGGTTACGAAGGATATTCAGGCATTGGGTATGACATACGAAGAGGCAGAACAGATAAAGATTGAATACGGTTCCTGTGTTCCCGAAAAAGCGGACAAGAATCATTTTATTACGGTTCGTAATTCTGTCTATTTTGCTCGGAATGTGAAAATCAATGAACGCGACCTGGCTCTCGTTATCAATGCCCGCGTAAAGCGTGACATTTTGGAACCCGTGAAATTGGAAATTGAAAAATCTGGTTTTATGAACGACATTATTTGTGTCGTCATTACTGGTGGTGGAGCCCGTCTGAATGACATCAAGAGTCTCTCCGAGTTCGTTCTGGAAAAACGAGTTCGTATCGGTATCCCTGGTTTCGGTTTCACACAAACGCTCGAACCGGCATTGAGAGATCCCATCTATTCGACTGCTCTCGGGCTCCTCTCTTCCGCCTGCCGCTACCACGGAAAACCATACGAAGGGAATCCCGTTAAGGATGATAATCGTTGGGAAGAAGTTGTTTCTACAAGTGATGAAGAAAGTAACGATGTTGACGATGATGGGAGCCCAGGACTCATTCCTTCCATTATGTCAGGCATTGACAGACTTGTGAAAAAGATGATGAAGAGTCTTTCTGATGGAAGCAATGAAGGCGTGGACTAATCGCCAAAATAACGTAGTACATAAATTAAGAATGTTTTAGGACAATATATATATTATGAGTGAACTTGATGAATTAACATTTGATAGTACGATGTATTCCAAGTACAATGAAAATAAAGATAATAAAAAAACAGCCATCATAAAAGTCGTTGGAATTGGCGGTGCCGGTGGAAATGCCGTGCAACATATGTTTAATGATGGCATTGTCGGTGTTGACTTCTTCCTCTGCAATACGGATGAACAGGCCTTGCAAGAGAATATTGTTCCTTGCAAATTGCGTTTGGGCAACTCGGGACTTGGTGCTGGCTCAGACCCCGCTATCGCTCAGAAATATGCAGAGGAATCGGAAAAAGAAATTCGGCAGATGATTGGCGAAGATACGAAAATGCTGTTCATTACGGCAGGTATGGGAAAAGGAACGGGGACAGGCGCTGCCCCGGTCGTGGCACGCATCGCTCACGAAATGGGAATCCTTACTATCGCTGTGGTGACCTATCCCTATCGTATGGAACAGAAACCTTGCGCAAGAAAGGCGGACGAAGGAATCGCCGCCCTACGTAAGTATGTCGATTCTCTCATCATCATCCAAAATCAAAAAGTTTTAGAAAACTATCGCCGTGAAACCCTTCCTCGTGCGCTCGAATTTGCTGATGATATCTTGAAAAATGCGGTCAAATGTATCGCAGAACTTATCACCATTCCTGGCTATCAAAATGTGGACTTTAATGATATGGTCACCATCTTGAAAGAAAGTGGGGAAGCTATGTTTGGTCTCGCTGAAGCTAAGGGAGAAAACCGTATTGAAGACGTGATCAGTAGGGCATTGACTTGCAACCTGCTTGACGACAGTCACATCTCTGAAGCTCAGAAAATCCTTTTCTTTGTTCGTTATGATGAAGATAATGCAATTAGCGTTGACGAATTGATGAAATTGGAAGATGAGTTTGATAAATATAATAATGATAATACACTCGTCATCTGGGGGCACGCCGCAGAAAAGGGCTTAGGGGATTCTTTGAAACTGTCAGTCATTATGACTCGGTTTAATAGCAATACACTGACTCCGGTAGCTACACCTCCTGAAAATATTTTTCCATCAAACGATAAAGTGATCTATCCGAAGCTCCCTTCCGATAATCCGTCAACCACAGAACCTGTCACTCCGACGTATCCCGTCACAGAGCCCGAACTTCCTTTGGATTCCGCTGAATCTCAAGAACAAATCATTTTGACTCCGCAAGCGATTGTTTCATCTTCTGATGATGTCGATTCTGCCGAAATGAATGTACAAGAAGAAACACCTGAAGAAGAAATGCCCTCTTTTACCAACGAAGAGGAAACTAAACCTCAGATGATTCAAAAATTGGAAGAAATGGCGAACCAGTCCGAAACGATAGCCAATACGGTTCTTCCGCAATCAATGGTAGTGGATAATATTGAATGTGTTGCTGATTCTCAAGACACTATTGCACAGGAAGTTCCTGCCGAAACGAACTCAAATGATAGTCAGTCCAATTCTTCCTTTGATGAAGATCCTTTCTTTCAACAGTCCAATGCTCCTGCGGTAACTGCTCAACAGGAAAATGTTGCAACGGAAATAGGAATTGACCGTAAGATGCAGGAAGAGTTGGTGATTGATCCTATGGTAAAAGTTGGCAGTACTCAAATGAATCGGAGGCAGCAACACGTTCAAATGGGTGCTGGTGTGGTTATTACGGATGATGGTACTACCGCTTATGACGATGATGAAAAATTTCTTGAATTGGTAAACAGTCCTGCATCGCCAGTCGCTCTTCAGCAAACTCGCATTGTTCAAGTGAAGAACTCTGATATGAAAGCAGTTCCGTCATATACTTGCGAAGAAGTCTTCTTCGGTATTGGTGCTACGAATGCAGATTAAGAAGGTACTTCTGGTCGGGTCCCGCGTTGAATAACAGGTCAATGATGGAAAGGTTCCCGACGAAAGGATGTCGGTCGTCAAAAACCTGATGGTATCTTTTTTCTGGAAGCAGAGAACTGCATTTTGGATGAATCTTGTTCCGCAAATCTAATTTTTCGTAATACTCTTTTGCGTAGGTCCCCGTAAATTCGGGGGCCTTTTTTATTTTAAAAAGATTCAAAAGGACTTCCGTTAATGCCAGATTGTAGTCAAAAAGAAATTCATATTTTTTTTCAAAAAAAGGATAGATGAAATCCTTGAAATAGAGGAAGTAAGGGGTACCGCTGTAGGCAGATTCAATGGCCCGCCAGTGCTTCTGTTGCCACGGACATTTGTAGTCGATGCGAACATCTCGAATGCACTCTCGTTGCGTTTCGTGGCGAGTAGGCAGAATGAGCATTTGAACCCCGCCCGCCGTCATAATGTTCGTGCGGTTTCGGAACGATTGCTTTTGGAAAGTTTCGGCATCCTCAATAAAAAATACTTCGCTTTTAGCAATAAAAGCGAAGTATTCTATGTTGGGGAGATACGCCGTTGAAAGGACGATATTCTCCATTATTTTATTTGTTGATAAGTACTTTTGAGCGGAAAATCTGTTCGTTGTCGCTAATTTCGATGAGGTACATACCTGAATTGAGATGACTGAGATTTAAGGTCATTTCTGGGTTCAACGTCATTTTCTTGGAAGAAACAAGTTCGCCCATCAGATTGTAAACATTGCAGATACCATCGTTGCCACTGAACGTTCCTTGAATGGTGAACATTCCTTCGGATGGGTTCGGGAAAACGTTGAGCTGTGAAACTTCTTCCTGTTCAAGTAAGGCACTCGGGGCTCCCGTCATCCATTGGCCATCAAGCGTAGTAGCACCGGTGTTGTTCGGATCCAACCACGGTTTCAGTTTTTTGCTGTTGCTGCTATTGTTGTTGTTTGTCCAAGAGTAGGAGAGTTTGCCGTAGAAATCAGGACAGTTGCTGCCGGTGCAGTCGCAAGCACTTGAACCACCTTGCAATTGCCCAACGATCCGTTTGCTACTGTTGAACAAGGGTGAACCAGATGAACCACCTTCGGTTGTGCCGTTGCTTCCCCATACGGTCCCCCAGTAGTTTCCTGTGTTGGAGTACATTTGGCTTCCGTTTTTAATCTGTGTAGGGGTGCTGAATTTCTTGATATCACCGCCTGGATGGTGAATGGCGCCGCAGGAGCTTGCGTTGGACGGAACCGTTGTGGTACAGTCCCATCCTGCAAAGTAAACGTCGTAGGCAGGATTGATGGTTCCGGTGATTTCCAGCAGCATAAAGTCAGAACTGTTATAAATAGCACTTTCGGATGTCTCTGCTCTTGCCTTTACGGTAGCACCGGTGGCGGTTTTTAAAATAGAACCATTGGTTCCAGTGCAGGTAGTAGCTTGATATTTGAAATAAAATTTGTAGGTGGCTCCGCTGGTGTAGCAGTGATTAGCAGACAGAAAATACTGTTTGCCGTTGCGTGCAGTGTTATTAATCATAGCGCCAGTACAAATGCCAACGGATCCGCCAGATGTCATCGTGTAGCAAGCAACGGAATTGATTTGTGCGTGCCATTGTGCATCTTTGCAGATGGCGTTCGGGTGACAGTTGCCTTCTGCTGTGCCAATTCCTCCTTCAACGTCTTTTACGTGGAAGAAATCACGGTAACCTTGAGAAATCTGGTTGATGACGAGATTGCCGCGGAAGGCCGCATTAACGGGCTCGTAGTATTCAACAACAACATCTTCGCCAGGAAGTTCCTGCGGATAGAAAGTACCATCTTCCATAATGTTCTTGTTGGTGAATTTTCCGATAACATACTCTCTGTCAGGAGTGTATAAAAACAATTCGGCTCCGTCAGGAATATTGAACGTGGAGAAATTCATAGACGTGAACGTGGCTTGATCCATATGGAAAGCAATACGCCAAACGCGGTCACCGTTTGGCAAAATGTCGATACGACCGGAGTTGTTGATGGTGAGATTGACGTCCTTTGTGACACCGATACGAAGCGGGTGACTTTTGCCTTCGATGGTTTCGTCTTCAGCTAAAAGAGCTTCAACGTCCAATGCTTCAATTTGCTCAGTCGGAACAACTTGAGAAATTGTGTTTTTGAAAGAGAAGGGTTCTCCCCCATAACTCATTTGTGCCATAGCTGCGTAACTGCAAAAGCAAAGAGCTACGACAATGAAAGATTGTAATAAATGCTTCATTTTTAATAAATTAAGATGATATTTAGATGTGTTTTTATTCTTTTAATAACGGGGTGCAAATTTACACGATTTTCTAATATGGCCAATTATTTTTTTGCTTTCTTGCTTTGAAGCTCATTCAAGGAATTGAGAATCCAAATTTTCCCAATCATTTCTCCAAAACTTTATGAACTTTATCAACTTTACAAACCTTACAAACTAAATAAAAATCGTACCTTTGCACCCTTAATTTTTAAATGAAAATAAATGGCAAAAAGAAAGGTTGCAACGAAGAAAACAAACCTCTTTACTGGAGATATTAGTGAATTGATTGTACAGGCACTTTTGGAAAAAAGTGGTGTGGATATTGCAATAATTGATTTGACACAGATTCATCACGTTTATTTTGACAAGTTCATCGTGGTTACAGGAACATCCCGCACCCACGTGGAAACCTTGTGCGAATATGTTCAGGAAGTCACCAAGCGTGAAGCGGGCGTGAGACCTACTTTCGTGGAAGGAATTTCCAATGGCGAGTGGGTGCTTCTGGATTATTTTGATACAATCGTTCACATTTTCCAACCGGAAGCACGAACATTTTATCAACTTGAAACGTTGTGGAACGATGCTGATATTAAACATTTGTAGTTTATGCCGAAAGAAGACAAGAATAGTTTAAAGAATAAAGGAAGCAAATCAGGAAAAGTTAAGTTCAATCTATCCTGGTTGTACCTGATATTGGGCTGCGTTTTGCTTGCCGCTTATTTTTTTAATTTTGATGGTGCATCTGCTCCTACGGAAATAAATAATCTTCAATTCCAAGAGATGGTTCTTGGCAAAGATGTGGAGAAGGTTGTTTTTGTGAAAAGTGACGAACACGTGAACGTTTTCTTGAAAGGAAAAAGTGTTGAGACAAAGGAACGTTACAAAGAAGTCAAGGATAATCTGAAAGGCCCTCAATATTTTATTGCACAGAATGATTACAAGGCCTTCAATGACGACTTGAACCGGATGATAGACGAGGAGGTGGCTTCTTTGATCGCATCCGACACCAATCTATCGGCAGCGGATGCCAAAAATCTGCGTCAGCAGTATGCGTTCCCTATCACGCAGGACAATTCTAAGAATTGGGGGGGAGAAATACTCCTTTGGTTGCTCCCGTTCATCTTTATCCTTTTGTTGTTCTATCTCCCGTTTCGTTCTATGCGCGGAGGTGCCGGTGGGGGAATGTTCAACATCGGAAAATCGAAAGCCCAACTGTTTGATGAAAAATCGAATTTGAACATATCATTTAAAGATGTTGCCGGCTTGGAAGGCGCCAAGGAGGAAGTTGAAGAGGTGGTTGACTTTTTGAAGAATCCGAAAAAATATACCGAATTGGGTGGCCGTATTCCCAAGGGCGTTTTGCTCGTCGGTCCTCCAGGTACGGGTAAAACCTTACTGGCTCGTGCTGTCGCCGGCGAAGCAAAAGTTCCTTTCTTCTCTTTGTCAGGTTCTGATTTTGTGGAAATGTTTGTTGGCGTCGGAGCATCGCGAGTTCGTGATTTGTTCAAGACGGCAAAGGAAAAAGCTCCCTGCATAATTTTCATCGATGAGATAGATGCGGTTGGACGTGCCCGCGGGCGTAATGCGATTAGTGGCAGCAACGATGAACGGGAAAGCACATTGAATCAGCTGCTGACGGAGATGGATGGCTTCTCTTCCAATACGGGAGTCATCATTTTGGCAGCCACCAACCGTGCCGATGTCCTTGACCGCGCTCTCCTTCGTGCCGGGCGTTTCGATCGTCAAATCCACGTGGAACTCCCAAGTCTCCCTGAACGGAAAGACATTTTTGGCGTACACGTCAGAAAATTGAAAATAGATACGGATGTGGATTTGGAATATTTTGCCAAACTGACGTCGGGTTTTTCAGGAGCTGACATCGCCAATGTATGTAACGAAGCAGCTCTGATTGCGGCTCGTCATTCCAAAAAAATGATTCAAAAAGAAGATTTTCATTCTGCAATTGATAGAATCATTGGCGGTTTGGAACGTCGTACCAGCATCATTTCTCCGGAAGAAAAACGTTCTATCGCAGTTCACGAGTCTGGCCACGCTACGGTTAGTTGGTTGCTGAAGAATGCTTCTCCTCTGCAAAAAGTCACCATTGTTCCGCGTGGTGTTGCCTTGGGAGCTGCTTGGTATCTCCCGGAAGAAAGACACATTACGACCCGTGAGCAGTTGTATGATGAGTTGTGTGTGCTGCTCGGCGGGCGTGCGGCTGAAGAAGTCGTTTTTGGCGAAATGAAGGCCGGAACGGGAGCCCAGAATGATTTGGAACGGGCCACGAAACAGGCATACGCTATGGTTGCAGTCTATGGTTTCAGTAATAAGATTGGCAACGTTAGCTATTATGATTCAACCGGACAAAGTGACTATTCTTTCAATCGTCCCTATAGTGAGAAAACTGCGGAAGAGATTGATAATGAGGTGAGAGAGCTCACGGATTCGGCAATCAAACGGGCGAAACAAATATTGTTGGATAATCGGGAAAATCTTGTAACATTGGCCAATTGGCTTGTCGAAAGGGAAGTGCTTTATGCCGAAGACCTTGAAAAGATTTATGGCGAGCGCAAGTTTGAAAGTGCCCCCTCTCAGGAAAATGATTTGCAATAGCGCGAAGGCATTAAATGATAAAGTATGTCTATAGATATTAAAAACAATCAATGCAGGAACGATATCTGTAATCGCATTCGTACGGCATTATCCACGAAAAGCAATACGATATTTCCTCCATCAATCGACAAGGGATGTCAGATACCATTAGAAGAGCCATTGGGAAATTTCAAAAAAGAATTTGAAAGTGCCGGTGGAACTTTGCGAATATTTGAGATTGATAAAGGCAGAATGTCTGACCAGTCCTATGTTGTTCAACGATTGTCTGATATATATGGGTACGTAAGATATACCATTGAGGTCGGTCAATGGACACGTGTTTTGAATGTGTCTCCCCATCTGTCCAAGATATTAAAAAGTTTCAACATTGATTTTGTAGAATCTCTTCCGGATGGCCAATCTGCTGATGCTCTTATTGTCTATGCCGAGCATCTGGTCGGCCGTTCCGGACATCTGGTTTTTACCCAACGTTCAACAAATATTGTATATCCTTCAATTTTGGGTTTGGCAAAAAATATTATTGTACTATCCAGTAGTACGAACATTGTCCCCGATTTGAAAGTCTTAATGGATTGTATGGCTACGACAGTCAAAGTGGATAATCGCCCCGAGGAAAATGACTTGAAATTCAATCTGATGGATTTGATTTCTCCATCAGTTTTGGAAAATGATGAGGAAGGCACGATAGCTAATCCCAGAGTGACTTTGATTCTCATAGAAGAAAAATAACATTAAAATTATTTTATTGTATATATAATAATGTATCTTTTATGAAAAATCTCATATTAAGGACAGTTACGGGTATATTTTATGTAGGAGTAATTGTTGGCAGCATTCTTTTGTGCAGTCATACGACGCTACCTTTTGTTATTCTTATGTCGTTGGTTGCGGCCATTGGAACCTGGGAATGGACGAGAATGGTGACGAAGGAAACGATACGTGCACAGAAAATCCTTCCAATACTTTTGGTTACAGCTGCTGTGGCGTTTTCTTTTTTGAATGTTATCGTTTCTATTGGAATAGCAGTTCTGTTCTTCGTGCTCATTTCCATTGTAGAATTGTTCCGTGATCATTCTTCCGATAATGCGATAATGAATGCTTCGGTGTCAGCACTTCCATTCTTTTGGATTGCGGTTCCGTTGACGTTGATGTGTCTTGTGGTCTCTTTTGCTCCAGCGATGGTGCTGGCACTTTACATTTTGATTTGGCTTGATGACACGTTGGCCTATTGTGCCGGCTCGCTTTTCGGAAAGCATAAATTGTGTGAACGAATCTCCCCTAAAAAGTCGGTTGAAGGTTTTGTCATCGCATTGGTTCTGACAATGGTGGCAGCATTGGCATTCCCTCATATCGGTTATTTTGGAGTTCTTGAGCGTTGGACTTCGATTACTTGGATGGGCTTCGCATTGGTTGTTATTGTGTTTGGCACGTTAGGTGACCTCGTGGAATCAATGTGCAAAAGGGCTTGTGGAGTGAAGGATTCAGGAAATATCCTTCCTGGGCACGGGGGAATTCTTGACCGATTTGATTCGGTTTTGTTAGCTACTCCTCCTGCCTGTGTGTATATGTTCCTTACAACTTTGTAGAAAGTTAGAACATACTTTTTTTTCACTTTTATTTGTTAATTATCATAAGAAATTAGAGAAGAAAAAACTCTTTTCTCCTCATTTTGAGCACGAAACGAATGGATGTGGTCTTTTATTTTTTTTAGAAGTATCAAAAAATATGGGTGAAGAAATCAAAAATGTTGATTGGTAAAAAAAATATTGTATTTTTGCAGAATTGGAAAAAGACAACTTTGTCTAATGAATAAAACTGTAACTAATTGAAAATAAATATATTGGAAATAAGTAATATAAAAATAAATTTCTAAATTATGAAAAAAGTTTTATCTTTTTGCGTTTTGAGCGTGCTTTTTGTCGTGCTCACCTTGGGCTTGAAGGCTCAATCTGGTTTGGTGCTTACTCCGGCCAATATGCCGGATCCGATTGTGCTGAACCAGTATGACACCGTTATCATCAGCCCCAATTCTTCTTGCTTTGACGCGCTTCATTTGAGTGATACCGATAGAGTATCCATCGAGTGGAAGGTTCTCTACAATGGACACGTCATTCCTAATGATTCTCTTTCTTACTATTTTGAAGATTTCAAATTTGAGTCACGCTACGATCTCGGAAACGCTGAAAGATGGTGGGGAGATTCCTACACAAGCCACTACTGTCAAAACGGTAACGGCTACGGCAGTTATCCGGGCGCCCACACGCCGACGCAAGGGTTGGAACTTGGTCAACCCTGTGAAGATGACGGACATTTCTCCATCGTTCTTCCTGGTCAGAACAATCCATACGAGTTCGATTATTTTTATGTGAGATGGTTCAAAGACGTTGCCAATACGGCTCATCGTCTTGTCTATAATATTAAGGTTGATGGTGAATATCAATTCATCTTTTCCTTGGCTAAACGTTGCGGTGGAACAAAGTGGGATATGATTTATGAAGACAATGATGAACGCTATTATGTTGGCGGTCATCAAAGTGTTGTTTGTGGAATTCTTTCCTCCGATACACTCCGTGCTTTCATAAGAGATACTATTGGTGATCAGTTCACCTGTATCGCTCAACTTCCTTTCGTTCTCGGTGGTGTTGAGTTTTGGACTCCCACTCCTGCTGGTATGTTAGATAGTGTTGTTTTCCACGGAGTATCTTCTTGCCACATTTCCATTGATAGCATTGTTTATTTCCGCCTCATCGTTCAAGATCCTCAAGTTCCTACGCTTGATACAGTACACAGCAATTTGTTGGTTTGCGATTCGGGAATGGTCCATTTTGAGGTTCTTCCCGAAGGTGCTGACAAAGTGATTTGGTACAATGATGCCAATGTCGCTGTCGATACTAATTGGGGAATCTATGACTTGTACATTACGAGCAATACATCTATGTATGCTAAGTCATATTCTATGGAAGGTTGTATCAGTACGGATAGCTTGCGCATCTTTGCTGAGGTCAACCCGACTCCGAATCCGGTTGTTTCAGCCATTGGAGCAACTGAACGTTGTGAAAATTCGGCAGACTTCTTTCAATTGAGGCTTAATCCAACCTTCGATCATTTTACTTGGTTCCACGGATTGGATACAATGTCTGTTACTAATTATTATTATAATCCTATTGCCGTTCCTGCTAATGCTGGTGATTATAGTGCAGACGCTACCAATGATTTCACGCACACGGTTTATGGCCCTACAGTTACTAATAGCTGTTCGGCTCATAGTAATACGGTTACACTTACCGTTTATGAGCATCCGAGTGTCATTCTTTCAACTTTTGATGGCGTTGCTACTACTTCTTCTGTAGTTGCTGATACTTTCTGTATGACCAACGTCAATCACGAGGCCACTTTTGCTATCAGTGGTGGTCTTGCTCCTTATACAGTTACTTGGAGCAATAATGATGCTGCTCAGGTTACTCATTCAGTTGTAGATAGTATTGCTACTTCAACTTTTGCAACTGTTCCTACTTGTGCAACGGTTACCTATGGCGATAGAATCGTTTCTGGTTCTGACGCTCACGGTTGTTCTATGAACTTAGGAGCTGTCGTTTCAATAGAATATACGCTTGCTGATACGGATGTTCCTCATATCTATATGAATGGAACCACGGCTACCACGACGGTTGCAGGTCACGACTGTAAGTACGTGCTTCCAAATATTCTCGTTCTTGTAGATTCTGTTGGTGATGGTTGCGGTAGTATTTCAAGTGTAGTTCAGGTTCCTGCTGTAGGCACAGAAATTGATAGTACTGAAGCTCCTTATACAATGTGGATTTATGCAACGGATGATTGCGGTCATAGGGATTCTGTTTCTGTTATTGTTACTATTCCTACACTTCCTCTTGCTGTTACAAATATTGAAGTGACTGCTACTGTTCTCTGCGCCGGTGATGCCAATGGCGCTATTCGCGTTACCGTTGCCGAGGGTACTGCTCCTTACATCGTTACTATTAAAAGTAAAGAAGTCGCTGACTCTACTTATACTCAAATGGGAACTGCTACTCAAAACGTCTTTGATTTCGCTGGTTTGATTAAAGGTAAATGGGATATCAAGGTTGTGGATGCTAACGGTTGTGAAGTAAATGTTCTCGATACTGCCGATGTCGCTTCTCCGAATATTTTAAGTCTTACTACCAGCGGTTGGACGAACCTTACCTGCTTTGAATCAAATAATGGTTCATTTTCATTCCGCGTTAAGGAAGGTACAGCTCCTTATTCAGTTACAATCGTAAGAACATTGGTCGCTGTTTCTGATACTGTTGTGATGACATTGAATCCTTCTGTATTGGATACTACTGTCAATATGACTAACCAAAAAGCAGGTTCATACGTTATTACTGTTATTGATGCTCACAACTGCACAACTAATGCAAATGGAACTCTTACCCAACCTGATCAACTTTCTCTCGCTGGTGCGATTGTCTTGAATAATGTTAAGTGCTACGGTGAAGCTAATGGTAATGCTGCTATCACAGGCATTACTGGTGGTACGCTTCCGTATTCCTACACTTGGAAAATGAATGATAGTGTAGTAAGCAGAGATTCTGTTACCGGACGCATTCTTACAGCTGGTACCTATACGGTTACTATCACCGATGCAAATCTCTGTACAGCTGATACTTTCTACTCCGTTACCATTGAACAACCTGCACTTCCGTTAGCTGTTACCTCTTTAACTGCTCCTACGGCAAGTAACTGTCCGCACCTCGGCACATACGTCTATGATGCTAAGGTAGAAGGTGGCAGAACTCCCTATAAATTTGAATGGACTTCCAACTCTGTTTCTGTTCGCACTGAAGTTGCTGATACAGTTGCCGATTCATATACCTATACAGAATCTACGGTCAGTTGCGATACCACTTTCTATGTTGTGTTCAAAGTGACTGACGACTCTGCTTGTGTTGCTACAAGTAACGTTACCTATAGAATATTTGATACCGTAGCTCCTACTTTGGCTGGTGCGTTGGGAGACACTACGGTTTATGACTGTCCGGATACGGTCACTATGCCGGGTCTTGTTCCTGCCGCATACACTACCGTTGCTGCTTTACAAGCTGCGGGTTTGACACTCTCCGATAACTGTACCGCGGTTGATGAACTCGTTGTTAATATGAGTCAATCTTTTGCTGGAATGTGTCCTACCGTTGTTGTAAGAAAATATTCCGTTACCGATAAGTGTGGTTTGACCAGTGATACCCTCACTCATATTATTTATGTTAGTGATACTGTTAAACCGGTATTTACTTTGCCTTCAGATACATTAGTTTGTGTTGAAGCAGGTACTTGTACTGCGATTACTGATACTGCTACTTTAGGTTCTATCATAGTTACTGACAACTGTACGGCTGTTGCCGATATTACGGTCACTTATTCTGATGTTACGATTCCGGTTGACTCACGTGTTGATTACACACTTCCTGAAGTTTCACGTACTTCGACACACGTAAAAGATACCATTTATAGAACGTGGAAAGCTGAAGACGCTTGTGGCAATGTTGCTGCTGAGCAAACTCAAACTATTGTTGTCGTTGATACGATTGCTCCTGTTCTTAATACAACGCTCCTTAGCGATACTGTTGTTGTCGCTTGTGATGATTACTTCTTGTCTTATAAGTACAATGCCTTCTTGAGTTCCTATACCTCAACGGATAATTGTGCTATTGACACTTTGTATCACACTCGTCTTGATTCTGTTCCTGGCTGTAATGCTTCTGTCTATACAGAAACCTGGGCATTCTTCACCTACGATATTTATGGTAATGTTGCTTCTGATACCGCTTGGTTCCAAGTAATTGATACGGTTGCTCCTTATATTGTCACTCGTCCTGTTTATACTGAAGTAGAAGTAGATACGGCTGATGTTGCGGCTGAATACGCCGCTTGGTTAGCTCAGGTGACCTTTGATGATGCTTGCTCGGTTGCTGTAATAGATACGATTATGACTGATACAATTAGAGGTTGTGGTCGCACTGCCAAATATGTTACTACTTGGGTATTTGAAGATGGTTGTGGTAATACCGCTTTCTACCTTGATACTTTCTACCTCGTTGACCATATTAGTCCTATTATCGATACACTTACGCGTCCTATCGACCAAGTTGTTGAATGTGATGGTGCAGGTAACAAGACACAATTCCTTAATTGGCTTTATGGTGTTCGTGCATACGATGGACAAAATCGTGATACCGTAACGATGTCTTACTATTACTTTGAAACTTCCAGCTCTGCTATTTATTACCCATTTGATACTGCTTATGTTATTCCGTCCAAACCGGATTATTATAAAGGCTATCAATCTACTACGGATTGTGAAGGATCCTATTTCATTCTTTGGGAAGCGAAAGATGCTTGTGGTAATACTGAGACCACTCGCGAAAACTTCAAGATTGTTGACCACGCTGCTCCAGTTGTCGATGTAACTCCTACTGATCAAGAATTCCCCTGTGGAGATGAAGCTGCTATTTCTGCCGCTATGACTCTTTGGCAAAACAGTCTTGTTGCACACGACGTTTGTAAAAATTCTTACTCTGTCGTTGTTGATACGATTGCTACGACTCATCCTTGTTCCACTGTTTCTTCTGCTCGTACTTATACTGTTCGTTGGACCGTTTCGGATACTTGCGGTAACTCCGTCATCAAAACCGCTAATTTCCGTATTTACGATAGTGTAGTTCCTCATATCATTACGGCTGTTGGTACGGATACCTTGCAAAATGATTCTATCAAGCTTGATGCAGCAACCTGCCAACCCTCAGTCAGTTTGCCTGCTGAGGGATCTTATACGATGTCTCAATTAAAGGCTGATCCCAAATATGGACATATTACTGGTTGGGATGATTGTAGTATGGATGATAATTCTCGCGTTTGGATTCTTCACGATGGTACTCTTCCGTCAGATGATTGTCACGATTACTATCGTCTTTCATATACATTCTTAGATTACTGTGGTAACGATACTACACTTTACCAAACGGTTGTTGTTTATGATGAAGACGCGCCTACTTTTGCCAATGATATGACTGATACTATCTATCAAGGTGCTTATTCAGAATGTGTTCTTCCTGCTGTTACTCCTTTTGCTTCAGTAACTGAAATGAATGCTCATCATTCTAATCCTACTATTGCTGATTGTCACCTTTCCAATACTACAGTCTCTTTAGTTCATTCTGATACTACCGGAACTACTTGTCCTTACGTAGTTACTAGATACTATAAATTGAATGATGGTTGTGACAACCTCGATACGATTAAGCATACGATTACGATTTTGGATACTACAAGTCCTGTTGTTTCTCCGATTGCTTTGTACGACACCATTTATATGAATAGTACGTGTGGTATATTAACTGCTGATACCAATGCTATCTATACAAGTATTATCGCTAAAACATACGTCGGTCTTACAATTAACGATTGTAGCGATGTTACGGTTTCCGTATTTACACCTGGTTCTCTTTCATCGCTTTCTTGCGACAGAACCTTAACCAGAACCTATAGAGCTACAGACGCTTCTGGTAATCATACTGATTTTACGCATACTCTCACCGTACTTGATACTATTGCACCTACAGTCAATGTTTCTGATTTGAAGGGAGATACTGTATATTTGAATGCAACTTGCGGTTATACTGTTCCGAATGTTCATTTCTCAACTGTTCGTGCTTTGAATGATTGGGAAGGGGCTGATGTTGTGACTGATTGTAATGTGGGTGAATCCTCAGTTGTCACGATGTATGATAGTATTGTAGATGCACTTGCTTGTTCTTTCGGTATTCATTACAAATATACGGTTGCTGACTCCTGCGGTAATATGTCGGATACCATTCGTTTGACTATTACTGTTTTGGACACTTTGGCTCCCGTTGTCACCGTTGATACAGCTACTGTTTATGACACTTTATACTACACTATTGCGTGCGAGATTCCGGGTGTTCCATTCTGGACGACTCCGCAAGATGCTATTGACCACGGTGTCGTTATGAACGATTGTAATGCTGATTGGTCTAATCCTGCTAACATTCGTAGATTGTCTCTTGCGGATACTACACGTGATAACTGTACCTCTTTTGTGGTCGTAAGATATCAAGTGAAAGATAAGTGTTCTGACCATTGGTCTGATACAATCTTCCAGCGTGTTGTTGTCCTTGACACAGTTGCTCCTGTTGTCTCTACTACAGTTAAGGATTCTGTTATTGATATGGATGAATCCAGTAGTAATTGTTTAGGTGTTGCTATTCCTTATTTCACTACTGTTGGCCAAGTTAAGGCATACGATTCTGCTTTCAGCGTTGTTGATTGCAATGTTGGTGATAATACTCCTGTTACTTTGGTGTCTGATGATACGGCTGCTGTCAGCTGTTCACGTACGGTTGTCAGAACATATTCTATCGCTGATAGTTGTGGCTTGGTTTCAAATTACTTTACGCATACTATTTATATCAATGATGTTACTGCTCCTGCCATCACTACTGTTATGACTCCTCAACAGGTATATATGGATGGTTCTTGTAATTTCGCCTATACTGTTTATACTCACGTAACGGATCTTCCGTCTACTATGCTGGCTGGTATTACTGACTGCAATTTGAAAGATACGTTGACTTGTACAATTGATACCCTCGAAATTGGTGGAGCTGATTGTAGTAAGGCCAAGACCGTTTACCTTACTTACACGGTTTATGATTCTTGTGCTCATACTTCTACATTCAACGATACAGTTTATGTTGCTGATACGATTGCTCCTCTTGTAGTTGGTACACTCGATACGGTTACATTGTATTTGGATAATATCTGTGGCTATACGATTGATCCGTCTTTGACGTATGCTAGTGTTGATGAACTCCCCACACGTATTACGGTTACTGATTGTAAGTTGAAGAAAGACTTAACCGTTTCAGCTATCGATACTGTTTCTGGTTTCTGTCCGATGATGATTCACCGCACTTATTCCGTAAAAGATTCTTGTGGTCACACTTCTACTTTTAATCAGTTCTTCTTCGTTACCGATACATTAAAACCTTATGTTGCCGACAATATTTTGAATGACACGACTATTTATGTTGATGAATTTGGTGTTTATACTGCTAATGCTCCTTATACCACCGCTACTCAGTTGAATGCTAATGGTGCTTCTGTTACCGACTGCAAGTTAGTTGATGCTATTCATTCTGTTACCGCTGACACTACTATTGACAAGATTGCTTGTTCCTCCTTCATCACGAGAAAATATACGGTTGTTGATAGTTGTGGTAATGTTTCTGATACCATTACTCATAAAATTGTTATTAAGGATACGATTGCTCCGACTGTTATTAACTTTGACTATTTGGATACCGTTCCCGCTGTACGTAACCTTTCCTGTCAATTCTTCGTTCCTGATTTCTCAGACACCGTTGCTGATCATTTCAGTGATAACTGGGTAAGCGCATACAAGTTATATACTCAAGCCCCTGTTGCAGGTACTGAAATCATTAATGATACGGAAGTTGAAATTATATTTACGGATAGCTGCAATAATGTTGATACGATTCATATCGTCGTTACAGTGGAAGATTCAATCAAGATTTCGTCACTTACTGCTGTTGATCTTACTTGTTATCAATCCGGAGATGGCTCTATAACAGTTTTTGTTACGGGTGGTCAATCTCCATTTACCTACGATAATGGTTCTACTCCAGTTCCATCTGTATTTTCAACCTACACTTTCACTTCTCTTGATGCTGATTTTTACACTGTTACTGTTGTTGACACGTTTGGTTGTTCCGTTTCAGATACGATTACTGTTGGTGAACCTGATGAACTCATTTTGACTAACACTGTTACTTTGGACGGTACTTGTACAGCTGGTTTGATAGCTCTTGATCTTTCTGCTACGGGTGGTACAACCGATTACACTTTCGTTTCTAAATTGTGGATGTTACCTGATTCAATTTCTCAAATTCTTGATTCAACGGCATCTTCTATCTTGGATACGGTTGCTGTAGAAGTTGGTGATTATAGAGTGATTACTACTGTTACGGATGCACATAACTGCTCAGCAACTGATACTTCAGCTGTGAAGTCAGTTTATCCTTCCTATTCATTCAGTGATGTTGATCGTGTTTGTTTCTCTGTTGCTTCTGTTTCTGGTTATTATTGGCAGATTACACCTGACAGATCTAAAACAATACCGGCTTCCGAATTCACAGTTTCTGATTCTATTTATCACTTCTCTGAAAATATTCCTACTTCTCACGGTTGTGATAGTATTTATAATCTCTATTTGAATGTTGAAGATAACCCATTCTTGAAGGTTCGTCGTTTTTCTGAGAGAAGTGATTGGTCTAAGGTACAAGAACAGACCATTATGGATACCTTCAATACTGCTTCTACCAATGTTGGTTGGGAAATCTTTATTGATCGTAACTGTACTGGTTGTGATCCGAATATTGGTGTATCTATTGAGTATGAACTCTATCGTTACAATGACGTTACTGAAAATTATGAGTTGATGTCTAATGTTACGGACTATTTCGAACCGTACTATCGTACGTTCTTTGACAACTTCTCCTTACCCAACACTGTTAGTAATAACAGTTATGTTTCTATTCCTGATTTATATACTCCACACGGTGCTGGTCACGATTGGGATTACGATTACCTCAATCTTTGTTGGGCTGCCCCGGATTATAATGAAGCACAACTTCCTCCGGGTCACGAACATACTGGTTCTGGTGATTTCTACGCTGACGCTCGTGCAAATACTATCTTGATTAACCGCTTCGGTTCTCCGTTGTATGATGGCGAAGGCGACTATAAGATTGTTGCTACTTTGCATAAACGTAATCATCTTAATCCTTCTGGAAATTATACTTGGAACTTGGCTCTTAACGTTCCTGTCGGTGGTAACTCTTCTGTTATTGAAAAAGAATATAATTCTATTGATATTTATTTCCACGTTGATGCTTCTGCTACTCCGTCTCCGATGCCATCTACTGATCCTATAAATGGTACTGTGGTATTTGCAGATGATGCAGAAATTGTTCCTCAAGCTACTGTTTACCCGAATCCTGCTAAGGAATTCGTCCAAGTAGAACTCCAAGGTTTTGAAGGTGAAACTAAGGTTATGCTTTCCAGCCCGAATGGCGCTGTTCTTCAAACAATTAACCTTGACGTTCTTGATACTCAAAGCACTCCTATCGTTAAGATTTCTACTGCTGATTATGCTCAAGGTGTTTACCTTATCACAGCACGTAGCAAAGATGCTTTAGTAACTAAACGAGTTGTCATTATCAAGTAAGTTTTAATACATCTTTTATAAAGAGGTCAGTGTTACTGGCCTCTTTTTTTTTACATTGTTTTGTTGACAATTTTTCTATGGCTTTCTATTCTATTTTTTTTGCTTCTATTATTTTTGCAGTTTGATAATTATGCATTTATGCGAAGCTATTGTCGCTTTTTATCGTTTTTTTTGCTATTTGTTGCAATCATTGTGTCCTCTTTTTCGCAGAGTTCGCTTTTGTTTTCTCCCAATTCTTGTAATCAGCTCGCTGACGATTCTTCAAATATAATTGACTCGCTTGTAAATTCTGCTATACGTAGCCATATTTTCCCTGGTTGTCAAATTATAGCCATACATTCTGATACTATTATTTTCTATAAGAACTACGGTTTTCTTACTTACGATAGTGTTTCTCATGTCGATGCAAATACGTCATACGATGTTGCTTCTATGACTAAGTCCTTGGCCACGACTTTGGCAGTTATGAAACTATATGATGATGGAAAGATTCGTCTTACCGATACGGTTGGTCAATTTTTAGATTATTCTTCAGGAACTCCTGTCGCTTCCCTTACTATCGCTGAGTTGCTAACGCATACTTCCGGTCTTTCCCCATTTATTCCTTTTTATAGAGAAATATCCAACAATGGTGTTTGGGATTCTCGTTATCTTCGTCCTACAGAATCCGATTCTTTTCCTATTGTATTGGCTGATAGTGTTTTTCTTCGTTATGATTACCCGGATATTGTTCGAGCCAAATTGGTTCAGTATCCACTCCTTCGCAAGCAATACCGCTATAGTGATCTTGGTTTCTTTCTATTATGTGATATTGTTGAAACCATTCTTGATAGGCCGATGGATGAATTCTTGTACGAGTATTTTTATCAGCCGATGGGTTTGACTCGTACCGGTTTTTTGCCGCTTTATTTCATCCACGATGGGAACATCGCACCTACTGAAAATGATACTTATTTCCGTAAGCGAGTGATTAAGGGTTATGTCCACGACCAAACCGCTTCGGTTATGGGTGGTGTTTGTGGTAATGCCGGGCTTTTCTCAACCGCACAAGAGGTCGGCGTTTTGCTCTCTATGCTTATGCACGGTGGCGTTTACAAAGGGCGGACTTACCTTTCTCAGAAGACAGTTCGCCAATTTGTTACGACTTGTCCAATGCACAATTGTCAACGTCGTGCTTTGGGATTTGATACCCCTTCCTTTCCTGGACCAAGCGAAATCCTCCCTGCAGCTGCTGGTAAGAGAACTTTTGGGCACCAGGGGTTTACTGGAACCGTTTTTTGGTGTGATCCGGAGAACGACTTGATTTATGTTTTTCTCTCCAATAGAGTATATCCTGATGCTGAGCCGAACAAGTTATCGAAATCACGGCTCCGTCTTATTGTACACGAATTGATTTATCATTCTTTAGGTTTATAAAGGTCCGTATATGAATTTCATCACTCTTATCAGCGATTGGAACTTGCAAGATCCGTACGTTTCTCAATTTAAGGGCTTGCTTTATTCTTCATTGAATAATCTTATGGTTATTGACGTTACCCACGATGTTCCGTTGTGTAATGTTAATGAAACTGCCTTTTTGTTATCTCATTCGTTCGCTTCTTTTCCTATTGGAACCGTTCACATAATTCTTACGGGGGCTACTTCCAATTTGGAAGCGAATCCCGTTGTCGTTTCAATGAACGGACATTATTTTGTTGGTCACGATTCTGGAGTCTTTTCGTTGATGTTTCGAGACCTAACTCAGTTGGAATTTGTGCGCATTTATGAAAGCGATCAATCGAATTTTCTTGCGAAGTTAGTTGAATTGGCCTCTTTTTGTTTGGCAGGAAATGTTGCTGAACACACGAATGACTATTCTTTGAAAATCCGCATTCCCTTTGATGCTCAGTATATTCCTTCTTCCAATCGCATTTCCGGTCACGTCGCGCATATCGATGCAAATGGGAATGTGCTGACCAATATCCCTTTTGCTCTGTTTAATGAAAAAGTGACAGATAATCGTTTTACGGCCATTGTCGGCTCCCACACCATAACTCGATTTCACAAGCATTATGTTGAAGACGTTGAGCCCTATCTGACTCCTAATAGTTTAGGTGTCATCGAAATTACTGCCTACCACGGACGTTTGTCTATTCTTTCAAAGTGGCAGCGTGATGCTGAAGTCGAAATCCTGTGCTATCGTTCAAATCAAAATAATATTTAATTATGAAACGTTTTTTTATTTTATTGACACTCTTATTACCTCTGTTCTGTCTTAATGCACAGCAGGTTGATTATGAAATTGTTGGTTTTGCTGATGAGCAGGGGAGTCAGATTTCTTCTATCGTATTAAATGCTTCCGATGATTTCAAACCGCGTGTTATTTTAAAGAATAATGGTCCCGCGGTGCCCGCCGCTACGGATTCCGTTATTTTCTTGGTAACGAATAACCAGACTACTTACATCACTACGATTCGAATGATGGGGGCGCAGTTGCAGTCGCTCACTACCGGACAACAAACCATCGTGGATTTGGCTCAACCCATCTGGACGTCCGAAGTGATGGACCAATATCACTTGATGGCTTGTTACATTTGCTTTGAAGTCAAGATTATCGGAGCTGCTACGGATCCGGATTCTTCAAATAATGTTTCCTGTATCAACTTTACACGCCCGCTTCCTGTTTCCGACATTCCAAATTCTGAAGTGTCGCTTTTCCCGAACCCGACGTCCACTTCATTCTCTCTTTCGGGAATCAATCCTAAAGAATTACAGATTTTTGATTTAAGCGGTCGTCGTGTTAGTGCCTTCTCCAATTTGACGGAGTCCTCTACCTTTGATGTCTCTGCTCTCGCCGAAGGGATGTATATTGTCAAAATCTTTTCTGATAATGGAATCTTGGTTAAAAAATTAAGTATTAAAAGATAGTTATCCTGACAGTTATGGAAAAACGTATTACTCCAGAGAACATTACGGAGCTCAACAAGAATGAGATTTTTGTTTTTGGAAGCAATTTGGCCGGGATGCACGGCGGTGGCGCTGCGCGAGTAGCGTACAATAAATTCGGAGCCATCTGGGGACAGGGAGTTGGTCTTCAAGGACAGAGTTATGGCATTCCAACGATGCACGGTGGAGTGAACCGTATTTGGCCCTACGTGGATGAATTTATCATTTTTGCAGAAGACCATCCCGAATTGAAATTTTTTGTCACTCGCATCGGCTGCGGCATTGCCGGCTTCAAAGATGAACAAATAGCTCCTCTGTTCAAGCGGGCTCAAGCGTTAGAAAATGTCTGGCTCCCGGAAAGTTTTTGGATCTGATTTTTTGAATTATTCTTTAAAATAGTTCGATTTCGCTCCTCCTTTTTTATAAAAAAATAATCTCAATTATTATCCGTATCTTTGCGACTCAAATTTCCACTATGAAAAAACTCTTTATTGAAACTTACGGCTGTCAGATGAATGTCGCTGACAGTGAGGTTGTTGCATCAATTTTATCAAATAATTATACCATTACCGACGATGAACAGTCGGCGGATTTGATTTTGATAAATACTTGTTCCATTCGTGACAATGCGGAACAACGAATCCATAAGCGGCTACGGGAACTTGCCGCTCTGAAGAAACGTTCTCCTAAACTTCTGGTAGGGCTGTTGGGTTGTATGGCTGAGCGTTTGAAAAAACAGATTCTGGACGAAGAACCTACGCTTGACTTTGTGGCCGGCCCCGATACCTATCGTTCACTTCCAAACTTGATTGAAGAAGCGGCAGCAGGGGAGAAGGCCTACAACGTTCTCCTCTCCAAAACTGAAACCTACGATGACATTATGCCCGTGCGGTACGCCGCCAATGGCGTCTCCGGTTTCATCTCCATTATGCGTGGGTGTGACAATTTCTGCTCCTATTGCGTTGTCCCATTCACCCGCGGACGTGAACGCAGCCGTTCTCCCAAAACGATTCTTGACGAAGCACGCCAGCTTCTTGCCGATGGCTATAAAGAGGTGACTTTGTTAGGACAAAATGTGAACTCGTACCATTACGAAGTTGATGGCAATGTGACCACCTTTGCTCAGTTAATGGAGCAGGTGGCTCTTTTGTCCCCGCAACTTCGCGTCCGTTTCGCCACTTCGCATCCAAAGGATATTTCGGAAGAATTGATTCGTGTTATTGCAAAATATCCCAACGTTTGCAAGTTTGTCCATCTGCCGGTTCAAGCGGGAAGCACTTCTATGCTGCAACGGATGAATCGTGTCTATACCCGCGAGCAATATTTGGAAAAAATTGAAACCATCAAAAGATTGGTTCCCGAATGTGCCATCGCCACTGATATAATTGCTGGCTTTTGTGGTGAAACCGAGGAGGAACACCAGGCCACGCTGTCATTGATGCGCGAAGTCGGTTACTCGTATGCCTATATGTTCAAATATTCTCTTCGTGAAAACACGTACGCGACCACCCATTTCGAGGATGATATTCCCGAGGATTTGAAAACCAAGCGTTTGGAAGAAATCATTGCTTTGCAACAGCAACTTTCGTTGGAACACAATCGTCGTGATATTGGTAAAACCTTCGAGGTTTTGGTGGAAGGTGTTTCAAAACGTTCTGAAGACCAGTTGTTTGGAAGAACATCCCAAAACAAGGTAGCCGTTTTTCCAAAGAAAAATTATAAAAAAGGCGATTATGTGATGGTGGAGATAGAATCGTGTACCGCTGCCACCTTGATTGGGCACACTGTTTAAATTGTTGAATTTTAATCATTTATAAATAAAATCCAAACCAATGAAAAAAATCCTTCCTCTGTTGTTCACCATAGCACTTGTTTGTACCTCTTGTGTCAACTATTATCAGGTGCTGAGTTTGAAATCGATAGAACCCACGAAGGTTTCTGAAAATGTGGTCACTTATTCGGACAAAGATTGCCGCTTAGATTACGACTTTTGGGCTGACAAAGGGAATATGTCTTTTACCTTGTTCAATCAGACAGATGAGACGATGTACATTTATTTGGGAGAGACTTTTTTTGTGAAAAATGGACTGGCAATGGATTTCTTGCAAGTAAAGAAAAATCGGGCTTTGGTCTATTCTCCGGAGAATGTCATTGCAATACCTGCCCACTCATACAAGATGTTGGATTTCCCGATGATACACGCTTCTATCTTTGAATTTTGTGGTGTCTCCGTTACGCCCGACCGTTCCGAAATTGTGGAGC
The DNA here is from genome assembly GCA_002314795.1 of Bacteroidales bacterium UBA1756. GTDB lineage: Bacteria > Bacteroidota > Bacteroidia > Bacteroidales > WCHB1-69 > UBA1756. The sequence goes on along the minus strand of DCHI01000078.1, from coordinate 16,196 downwards.
AAAATTTCACGCAACAGGAATCCCCATTGGATTTCAGCGTTCGCTTGACCTATTCTTTGGGACAAAGTAGTGTGAAAAAAGTGCTGAAGAATGAATTTTATGTAAGTCAAGTGGTTAATTACCATAAAGTTAACTTTGAACAAGTACATACTGACACCATCCGTTCCTGCAATGAACCGCAAATCATTTTCGTGCAAGACGCGAAATCACCGGATAAATTCTACATTAGTTATTAGTTTTCGTCCTGTTTGATATAAAAAAAGCCGAGGATTCTCGGCTTTTTTGTTGTATGTGATGGGATTGCTTAGTTGTTTTTCAAAAGCAATTTGGTCATTTCGGTATTGGCAAAATGGCCAGGTCGCGTGGCATAGACGTGCCCTTTGAGTGGCTTTCCTAAAAGGTAAAGGTCTCCGATGAGGTCTAACAGCTTGTGACGTGCCGGCTCGTTTGGAAACCGCAGGTCAATATTGTTCAGAATGCCGTTTTCGGTGACTTTCAGGTCGCTTTTTTGGAAGAAGTCGGCAAGTTGTTTCAACACATCGGAGGTGGGCATTTGGGCTACGAAAACGATGGCATTATCCACGTCGCCGCCTTTGACCAAATTGTGCTGGATGAGGAATTGCAGTTCGTGCAAGAAGACGAAGGTTCTGCAACTGAAAACTTCGGGAACAAAGTGACGAATGTCTTTCAATTCAGCCGTCTGTTTGGCTAAGATTTCAGTGCCGTAATCGACGTCCACGAAAAGTTGAAAATCATCGGCGGGCTCGATGCGAATCCGGATGCCTTTGTCAGCAAATTCAAGGTTGACGGGCTTTTCAATGGTGAAAAACTCACGTTCGGTATCTTGCTCAACGATTTCCAATTTTTGAAGGGCTTCAATGTAAAGACGGGAGCTTCCATCCAAAATAGGAGTCTCCTCCGCGTCGATGTCGATGAGTACGTTGTCGATTTCGAGACCGGCGAGGGCGGCCATCAGATGTTCGATGGTACGGACTTCGGCGGCGCCGTCTTTGATGGCAGTTCCCCTCGATGTGTCGAAAACATTGGTGCCGATGGCGCGGACAGTCGGTTTCCCTTCCAAGTCAATGCGGCGGAAAATGATGCCGTGATTGGCTTCGGCTGGTTGGAATGTAACGGTAACGTATTTGCCTGTGTGAAGGCCTTTTCCTGACAGTGATGTGCTGCCGGAAAGTGTATGTTGCTTACTCATTTTTCAGTTTTTTTTCAAGTTCAGAAACGCGGTTGAAAAGTTCTGGAAGTTTTTTGCGGAAGATGATAAGCCGTTTTTCCTCGCTTGCGGGAATGGCGGGCGAACCGAGAACGACCTGGTTTCCCAGAAGTGCGTGTGAAACAGCGGATTGCGGCCCGACCATCGTGTTATCTCCCATCGTGATATGGCCAACCATTCCGGCTTTTCCGCCCATAATGCAATGTTTGCCTATCTTGGCAGAACCGGCGATTCCGACTTGTGCGGCAAAGGCACATCCTTCACCCACCTCCACATTGTGGGCGATTTGAATCAGGTTGTCTAACTTAACGTTTTTGTGAATGATGGTGGACCCCATCGTTGCGCGGTCGATGCAGGTGTTGGATCCGATTTCAACATTGTCTTCAATGACGACATTGCCGATTTGAGGAACTTTGACAAAAATACCATCCTTAGGCGCGAATCCGAAACCATCGGCTCCGATAACGGCGCCCGCGTGAAGAATACAGTCATTCCCGATAACGCATTCTGCATAAACCTTGACTCCCGAATTGAGAACGGTGTTGTTCCCGACTTTAACGTTGTCTCCTAAGCAAACGTGTGGAAAGATTTGGCAACCGTCGCCCACGACCACGTTTTCGCCAATGCTGGCAAATTCGCCGATGTAAACGTCTTTCCCGATTTTTGCCGATTCAGCGATGCACGCGTGCGATGAAATCCCGCGTTTCGTTCCCTTGGCTTTGTTGTAAAAATCCAAAAGTTGGGCAAAAGCGAAATACGGATCTTTCACTTTGATGAGGGTGCAGTTGACCGGCTTTTCAGGAACAAAGTCACTGTTGACGATGGCGGCAGTGGCTTTGGTTTCGTAAATATGGTGTGTATATTTCGGATTGGCAAGAAAGGTAAGTCCTCCAGGGATTCCTTCTTCAATTTTACATACGGTTTGAACAGTTGCGTTTTCGTCTCCAACAATCTCAGCAGAAAGTAGTTGCGCAATTTGAGATATTTTAAATTCCATAATATTAATTTTGTGCAAAGGTACGACAAAAGGAGGAAATCGTGATTTTAAAAAATCTTAATTCCCTCGTGCAGGGATGTCACAATGTGACGTCACAATGTGGCGTCCCTACAATATTTTGATGTTTTTTTCTACGGAAATCACCGTCAGGACGTTGTCAGAAACTTTGAATTTCACCTCGTATTTCCCGAAAGGGAAACCGTAGATTCGGATGGGGTCGTCGTGGTAGGCCGGACGCGGGTCTTGTGCTAATACGGCTCGCAGTGCCGTCCGTTCTTCGCAAGTCATTTCGGTCGCCATCTCGTCCGGAAAAACAACCTCGATGCCATAACTGCCGGACGCGGCTACAAAGCCGTCACGGGCTTCCGGATGACAGTCCGTCGTTGTCAGGTACGGTTTGATGTCATAAATCGGAGTGCCGTCCATCAGGTCGGCGCCGGCGACTTGTATGTCGGGAATGCCATTCACCACGTTTACCGAAATGATTCGAACCGACGAAAGACCGAGGAAATTCGGACGGAACGGAGAACGGGTTGCAAACACGCCCATTCGGACGTTTCCGCCAAGGCGAGGCGGACGCACCGTCGGTGACCATTCGGAACGCTCGGCGGCTGAAAATCCCCAAATCAGCCACAGGTGAGAAAAATCGGAAAGGCCGCGCACGGCTTCCGCCACAGCGTACTCGGGTTCAAAAACAATCGTGGCACGCAATTCGGGTACTAATCCACTTTGCCGCGGAATCCCGAACTTTGTCGGGAAATCGCTACGGATGTGGGCGATGGGAGCAATGGTTTTCAACATTCTACCGGACGGGATTACTTGCGTGTCATAATGTCCAACACGTAATTGTCCGTCCCCGCCATTCCTTGAATGCCCAAGTTGGCCATATTGCGGATGCATTTTTCTACATCATCATCAATGATTCCTTCCACGGAAGATACCGTCCGGCCTTCTACGGCCAGCATAGATGAAAAGACAGCCGTGGAAACGCCGGTAGCCACTTTCAACGAGCAGCTCGGCTTGGCTCCGTCACAAATCATTCCCGAAATATTGGCAATCATATTTTTGACGGCATAGACGATTTGTTCATAGTCGCCGCCCATAAGGTAGGTAATTCCGCAGGCGGAACCCGTAGCGGCCACGACACAGCCACACAAAGGTGAAAGTCGTCCGAAGCTTTGTTTAATGTAAATGACGGTTAAGTGACTGAGCATCAATGCGCGAATCAGCTCTTCTTCACTTTTTAAACGCTCTTGGGCATACACCCAGACGGGCAATGTAGCGGCAATTCCTTGATTGCCGCTGCCGGAATTGCTCATCACCGGAACTTTCAAACCGGCCATACGGGCATCGCAGGCGGCGGAAGTGTAGGCCAATATTTTAGAGAAAATGCCATTCCCCAAAAGTTGTTCGTGGGGTTGCATAAAAATCATTTTCCCCAATCCGTGGCCATAGTCTCCGTGAAGCGAGATTTCAGCCACCTTGCGGTTCAGTTCGGCGGCCTCGAGGATGAAACGGATATCCTCCAACGGGGCATTCATCGCGAAATCATAAACCTTTTTCAAAGTAAGCACCGGATCGGATGTTTCGGAGACGGAAGAAGTGGCCTTGCTCTCATCCAACAGAACATCTCCATTTTTTGCGATGTATGCAAAATGCGTATGTTCGCCCCGAATGATGACGACCGCTTTGTCATCTCCGTTGTGGCTCACAACTTCAATGTAGAGTTTTTCAGTCGTATCTTTTTTTTGTGAAATTTGAATTCGCTTTTGAGCGATGAAATCACGGCCAGCGGCCACCGATTCGGGGGTAGTATCTTTCAAAACTTCAAGCAGATAATCGGAATTTCCGATGATGGCTCCGAGTGCGATGGCGATGGGAAGTCCCACCATATCCGTTCCGGGGATTCCGACACCCATTGCGTTTTTCAGCATATTGGCACTGAGAGAAACCTCGATTTGTTTGGGGATGCTCCCTAAAATTTCTTTCGATTTTGCAACGGCCAAAGCGACGGCCATCGGTTCGGTGCATCCGATAGCCGGAACGACCTCGCGCTTAACAAGTCCGATGATTTGTTCTTTTTCAGATATAGTCATTGTGAAAAAAATTGAAGCCGCAAAAATACGATTTTTGTTCATTCATCAAAGAATAAAGAAAGATAAAGAGACTATAAAAAAATGTGGCTTTTTCTACAAAAAAAATGTAAATTTGCAGCCGATTTTTGAAATTGCGAAATAGGGCTGTTTCAATAACATACGAAAACAAGAAGAACAATTTATAAATCAAAAAAATAGAAGCAAATGACAATGCAAGACAAAATCAACGAGCTTTTGGAACTCCGTGAGAAAGCCCGTATGGCCGGCGGCGAAAAGCGAATTGAAAAGCAGCACGCCCAAGGCAAGTACACCGCAAGGGAACGTATCCTCAAATTTTTGGACGAAGGCAGCTTTGAAGAATTTGATATGTTCTCCACCCACCGTTGCCACAATTTCGGAATGGAAAAGGACACCCCGCTCACCGATGGTGTGATTACGGGTTACGGTACTGTCGACGGACGCCTCGTTTTCGTTTATTCTCAAGACTTTACCGTTTCCGGCGGTTCTCTGTCCGAGACGGTCGCTAACAAAATATGCAAGGTTTTGGACCAAGCAATGAAGATGGGTGCTCCCGTAATCGGATTCAATGATTCCGGTGGAGCTCGTATTCAGGAAGGTGTCAACAGCTTGGCTGGTTACGCAGAAATTTTCCAACGTAACATCCTCGCTTCCGGCGTCGTTCCCCAGATTTCAGCCATCTTCGGTCCTTGCGCCGGCGGTGCCGTCTATTCACCGGCTCTCACCGACTTCATTATGATGGCTAAGAATACCAGCTATATGTTCGTTACGGGACCCAAGGTTGTGAAAACGGTCACGGGCGAAACGGTCAGCGTTGAAGACCTCGGTGGCGCCAGCGTCCATTCAACCAAGTCAGGCGTCGCCTCTTTTGCTGTGGATAACGAAGACGACGGTATCGCTATGATTCGTCAACTTCTCGGATTCCTCCCATCCAACAATATGGAAACCGCACCTCGCTATAGCTGCGAAGATCCTATCAATCGTTTGGATGACGTTCTCAATCAAATCATTCCCGACAATCCAAACAAGCCCTACGATGTCAAGTCCGTCATCAACAGCATCGTTGACAATGGCGAATTTTTGGAAGTTCAAGCCAATTACGCCAAGAACATCGTGGTCGGTTTTGCCCGTTTCAACGGTATGTCCGTCGGTATCGTAGCCAACCAGCCCAACTGGCTTGCTGGCGTTCTCGACATCAACGCTTCCCGCAAGGGCGCTCGCTTCGTACGTTTCTGTGACGCATTCAATATTCCGTTGGTAACGTTGGTTGACGTTCCCGGTTTCCTCCCTGGAACCGGTCAGGAATACGGCGGTATCATCCTTCACGGTGCCAAATTGCTTTATGCTTACGGTGAAGCAACGGTCCCGAAAGTTACCGTCATCCTTCGTAAAGACTATGGTGGAGCATACTGCGTAATGAGTTCCAAGCATCTTCGTGGTGACATCAACTATGCGTGGCCGACAGCTGAAATCGCCGTTATGGGTGGCAAGGGCGCTGTTGAAATTCTCTACAGCAAGGATGTCAAGAACATTGAAGATCCGGCAAAACAGGCAGATTATCTTAATGAAAAAGAAGCCGAATACACGAAGGCATTTGCTAATCCGTATGTGGCTGCCAAATATGGTTATATCGACGACGTTATCGAACCGCGCAACACGCGTTTCAGAGTCATCCGCGCCCTCGAATCATTGCGCACCAAGCGTCTTGAAAATCCGGCCAAGAAGCACGACAACCTCCCGTTATAATCTAACTAAAACATTGACAGACAAATGAAAAGTTTTAAAAATATCTGCCTCACCCTCGTTATCGCGTTGGCAGCATTCTCCCTTCAGGCACAGTCTATCGCTGACTTGCGTCTGAACGAGATTCTCATTAAAAATGATGAGAATTTCACGGATGAGTACAGCCGTCACGTGCCGTGGGTCGAGATTTACAATACTGCGTACAACTCCGTGAACATCGGAGGGTGCTACCTCACCAACGATACCACCGGCCTCGCCGCTGCGCAACAAAGAGGCAAAGCAGGCCAGAACGCATTGAACAAGTTCAAAGAAAAATGTTACAATATTCCTAAGGGAGACCCGAAAACCTTGATGGAACAACGTAGCGCCGTTGTCTTCTTCTTGGATGGCGACCCCACATACGGTACCTTCCACACCAATTTTACTCCGGATAATTCCAACTATGTTGCGCTCCTCGGTTCCGACGGTAGAACGCTCATTGACATTATGGAATTTCCAGAAAGTTTGCGTACCAGAAATCAATCTTTCGGATGTCCGGAAGATGGCGTTGTCGCTGACAATGGAGAAAACTCTGTCGTAGAAGAGGACAATGCCAAGGATTTGCGTACCTACTTGGAATTTTTCACTCCTGGTTCCAACAACAAGGTTCAAGCTTCGGAAAGCAAGGCCGACAAATTGGCTAAGAATGACCCGCACGGAATTGCAATGACATTGACTTCAATGTCCGTTGTTTTTGGCGTATTGGCCATCATCTATATCGTTTTGAAAATCTTTGGTTACTATTCCAGAAAAAGTGGAAAAGCTCCGAAGAAAGAGGAAAAGAAAGTCGCTCCCGTCCAAGGGAACGGTCCTCTGTCTGACGAAGAAGCCGTCGCCATTGCAGCCGCCCTTCACCAGGCCAACATCGGTGGCAGCGACGAAGAGACTACGGCCATCGCGATGGCACTTTATATGTACCTTTACACCAATCACGATTACGAAAGTGAAGTTTTGACCTTCAACGATGATGCCGAACATTCCGTCTGGGGACAGAAACATTTCAATTTCAAACAAAATCCTGAAAGAAAATAGGTCATATATACATATATATATTGTATCAGAATTAAAAAATTATAAAAAATAGTACTATGAAAAATTACAAGTTCAAAATCAACGGCAACGAATACTCAGTTGACATTGTTGACATCGTTGATAACAAGGCCCAAGTTGAAGTTAACGGCAAGGCCTACGAAGTAGAATTGGATATGACGGGCGTAAAGACTCCGAGTGCACCCGCTCCAGCCGCACGTCCTGCTGCTGCAGCTGCTCCAAGAGCCGCCGCTCCGGCCGCTGCTCCTGCTGCCGCACCCGCTGCCGCACCCGCCGCAAGTGGCGCCGGAATGGCTGTCAAATCCCCGCTGCCAGGAACTGTCCTTGACATTATGGTCCGCGAAGGGGACACCGTTACCGCCGGTCAACACATCATCCTTCTCGAAGCAATGAAAATGGAAAACAACATTGAAGCTCCGAAGGCAGGTAAAGTTACCGGAATCCGCGTTAAACAACGCGATGCCGTTATGGAAGGCGACGTCCTCCTCACCATCGAATAATTTATTTTTTCAATAACGATTAGCAGTTAGTGGTAAATGAATGTTTATTGCTAACTGCTAATTTGTTACATACAAATCCGAAACGCGAACAATGATAACCATAGAATCCCTTGAAAAAAGTTACGGCACATTGAAAGTGCTGAAAGGCATTGACTTGAAAATCGCTGACTCAACCGTCGTGACGATTGTCGGGGCGTCCGGAGCTGGAAAATCCACACTTTTGCACTTGATTGGCACTTTGGATAAGCCCGATGCCGGTCGCGTCCTCATTGACGACACCGACCTGTATCAGTTGTCGGACACTGACCTGGCCGCCTACCGAAACCGGAACATCGGCTTTGTGTTTCAATTTCACCACCTTCTTCCGGAATTCACGGCGGTAGAAAACGTGGCGCTTCCCGCTATGATTGCCGGAAAGTCCAAGGCGGAGGCCCTCAAGCACGCGGCGGAGCTGTTAGATTATCTTAAACTTTCCGACCGTCTTTCGCACAAGCCGTCCCAACTTTCCGGTGGCGAACAGCAACGTGTCGCCGTGGCCAGAGCTCTGGTTAACTATCCGAAACTGATTTTGGCGGACGAACCATCCGGCAACCTGGATACTGAAAACGCCCGCAAACTGCACCAACTTTTCTTCGATCTTCGTGACCAATTCGGACAAACTTTCGTCGTGGTAACCCATAATACCGAACTGGCACAAATGGCGGATCAAACAATTACAATGAAGGACGGAAAAATAGAGTTTTTTCCAAACTAAATCGTATATTTGCCGCCGCTTTTCACGCAAATTGGCGTTGAAAGGGCACACTTATTTGCAAACACTTTAAAAAATAATTACAATGAGCGAATTATCAAAACTTTATCCCAATGCATTATGGGAAAACTTTGCAAACATCTGCGCTATTCCACACCCGTCAAAGCACGAAGAAAAATTGGTTGCTTGGATGATGGAATGGGCAAAAGAGAACAATATTGCTTGCACGAAAGATGAAATCGGCAACCTGATTTTCAAAAAGCCGGCTACTCCCGGAATGGAAGACCGCGTTCCCGTTATTTTGCAGGCACACGTTGATATGGTCCCGCAGGCCAACGCCAGTACGCCCCACGATTTCTTGAAAGACCCCATCCGCCCGCGCATTTGTGAAGATGGTTGGCTCCGCGCTACCGGAACAACCCTCGGTGCCGATGACGGAATCGGCGGCGCTGCTGCTTTGGCAGTCTTGGCTTCCAAAGACGTCGCCCACGGTCCATTGGAAGTTCTCCTTACCATTGATGAAGAAACCGGTATGACCGGCGCTTTCGGTTTGAAAAAAGGTGCCCTCGAAGGAAGCATCCTCATCAACCTCGACTCTGAAACCGAAGGTGAATTGTACGTCGGTTGCGCCGGCGGTTTGGATGGCGTAATCACAATGAACTATGACAAAGCTTCCGTTCCTGCCGGAATGAAAGGCTACCAAATCGTCATCACGGGACTCAACGGTGGTCACTCCGGAATGGACATCATCCTCGGTCGTGCCAATGCCAACAAATTGATGACTCGTCTTTTGAGCAAGGCAGAAGAATGCGGAGTCCGCGTTGCTTCCTTCGTTGGTGGTAACCTTCGTAACGCCATTCCTCGTGAAGCCGTTGCCGTCGTTGCCGTTCCTGAAAAGAACGAAAAAGCATTCACCGAGTTCATCTGCCATTTTGCAGAAATCGCAAAGAACGAATTCTCAGCTACCGAGCCCAATATGAGCATCGAAGCGAAAGAATGTGCCCTCCCTGTAGAAGTGATGCCCGAAGATATTCAACACAGATTATTAGATATGGTTTTCGCTCTTCCGAACGGCGTTCTTCGTATGAGCGATTCAATGCCGGGTTTGGTGGAAACTTCCAACAACCTCGCCATCGTCAAAGCCGAAAACGGCCACATCGAAATTTCTTCTCTTATGCGTAGTTCTGTCGACTCTGCGAAGGAAGCGGTAGGACAAAGAATGACGGCCATCGCACGTCTTGCCGGAGCAGAAATCTCCCTCGAAGGTGCATACCCTGGTTGGAAACCGAATATGGAATCTCCGATTCTTCAGACGGCAAAGAAAGTCTATAAAGATGAATTCAAGAAAGAACCTGCCTTTATGGCCATCCACGCCGGTTTGGAATGTGCGCTTTTCAGCGTCAACTACCCGAATTGGGATATGATTTCCTTCGGCCCGACCATTATGCACCCGCACTCTCCTGACGAACGCGTCAATATTGAAAGTGTTGGTAAATTCTGGGATTTCATTGTTGCTCTCTTGAAGAATATCCCCAAGAAATAATCATACCTAACTGATAGGGAAGAGGGTGGCTCACGTAGTCATCCTCTTTTTTTGTATAATAAAAAATGAATCAGCAAAAAGAGTTACTTTTGCACCTCAAAAATCAGAACTATGCGTTTAGATAAACTTCTCGTTTCACGTGACTTTTTCGCTTCCCGTGAGCGTGCCCAAGACGCTATCATTCAGAAAACCGTCACCGTGAACGGTAAGCTGATTGACAAACCATCCAAGGAGGTGGCTGAAGATGCGACGATTGAAGTCATCGATATTTTCAACAAATATGTCAGTCGTGGCGGCCTCAAATTGGAAAAGGCCATCGAGGATTTTGAACTGGATTTTTCAGGGAAAAGTGTTTTGGACATCGGCAGTTCCACGGGCGGATTTACCGACTGTGCTTTGAAGCACGGCGCCTCCTTCGTTACCGCCATTGACGTTGGAACCGAACAGCTTCATCCTTCTTTGAGAAATCTTGAAAATGTGCAATCTATTGAAAATCACGATTTCCGTGAACTTAAACCCGATGAGATTGGAAATCGGCAGTATGACTACATCGTTTCAGACGTCTCCTTCATCTCGCTCAGCTACCTCATTCCTTTTTTCAAGCCCTTTTTGAAAGAGGAGGGGATGTGCGTACTTTTGATTAAACCGCAGTTTGAAGCGGGCGCGTCCTTTCTGAATAAAAGCGGCATCGTTACGGACGAAAAAGGATACAAAATTGCCATTCAGCGCGTTACGCAAGAAGCTGTCGTAAATGGGCTTTACTTGAATAAAATTAACATTTCTACCCTTTTTGAAAAAGTGAAAAATGTGGAATTTATTTCTCTGTTTTCACATACGGATACTCGTTATCGTCTGGATTACAATGACTTATTTAAAATCGTAAAAGAAGTAAAAAAAGGATTGAAATAAAAGAAAACGATTTAAGACAAATTTTCACCTCTGATGAATATTTTCGTACTTTTGCCTACGATTTTCATCCCAAATCAATTTGCAATATGTTTACAATTCTGAAGCATCAAGAACTCGCAGAAGATACTTATTTATTAATTTTAAATGCCCCAAGAATTGCCCGAGCCGCCTTGCCCGGACAATTTGTCATTGTGAAACAGGGCGTGACTTCTGAAAGAATTCCGCTCACCATCAGTGACAGCGATGCCGAAGCCGGAACGGTGACCATCGTTTTCAAAACCATCGGAAAATCGACCCGGTCGTTGGCAAAACTTGCTGAAGGAGACGCTATTGCTGACATCGTCGGCCCGCTCGGTCGCCCCTCCGAATTTGTCAATCTTCCCGACGAAGTACGCAGAAGCAAACGATATGTCTTCATCGGCGGCGGTGTCGGAATCGCGCCCATCTATCCTCAAGTCAAATGGTTGTACCAGCACGGAGTAATGGTGGACGTTATTGTTGGGGTTAGAACAAAGTCACTTCTCATCTTTGAAGAAGAGCTGCGTTCCGTGTCCAATCTGTTCGTTACAACCGACGATGCTTCGTACGGTACGAAAGGTCTTGTCACGGATCTTCTCCGTGCACGTGTGGCGGATGGGAACCATTACGACGAAGTCATCGCTATCGGTCCGATGATTATGATGCGATTCGTGACCGAATTGGCAAAAGAATTAGGAATTCCTTGTACCGTAAGTCTTAATTCCCTGATGGTGGATGGGACGGGAATGTGTGGAGCTTGCCGTGTGAACATCGGTGGCGAGACGAAATTCACTTGCGTTGACGGACCGGAATTTGATGGTTACAAGGTGGATTTTGCTTTGGCGATGAAACGTCAGGCGATGTATAACAATGTGGAGGAACGGAAAATTTTAGAACAGGAGGAAATCGACGAAGGGCACGTTTGCCATATCGGTGGAATCAGTGAAGAACATTGCGACCGCAAACGTCGCGTTCCCGTCCGTGAGCAAGCGCCTGCCGTCCGTGCCACGAATTTCAACGAAGTGTGTTTGGGCTATAATGCCGAAGAAGCCGTCTTGGAGGCGCAACGCTGCCTTCATTGCAAAAATCCGCGTTGCGTACAGGGATGCCCCGTCAGCATCAAAATTCCTGATTTTATTCGGCAAATTGCGCAAGGTGACTTTACGGAAGCCGCCCGCATTATCAATATGGACTCGGCTCTTCCAGCCGTTTGCGGGCGTGTCTGCCCCCAGGAAAAACAGTGCGAAGGCAACTGCGTACTGGGTGTTAAAAGTGAGCCGATTGCCATTGGAAAATTGGAACGTTTTGTCGGGGACTTTGCCCGTGAAAATAACCTTTCGTTTACCACATCTGTTCCTAAAAAAGGAAAGAAAGTTGCGGTTATCGGTAGCGGTCCTGCCGGTATCACTTGTGCCAAAGAGTTGTTATCCAAAGGTTACGATGTAACGGTTTTCGAAGCGTTGCACGAGTTAGGCGGCGTGTTGGTTTATGGAATCCCGTCGTTTCGTTTGCCCAAGGAGACGGTCGTTCGGCACGAAATAGAAAACGTTCGGAAAATGGGTGCCACGTTTGAAACCAATGTGATTGTCGGTCGTACGGTTACGATTGATGATTTGTTGGAAAAGGAGGGTTTTTCGGCCATCTTTGTAGGAACCGGTGCCGGACTTCCCAAGTTTATGAATATTCCGGGAGAGAATCTCTGCGGTGTCGTTTCCGCCAATGAGTTCCTCACCCGCAACAACCTTTTGTTTGCCTACAAAAAAGACTTTGATACGCCAAACTTTATTGGCAAAAAAGTGGCGGTAGTTGGTGGCGGAAATGTGGCTATGGACGCGGCCAGAACGGCCTTGCGTTTGGGCTCGGACGTAACCATTGTCTATCGTCGCTCCGAATCGGAACTTCCGGCGCGTGCCGAAGAGGTTCATCACGCCAAAGAAGAAGGCATCCGGTTCAAACTGCTTTGCAACCCGACGGAAATCATAGGGGATGAGAATGGCTGGGTACGCGCCATCCGTTGTGTCCAAATGGAGTTGGGAGAACCCGACGCCAGCGGCCGTCGCAGTCCCGTCGTTATTCCCAACAGCGACTTCGACTTGGAGGCGGATATGGTGATTATGTCTTTGGGTACGGAGCAAAATCCGCTCATTGCAGCAACCACGCCGGGACTTAATGTCAACAAACGGCACTGCATTGAGACGGACGAGGCAACGGGACGCACGTCACGTGAGGGCGTATTTGCCGGTGGCGACGTGGCGAGCGGAGCGGCAACCGTCATATTGGCTATGGGTGCTGGAAAACGCGCTGCCGCCGCTATCGACGAGTATCTTTCGTAGAGTTTGTAAAGTTTGTAAAGTTCGTAAAGTTTGGGGAGTATTAAGGGACTAGGAGATTACTCCACAATCAACTTTTGCGTTTTTCTCCCTTGCGAGTTGTCAACGCTCAGCAGGTACATTCCGTGTGCCAAACGGCTGACATCCATCGTGTACTGCGTTTCCCCATTGGATAAGGAAACGGATTGGGAGACGAGCGTGCGGCCCGTCATATCCATAATGCGGATTAGAGACGGCTCGTTTGATTCCGGAATATTTGAAATACAAATCGTTTCGTGTGCTGGATTGGGATAAACGATGAGGTCACCCGGAGTGTTTTCAGAAACAGCCTGCGGAATTTCCGGTCCACGGATGCCGATGATGATGGCCTGATTGGAACTGAAATTCCATTGATATGGATTCAACGCCGTGTGGGTAAAATAGCCGTCGTAACTGCCGCCGAAGCCCCAGTTGATATGCAAGTAGTTGTCGTCGCGATAGCCGTCGCAAACAAAAACGTGCCCGCCTTGTGAACCGCTTCCACCATAAAAGAATGGCGCAGATTCGTCTAACTCGTTTTTGATCATCTGCAACCATTGGCTTGCGCTGTAGCCCGTTTTTTCAATATAACGGATGGTGGTCGGATAACCGAAATAGGTGGACATTGCGGAAACGATGTTGTTGGAATTGGACCAACTTGCGTTCGGTCCGTAATGCATTTCAACGGCAACGCCACAATGATACAACAACGTCGCTACGGCGTTTACGGCAGCGCTTGAGGTTGAGATTCCCAACGTCTTGGGCATCTGAGTGTAATCGTAGGTTGTTGCGCCAAAATTGGCAGACAATGTGCCGTAATCGCTGAGTGTGTATGAATGTGAGCCGGTGCCGGTAGTAGGGTATTTCCAATAGCGCATCACCTGCCCCATCACAATGGCTCCGCATCCCACCAAGGCGTGTCCGTTAGATGAGGTGGCTGCTGCATCTGCCGGACACAGGTTGTTGTAATATTTGCCCTGGTTCCATTTGCTATCGATAAGCGGACCCACGACCACGTCTCTTGACTGTTCTGGAACACCTTCTTGGAGAATGCGCCACTTGGAAGCCACTTTCAAAGCCTCTGTCTCTGGCACGTCAGTGTGGGATGCCATTGCCCGTTGGATTTCCAAATCGTATTCATCCATAAAAAAACGGACATTTTCAGGCATATTCACCACATCAAAAGCGCCTTCGGTGGAAAAACCGATAATTGGGTTTATCTGATTGTCGGCAGCTACGATGACAAATCCTTCATTTTCAAAATTGACGACATAATAACTTTCTGTCTGGAAGGCAATTACCCCCGCCACCGTCCGTGACGTAAGATAGGTATATTGGTTTTGTGCCACGGAAAGTGCCGTCGCAGCATCTACTGGTTCCGCAGTTACTTTTACAGTGAGAAATAAAAACAATAATGCGGTAAGAGTAATTTGTAATTTGTTCATAACTAATAAGATAATTTAATTACTGCTTAATGATTTTTTGCGAAAAGATATTTTTTCCATCGGCAAGGATTTGCAAAAAATAAACTCCCTTGACGAAATTGGCGACATTCACTTCGTTATTTTCCAACCTTTCATCGATTAAACATTTTCCAGAAATATCAAAAAGCTTGTAACGAAGGTCTTTCGTATTCTGCAAATCGTTGGAAAAAAGGATGCTAACCAATCCGGTTGTCGGGTTCGGGGAGACGGAAATGTCGGCCACATCGGATTCTTCAATTCCGACCAATGTCTGCGGACAAAGGCCAAAGATAGCCCCTTGGTTGTATGAGAAGTTCTGATTGGCTGGATTCATCGCCGAAATCAGGAAATAGCCATCGTACGAGCCCCGTTGTCCCCAATTGACGTGAAAGTAGTTGTTTTCTGCATAACCGTCGCACACGAAGCAGTGCCCACCGGTATAGTTCTGATTGAACCCGTTGTAAATAAGCGGCCGTCCAGCATCCAAATCCTCTTTCATCATAGCAATCCATTGGAAATCTGTGTATTGTGAACGCAATTCTCCGTGGGCTTCGGAACTGTAACCGAAAAAGTTTTTCAAAGCACTTTCTGCTGAATAGGGATGTGCCGCTGAAGTAATCATATACGCATTAGAAACGGATGGGCCGTACTCCATTTCCACCCCGACACCGCAATGATACAGCATCGTAGCGAGATTGGTATTGGTGGAGGTGAGGACGTCCGGCATCGCTTCCCAGTTGTAAGTGGCGGAAGCAAAATTGACAGAATGGGTAATGCCTCCGTAAGTGTAGGAGTGCGAGCCCGTGCCGTGTTCCGGATATTTCCAATAGTGCATCACCTGTCCCATTGCAACGGCAACGCATCCGACCAACGTATTGGTGGGACAAGCCGTATTGTACGGACTGCTTTGTCCCCACGTGGCCGTAACCAATGGAGCGACAACGGCAGTGCCACGAGAAAGCGTACTGCGCCCTTCCCGAAGTTTTGTCCACTCTTGGGCAATGTTGGCATCAAAAACGGGGTGAGCAAGTGCGGCCTCCATCTGCAATTCGTAGCCGTTGAGCCAATCGATGACGGTGGGAGGAACGGTGGCCGCATCAAAATTGCTTTCTGTGGAATAACCTAAAACGGGGTGGGCACAATCGTCGGCGGCAAGGATGACAAAGCCCGGAGTTTCTTTCAAATTAAAAATGTATAGGTTGGCAAAAGACGTTGTCAATTCCACTTTTTCTACGCTAATGTTTTTGGAAGAAGAGGTCCCATCATTGAAAAACGAGATAGCCATTTGCTTTGCCGTGGTAGAATCGATGGGCGCAGCAGACGATGTCAAGAAAAAACTTATTGACAAAAAGAATAAAAAAAATCGTTTCATAGGCAAGAAAAGACTTTTTATTAGATTGATATATAATGTTTTAAAGTGTTTACTCCGTTAGCAAACGGAACGACAAAATTAAAAAAAACGTTGACATAACCCAACTTTCCCAAAAAAATTT
>DCHI01000025.1 GCA_002314795.1 Bacteroidales bacterium UBA1756 | reverse complement strand
GGCGTTGTGTTTTTATTGTAAATAAGTCTTCTTAATACATTCTATCGCAAATAAATTCCGTGAATATTGGCGGGTGTAGACGAACTTCCTATGCTTTGGACCGCATTGTTTTTGAAGAGAACGGGGTACTGGTTGTAGGTGCTATTAATCTTGCTGCCTACCACATACACTTCTCCGTCCTTCACAGCAACGTCGTTCGCGTATGTGCAGTCAAGCTGGCGCAACGTGCCGTTCTGATAAATGTATCCATACGTGGTATACACATAATAATCAGCACCTTTGCCTCTGTATAATGAGATATACGGGGTGTGGTTGTTAACGCAGACACCAGTTGCAGCGCCTGGAAGTTTCGCTTCGTTCGCGGGTGTCAGATCCTGGACGGTGCCGTTGGTCCAAAGAACGGGGATATGGATGCCTTCTAACGGACAGTCCTCCGTCAGAAGCTCACCGACCACATACACTGTGCTTCCGTCCACGGCGACATCGCGGGCTGAACCAGCGAGATCAGACAAGAGCTGACATTCGCCGTCCACCCACAGACAGGGGACGCGTCCGGTGCCGACAATATACACCTTTCCATTTGCTACCGTGACGCCATAGGCCTCATTTGAAGGTGTGACCCACGGATGCTCTTCATAGTATTTGTCTTCAAGCGCTTGCTGTGTGCCGTCGACCCACAATGTGGCTTCACTGTTGATTCTTCCGACGATGTACACCTTCCCGTTGCTTACAAATATGTCGTTGGCACGGCCGCTGCTCTGTGAGAGAAATTGTGCAACGCCATTTTTCCAGACAACAGGTTTGCCGTCTTTCTGGCCGACATAATAAGTGTCGTTTCCATAGCCGAAAACACTCGTGGCATAATCGTCCACACTGGTGGAGAGCGATGATTTGGTTCCGTCTTCCCAACTTACAGCGCCGGTGGCTTGCGTTCCGACCAAATCATTGCCGGCCAGCAGCACTTTGGGCAAATTTGCATCAGGTTCGGATTCATCGGGGATGGGCTCTTTGTCACATCCGACCATTACAGCCATCGTTACGGCTGCAAACATAAAAGCAAAAAAATGATTCTTTTTCATAATAATAAAAATTGGTTAATATTTTATTTGATTCACTGTACCACCATCTTTACCATATTCCGCTCCTCGTCGCTGATGATTTCCAACAGGTACTGTCCCTTGCCGGAGATGTTCCCCTCAATGCGGTGACTGTAGCCGCGTCCCCGCTCTATCGTGCCAACCTTCTTTCCGTCAGCGGAATAGATCTTCACCATCAGTTTCGTTTCACTCGGGCAGGTCGCCTCCAGCACGAAATGGCCTTCGTTCGGATTAGGGAAAAGCGTATATCGGCCAACATTTCCAGTTCCATCACTTGTGCTGTTTGATTCACTAATGTCCGCGACAGCGCTTCGCTGCCCAACATCTGAAGATAATTCCGCTAACGTTAACTGCGCGAAACAGAACCTGTCAATTCCATTGCCGTCGATATCCCAAAGCACATCGCTGAAAGCAAGCGCTTTGCGTGCCGTATCTATCACTGATGGATAGATGATTTCAAGATTCTCAAGCAGGTATTCGCCGCTTCCGCTTCGGTCAACCAGCAGTACATACTTGTTGAGACTGTCGCTCCACGCGGTTGCGTTCACACGCAGCATTGTTGACTTTTGTTGAATGTCGCTACCCATAGCGCGTACCAGTCCGTCCCCGTAACGGCTGACAGTCAGGTCGTTGTCAAGATAGAGTCCCGTTGACGTACCGAAGACGTCAGCTCCGCAACCCACCATCAGGAAACTACCGTCCGCAAGCGTGTCGCAGTTCAGCGCGTTGGTCTCCGCAATGGTGCCGAGACCGATGGCCAGCATCCCGTCCTGCATCTCGCTCTGTTTCTGATGGAGTCCGAAGAAGTCATCTCGCCCGATTCCGATGACGTTGTCGGAGAATTCGGACAGTGAATCCCCTGACCAAATGATATTCCCCGCCGATGAAATATAGGGTGAGCCGTTCAGTGTGACGCCGTATTTCACAGCCAGATAACTGCACCACTGGTATAGCGCAGTGTCGGAAAACTCATCGGAGCCAGGCAGCATCAGCAGTTCCGCCACACGCCCTGTCAGTGACGACGTATCATTCGTTCCGACCGTTCCGCTGCAATAGAGCGTGTCAGGCATTCCTCTCCGACGCCACAGCTGCGTGAGACTGTTGACGATTCGGAACGGAGATGCGGAATCGGCATATAATATTGTGCTCCCGCTGTTGGCAATCCTGTTCGTGGTCAGTGCCAGGGCGTGTGTGCTGTCAACCTGGAACGACCGGACCGGCATTTCTCCCTGTCCGACCGTGTCGGCTTGATAGACAACTATTACCGTGTTCACCTGCTCAGTCACTGCCACTGGCGGGATGCTGAGCGCGGTGCTGCTGAAGTAGTATGCGGGATTGAAATTCAGCAGGGAATCGGCAGTTTTGGCCGAATCTGTAACGAAGGTTGCATCGTATCCGTTGCCGGAGATGTCGGACCACACATTGGCGTTTGGGACATTGTCGGCACGAAGCCATACAATTGGATTTTCTACTTGCGCTGTTGCTGCGACGCTGAACAGTACGCAGACAATGGGAATAATGATTTTTCGTTTCATGGCTATAGCGTTTTTTGTTTGGTGTAAAATACGTTTTATATTACATATTCCTGTATGCCGGCTTGCTGGAGAAATACAGTCCCGTGAAGGTGAACTGCAGCGTAGTGGTATCGCGATAGGCCAACTGTGTAGGGATGTTCAGATAGGTGTGCAATCCCGATTGGTCCATATAGTCCAGTGATCGATTTGGCATAAGGAAGAAGTCCTCGGAAGTCAGATTGAAGGTGTCTGTTGTGGTGATGGATATGGCAGAACCTACCTGCTGGAGGTTGACGATTGAAGAGGCCTGGCATTTGTTGCCAGAACCCATACAGTCATAATGAAAAGTATATCCTCCCATCGTAAAGCATCCATTACAAACACTGGCATCGTGTCCAACTCTCGTAGACAACAGGAATGTTGAGTTCTGTTTCTTTCCGTCATTGGGCAGTTCAATAATACTGTTTGGTGATTGTGATTGTTCGGATATCACTGTCTTGTGGCTCTCTTTCTCGCATGAGCATAGCAGCATAATTGCGAGCAATGCAAATGTAAATGCTTTTTTCATTTGTTTTAGATATTGTTGAATGATTAATTGTTGATTTTTCGCAGACAAAGTTACAACCAGTTTGAACACTGCAATTCCCTCTCACCAGAAATGTGAACCCTTCTGTGTAAAAATGTGATAAGGTGGTCTTTTTAATTATTTCTATTGGATTGTAACATATTGATATTCAATATATTATTAAAACATCTCATTTTATTGTCTATTTCGTCTAAAAATGTCTTTTGTGAGATGGATAAGATAATAATGTGAATTTGTGTTTAAGAATTGAATATCTTTGCAGCCACATTCAATGTTTTCGACTATGAAACACAAACACCTGAAAACAATTGTCATCATTTTGCTGAATATTCTGTTTTGTGCCATAACGATTAGGCTTTTCCTTCGTAACTCAATCCTGCGTCCTTTTACAGGCAATTTACTCAAGGAAACCATCTCTGCACTCCTTTTGTTAGGCTCATTATATGCCAATTACTTTCTGTTTTATCCGAGGATTTACAAAAAGTATTCGTACTTTATATACTGGGGCACTGTGGTTATCCTTGCTATTGTGGTTGGTATGGCCGACCTTGCTATTGCATATCCGAATATTGTTTCACTGAATCCACAGCTTATCCAGCAAGTCGGCTACTATAATTTCTTCTCAACGATTTTGTACTTTACCATCGGTCGTAATCTTGCATTGAACTTTTTTCCTTATTTGTTAAGGGAACGTCAGCATTTGCGGCACTCGTTGGAGAGGGAGAGAGAAATTGTGTACGAGCGTGTCCGTATGTTGGATGTTACAGACAAAGACAGTAACATACATCTGGTCTCCATTGATGAAATCTTCTATTGCCAGCAGCAACGGAATTTCACAATGGTCTATACGGTACAGAATAAAAGCTACACGCGGCTTGGCTCTATGAAGCATCTTGCGCAACTGCTCGGAAAAGATGAGTTCATTCGTATTTCAGCTTGCGTATTGTTGCCGTTCCAATATGTTAAGTCTTGCGATGGCAATATGGTCGTAATGGAACGTATGCCTTGGGAGGAAGATTTCACCACATTCAAACTGTACCACAAATTCGATGAAGAAATTGCCGATAAAATTTTAGCAGGAATTTCGAAACACAGTGATGCGGCAATTCCACAAAAGACAGGAAGAAAAACCATCAGACGCAAGCCGATAACACCACCTGATGAAAAAATTTGGAAAGTGCTTTCTTGCATAGAAAGACATCAGTACTGCAATTCGTCTGACATCGTCTCCGATACGCAATATTCGCACAGTACCGTGGAACGTTGCATTGCAGAACTAAGAAAGCAAGGGCTCATAGAACACTCTGGGAGTAAGAAGAATGGTGGCTATCATCTGCTAAAGTGAAATACGAAAATTTTATGCCAATTACTGAATCAATAGTGAGTGCCAGTTGGTTTTGCAAAAAACTCCAACTTATTG
>DCHI01000045.1 GCA_002314795.1 Bacteroidales bacterium UBA1756 | reverse complement strand
AAGCCATAATTTCGATTGCGTGGAATTGGCACTTTCCAGCTTTGATGTCTTCCAAGAGTTTACGAGCATTGCCCAAACCGTGCGCGATACCGATATTGAGTTTCAGACCGTTAACGTCGATAGTAGCACTGCGGACACCTTCCAAGCCACGAAGTTCTTCGAAATCAACCTTTGGAAGAGATTTCTTGGTGATAACTTCGTATGCGGTACGAACAGCAGCTTCAATAACGCCACCAGTGGTTCCGAAAATAACAGCAGCACCGGTTGATTCACCGAGCGGACTGTCAAATTCAGCTTCCGGAAGTGAGGTGAAATCAATGTTCGCCATCTTAATAAGGCGAGCCAATTCGCGGGTAGAGATAGAATAATCTACATCCGGATTTCCATTGACTTTGAATTCATCACGGCTACATTCATATTTCTTTGCCAAGCACGGCATTACAGAAACAGAAACCATATCTTCACGTTTTACTCCAATCTTGTCAGCAAAATAAGTCTTTGCTATGGCACCAAACATCTGCTGTGGAGACTTAGCAGTGGAAGGAAGTTCTTTCATTTCTGGGAATTGGTGTTCGAAGAAATTGACCCAAGCAGGGCAGCAAGAAGTAAGGATAGGAAGTTTAACATCCTTATCGCCATTTAAATATTTAGTCAAACGACCAATCAACTCAGTACCTTCTTCCATAATGGTTAAGTCAGCGCTCCAATCGGTATCGAAGACGTAGTCAAAACCGAGAGCTTTCAAAGCAGCGGTCAACTTACCAGTAACGATAGAGCCTGGTTTCATACCAAATTCTTCACCGAGAGCAACACGGACTGCCGGAGCAACCTGAACGACGGTTTTTTTGGTAGGATCGGCAATAGCGCGGATAATCTTGGCGGTATGGTCAACTTCAGTCAAAGCGCCAACAGGACAAACAGCGACACATTGGCCACAGAAAGTACAGGGTGAGTGATCCAGATGTTGATTAAATGCGGTAGAAACGACTGCAGGGAAACCACGTTCGATAGCCGACAAAGCGCCTACGGTTTGGAGTTCGTTACACATCGTTTCGCAACGACGGCACATAATACATTTGTTCATATCACGGATGATAGACGGAGAAACCTCAACTTGGTATTGAGATTGTTCGTGATTTCCACCAACGTAAGGATTTTCACGGACGCCAAAGCGGATAGCCAATTTTTGAAGTTCGCAATTGCCACTCTTAGCGCATTGCAAGCAATCATTCGGGTGGTCGCTGAGGATGAGTTCGAGAACGGTTTTGCGAGCGTTGATAACGCGC
The DNA here is from genome assembly GCA_002314795.1 of Bacteroidales bacterium UBA1756. Lineage (GTDB taxonomy): Bacteria > Bacteroidota > Bacteroidia > Bacteroidales > WCHB1-69 > UBA1756. The sequence goes on along the minus strand of DCHI01000045.1, from coordinate 69,116 downwards.
ATTGAGTTGGTTCTGACAACCATTCCTTCCATACATTCCGTAACACAGGCGGGAGCGAGGTTCCTACGTTTTTCAACCTCAACGACGCAAATACGGCATCCGCCAGGTCTGTTATGAACACCGAGACCATTCATTTCAAAATGGCACAGAGTCGGGATAGAAATGCCGTTGATTTGAGCGGCTTTAAGAATGGTAGTCCCTTTCGGAACTTCTACTTCTTTATTATCGATGATTAATTTTACTGTATCCATTGATTATATGCTTTATTATTTAATACTAATTGCGTTAAACTTACATTTTTCGTAGCAAGTACCGCATTTGATACATGCAGCTTGGTCGATTTCGTGTGGGTTTTTGACCGTGCCACTGATAGCGTTAACAGGACAGTTACGAGCACAAGCCGTACAGCCTTTACACTTTTCAGGATCAATGACGTATTGTTTCAAAGCCTTGCACTGACCAGCAGGACATTTCTTGTCAACAACGTGAGCGACATATTCATCCCAGAAGTTGTCAATTGTTGACAATACCGGGTTCGGAGAGGTTTGTCCCAAACCACAGAGAGCGGTGTCCTTGATAACGTGGGCAAGGTTGCGCAATTCTTCAAGGTCTTCCATTGTGCCTTGGCCTTTGGTAATCTTGTCAAGGATTTCGCATAATCTCTTGTTCCCGATACGGCAGGGGGAGCACTTGCCGCAAGATTCTTCAACGGTGAAGTCCAGGTAGAATTTAGCGACAGAAACCATACAGGATGTTTCGTCCATAACGATCATACCACCAGAGCCCATCATAGAACCAGCTGCAACGAGGTTTTCATAATCGATAGGAGTATCCAAGAATTTTTCGGTCAAGCAGCCGCCTGAAGGGCCACCTGTCTGGACAGCTTTAAATTGCTTGCCACCCTTGATACCGCCACCGATTTCGTAAATGATTTCACGAAGAGTGATACCCATAGGAACTTCAATCAAACCAACGTTATTGATTTGGCCTGCCAAAGCAAATACTTTCGTTCCTTTTGATTTTTCAGTACCGATGGATGAGAACCATTCCCAACCTTTGTTAATAATAACCGGGATGTTGGCGAGAGTTTCAACGTTGTTTACGTTAGAGGGTTTCTTCATATAGCCTTCAACTGCGGGGAACGGTGGCTTGAAGGTTGGTTCACCACGTTTGCCTTCCATAGAGTGAATCAAAGCAGTTTCTTCACCACAGACGAAAGCACCAGCACCATAGCGGAGCTCTATGTCAAAATCGAAATCTGTTCCGAAGATGTTCTTGCCGAGGAGACCATACTCACGGGCCTGAGCGATAGCAACTTGCAAACGGTGGATAGCGAGCGGGTATTCAGCACGGATGTAAACTAAACCTTTGGTAGCACCGATACAGAAACCGCCGATAGCCATAGCTTCAATGATGCTGTGCGGGTCGCCTTCCAAGATGGAACGGTCCATAAATGCACCCGGGTCACCTTCGTCAGCGTTGCAAATCATATATTTCTGATCGGCTTTGTTAGGACGACAAAGACTCCATTTTACACCAGTAGGGAAGCCAGCGCCACCACGACCGCGGAGGCCAGACTTCTTGATATCTTCGATGGTACCTTCGGGGTCGTTCTTTTCGAGAACGGCTGCGAGAGCTTTATAACCATCGCGAGCGATGTATTCGTCAATGTTTTCAGGATTGATGAAACCGCAGTTACGCAAAGCGATACGCATCTGTTTCTTGTAGAACCCCATATGTTTGGAGTCGCTTCTGTGCTCTTGTGTTTTCGGATCCAAATAGAGCAAACGTTCAACTTTTCTACCCTTAACGATGTGTTCGTCAACGATTTCACGGCAATCCTCAGGTTTAACCTGAGTGTAGAAAGTATTGTCGGGCAAAATCTTAACGATGGGACCCTTTTCGCAGAAGCCGAAGCAACCGGTACCTACGATTTGAACGTCATTCTCTAAGTTTTTCTCCTTGAGGAGTTGTACGAAATTCTCTTTAATCTTGGCGCTTTGGGAAGCGTGACATCCCGTACCGCCACAAATCAAGATATGGTATTTGTAATTAGCCATTCTGTTATTGTTTTTATTGGTTATTTATCGATTTTTTCATAGTTAACGGGGATGACACCATCCAACATTTCATTGCCAGCGAGGTATTTTTCAACCAATTCGACGGCTTTAGCAGGAGTGATGTAACCGAAGACGACGGGCTCTTGGCCGGGTTTCTTTACTTCTACAGTGGGTTCGGCGTAGCAATAGCCCATACAGCCTGTTTGAGTAACAACGACAGACAAATTGCGGTTTTTGCTTTCGTTGATGATGGTTTCCATCACCTGCTTTGCACCGGAAGCAATACCACAGGTAGCCATAGCGACTTTGACCTGGATCATGTTGTCAACGTTGTCGCCCATTTCGCGCAACTGTAAGTTGGATTGAAGTTCTTCTCTTTTCTTCTTCAAATCCGCTAATGATTTGATTTTTTCCATAGTTACCTTGTTTTTGTTTATAATAAAATATGGTTTATTCGTTCACACGAAAAGCGCGGCAAAGGTAACAATAAAAAGCACATTTCCATCATTTTTCTAAAAAATAAATACCCTCAATTTATTGCCTCCTTTTTTTGTTAAAAACTCAACGAATTGAGTTTTTTCACGAGAATAGAACATTTTTTTTCATACAACGTTGTATAAACTTGGCGAATTTATTTACTATGGTAATAAAAGAAGTTTTAACACGCAAGGATCTCAAATCCTTCGTACAATTCCCGAAAGATTTATACAAAGATTGTCCCTACTATGTTCCTCCTTTGGATCGTGCTGAATTCAAAGCGTTAACCATTCATCCAGCTCTTGACTTCTGCACAATGAAGCTATGGATGGCCATTGAAGATGGAAGAATCGTTGGACGAATTGCTGGAATCATCAACCACCGGTGCAACGAAATCAAGGAACAAAAACGAGTCCGTTTCGGTTGGTTTGACGTAATTGACGATTTCTCCATAGCAAATGAGCTTCTTAAAACGGTTGAAAAATGGGGAAAGGAGAACGGGCTTTCGGAAATTTGCGGGCCGTCACGATTCTCTAATATGGATAAACAAGCGATGTTAGTTGAAGGTTTTGACCAAACTTTGTCCATCGAATCGGATTACAATTTTCCCTACTATCCACACTTTGTTGAACAGATGGGGTTTGAGAAAGAAGTCGATTATGTTCAATACAAAGTTAAGGTCAACGCTGTGCCAGAAACGATAGAACAGTTAGCTGAAAGGGTAGCGGCAAAAACCAACGTCCGAATTCGCAAATTAAAGAGCAAGAAAGAGTTACGAACAATGGGGAAGGATTTTTTCAAAGTTCTCAATTCCAGTTATCGCAACATTTTCAATTTCATTCCTTTAACCGACAAAGAAATTGATTGGGTCGTTAATTCTAATTTTTCGGTGGCTGTTTTAGATTTGGTCAACATTTTAGAAGATGGGGATGGAAAAATGGTCGGAATCTCCTTCTGCCTACCCTCTCTAAGTAGTGCTTTTCAGAAAGCGAACGGAAGATTATTCCCCTTTGGTTGGTATCACATACTCAAATCCATCAAAAATAACAAGGTGGTTGATATGTTTTTGACAGGAGTCCTTCCGGAATATGCCAACAGTGGAATCCATCTGTTATACCATAAGCATCTTAACGAGATTTTTCTCCAAAAAGGATATGATTTTGCCCTTACGTCCCAGCAATTGGAGACCAACCCTGCGTGCCGGATTTGGACCCGTTACGCATCTACTCCGTTGTGCCGGCGCAGATGCTACCGTAAAGACATTGAATAAACATCTTGATTTTGAGCCCAATTCCAAACTCTATGAACTCTGCATACGCCATAGTGACGGGGGCAAGTCGTGGTTTAGGCAAAGCCATTGCCATCGAGCTTGCACGTAAGAACATTCCTCTAATCTTAGTCAGTTCAAGTGACAAAATATCTATCGTTGCAAGTGAAATCAAAGAGCAATATCAAGTGAACTGCATTGCAATTGTTTGTGATTTGACGCAAGAAGAGAACGTGCTATCGCTTGCCAATCAAATCAACGAATATTATGACGTTTTTCTTTTGGTCAATAATGCAGGACTTGGCGGCACGCAACCTTTTGAAATCGCACCTATTGATTATGTCAATGCCATAATACAGCTCAATGTGATGGCTACTTCCATTCTTACAAGACAACTCATTTCCAATCTATTACGACAAAAACGCAGTTATATTTTGAACGTATCCAGTATGGCCGCTTTCTCCCCAATTGGATACAAAATGGTTTATCCTGCCAGCAAAGCTTTTATCCGCTCTTTTTCTTTGGGGCTTAATGCTGAATTTAAAAGTCGAGGGCTTTCCGTCAGTGTGGTCGCCCCCGGAGCAATGGCGACCAGTCCGGATATTGTGCGACGGATAAACGGACAAGGTTTCTGGGGACGACTCACCTTAGTTGCACCTGAAAAAGTTGCACGAAAAAGTATCTGTCAAACACTCAAAGGCAGAAAAGAAATTGTCGTCAATCCACTCAGTTACTTCTTTTCACAGATTGTCCCACAAAGTATTCGAACTTTTCTCCTCACACGAGTTGTCAGAAGAGAAACTCTCTTATAATCAATTCAATAAGTCAAAGAACGTCTGAATTATATTTAGAGGAGGCCTTCCGCATAAAAGCTGTAGAAGGAATCTTTATGGATAATTATGTGGTCTAAAACCTTAATATGGAGCATATCCGATGCATTCCGAATTTGCTGTGTCAAGATGATATCCGCTTCACTGGGTCGGACGTTCCCCGACGGATGGTTATGACAAAGAAATAATCCTGTCGCGTTCACCGATACTGCAGATTTCATAATCAGTCTTACATCCACGCTCGTTTCTGTCAGTCCACCTGAACCGATGGCCTCAACTTTAAGGATTACCGCCGACTGATTGACGTATATTACCCAGAATTCTTCGTGTTGAATTTCGGCTATTTTACTTTGCATCAGTGATACGATTGCTTCAGGGCCTTCAATTCTGTTGGCTTGTACGACGTTTTCAGATCGGCGCCGACGGCCTAATTCAAAAGCGGCGTGCAACGTTATCGCCTTCACCTTGCCAATCCCTTTAATCTTCGTTAACTCGTCAATTGACATATCAGAAAGTTGATTGATGCTATTCCCGTTTTGGGCTAACACTCTTTTTGCCAATTCCACAGCGGACTCATCACGACTGCCGTTTCGCAATAGAATGGCCACCAATTCAGCATCACTCACATAGCGACTGCCAAACTCCATATACTTTTCTCTGGGACGGTCTGCGACGGACCATTCAGGAATGGTTAATCGAGATGGACCATTCAAAGGATATTTCGATGAAAAAGAATCTGATTCTTTCATACTGTATTAACTATTAATAAATTACAATTCACCTATTCAACTTCATAAGAAATGAAAGACACAATCTGAGTATTCCCTTCCTCAAAGGGTATACATAAAGCTCGCTATAAAAGAATCACGGGAGGATTCTTTTTGAAAATTACGTGAGTGTTATCTGAATACAAATGGAGGCATACCGACTGCTGTCCTCTTAAATCGTCTTTTGCCTTTTCAGAACGTAGGGAAGTAAAATCTGATCAAATCCCTTGGTAATGTCCGCTGGAATCAAATCTATCTGATACTGACCACATTTTACTTTCAGTTCTTGAAAATAGTCACCAATGGCGGCTTTGTAGTAGTCACGAATTTGGTTCGAATGGATTTTCAATTCATTACCCGATTCCATATCCACAAAACGATAGAGTCGGTTTTCCAAAGCAAAGTCAAATTCCAACTTCTTATGATACGTATGGAACAATATCACCTCGTGCTTATTATGTCTCAGATGTTGCAACGCCAAGAGTAACTCTTCCGTATTGGTATTCGATTCCAGCATATCACTGAAAATTATCACCATAGACCGACGATGGATTTGCTCTGCAATGCGATGCAAAGTATCGGTAACCATTGACTTCCGTTGAACTTCTGGGGAAATCGGACGTAACAGTTTTTCCAATTCGTGAATAACCATTTTTTGATGAGTTTCTCCACCTCTCGCATTCGTATGCAGTTCCAACGTGTCAGAAAAGACACTCAATCCAATGGCGTCGCGCTGGTTTTTCAAAATTTGCATCAAGGCGGCTGCGGCATAAATGGAGAACATAATTTTGTTTGGAGACGCTAACGTATAACTTCCTTGCATTGGGAAGTACATTGATGACGAATTGTCTATGATCAGATGGCATCGAAGATTCGTCTCCTCCTCAAAACATTTCACAAATAATTTGTCCGTTTTAGCATACAATTTCCAATCAATATGCTTGGTCGGTTCTCCCGTATTGTACTGACGATGCTCCGCAAATTCAACGGAGAAACCGTGCATAGGGCTTTTGTGAATACCCGTAATAAACCCTTCAACAACCTGTTTTGCAACAAATTCCAGATTGTCATACTGTGTTATCTTGGAGAAATCTATCTTGTATTCCATCTCTAAAAATTGGAGGGCAAAAGTACAACTATTTTCAGTTTATCACGTATGTTTTTTCGGTCATAAACAGCTTCATTTTTTTCTTGAAATCGGGATTCAACGTACTGCTCACTCCGTCATCAGAAAAAATATTTGCATTGGGAACAATCATACCACGAGTATCTTCTTCTTCCCGTAATAGCAACATCGGGTAATAGGATTGTTGCAAGGTCTCTAACACTGCCTGTTGTTCGTTACTGTCGACATATAATGGAATAAACGGAATGTTAAGATACCCTTTCACGTAATCCACATTGTCTCTTCGTGCCAAGGCGCCATTAACGCCCATTGTAACCACTGCTATTTGACACAAATTCGTATCCATCGAATTGAGCAGCTGATAGATGTTTTCCTCGCAACTGTGGCATTGTGGCGGATTGTTCACCACATAAATGGTTCTTTTCTCATTTGAAACATACTTTTGACCATCGGCAGTTTTCAAATGGAGCGAATCCATCGGACACATTTTCGAACCAACTCCCCATTTCAATCTTGCGGTGCGGACTCTGATAATGGGTTCTTTTTTATAGAAATACGCTTCTGTAGAATCGTAAAAATCTTTGCCCATTTTCCTTCGCCATTCAACTGGAGTTTCCCGTACTATTTGCACGACAAACTCTCCTTTCTGTACATTAAGACACAACTCTCGTTGAGCATAATAGAGAGGAAACGCATTTTCTGAAATAATGGAATCACTTGCAAAATAATGAGAATAGGGTGTTATTGAGCTTATTTGGCCTCCCTTTTCACATTTCACTACTGCTGAAACGATTCGCTCTTTTCGAGACAGTGTGTCCATCGTATGGTAGCGAATCAAAAACATATTATCACGTAGCAGATGAATAGCTAATGGGAATGAATACTTTTGCGAATGGGAGAAGACGTACATCGCGCGCTCGCTTCCGTACGGCATTGCAGACACTTTTTTCACAAACTCTTCGGGCATTGGATTCCATTGAGGAACAGGCAAAAAGTGTTTGTCTTTTTCACTTCCATTCCATAAGTGTTGATGAATTATTGGAAATGGCGAGTCTAAAAAGCAGATGCCGGACTCACTCAAACTAAGAAAATCATTCGGTTCATACTGAAGCATAAACGGGGCAGACAAAGACCACTGACAAATTGAATCAAGGAAAACACCTTTTGGAGAAAACTTTTTCATCACGAATTTTCCTTCTTCCGGAACTTTCTCCACAATGAAGTAATTCCCGTCTGTTTCTATGAAGTGGGTGGGCAAATCGCAAGGGATTACTTTACAAACTGTGTACTCTTGACCTCGTCCCTTCTGATAGGTAAGTACTGCGTCTTGCGTCAATAGAAACAATTGGTCATCTTTTACAGAAAGCCCACGAATCCAATATTTTCTGGCCGCAAGGGGAGATGCCTTTTTCTCAGGAAAAGCAATGTGAAAAGACTCTTCCTTTCCCGTATTTAAGTCAACTACAAAAAGGGAGGCACGATACTGTTGCGTCTTGTCCTGAAATCCTTGGCGGTGACAAAAGAACAGGTGTTCTCCATCTGTACAACCAACGAGTCCATTGAAGGAGCGATCCGTTCCGTCCGAGGGTAAAACCCACTCTTTTTCTAAACAAAAGGCATTGGAAATATGCGACTGGGAATGTAGGGCAAATGCACAGGACGTACAGATAGCAAACAATATAAGTTTGATTTTAAGCATATTAATCTATTTGTTAAATAATAAAGATAAATGGGAGTGTCGGAATCGCCCTGGTCATATACTCATCAAATATCCCGAACAACCCCCATTTAATCAGCAATTTATGGAACTATCTTTTCAAGAGAGAAGTGTCGTCCATTTCAATGGTGATTCGGATAGTTGCACCCGTTTTTTTGCTACTATCATTGTAATTCCAAGTAGCATTGATGAACAACAAATCGGTCTTACTACCATTACGAATAGCTACTTTTTTAGATGCTGATGATGCCTTGGTCCCTCGAGTATAGGCCAATTCCGAAGCTTCAATCAGTTCATTGATAGCATTGACAACGGTAGTATTGGAAAGAATTTGTGTATTGCTGGATGGGCCAACGCCTTCCATATTGATGACTCCGATTTCACGAGAAGCACGGCACCAGTTATAACCAGCGCCAATACAAGTCAAATTGACACAAGGAGTTCCGGCTTGTTCACCAACAAACGTTGTGGTCACTTCACGGTAGCAATTGAAGAAGTTCTGCCAACCAGCACCCTCTTTGTGTACTTCAATAACGATAACATTTTTAGCAAAGGAGCCAAACATCATCATAACCATTCCTGCAATCAATAAAATTTTTTTCATAGTTTTCTTATATTTACGTTAATAATAATGATTTTCTTACACTTTCGCAGTATTACATCTTTGTAAGATGCAGTATCATCGTCAATCGTATTGATTGAGTTTGGAGTTAAATTGAAGCTGTCGTAATTTTTAATGAATACGAAACAATAAAAGAACGTCAACGGGGTGCTAACCCTTGATTTGAACACCGCAAAGATACACTAACGGCATAGCGAAAATCAAGAGGTAAAGACGTTTTTTTTAATTTTTTTTCTTTTTAGAAATCAACACGTTGCAAAAAAATGGCACCAAAAAAGTTTTTTCAGCACCATTTTTAATCTAAAATTTCGGAATTTTTTAAGATTTAATCAATAAAATTAATTATGTGTTAAATCCAATTTTTCGTAAGAACAAATTGCTTTTTTGTATTCCTCACTGATTGGAATTGACTTTTCCGTCTGCCGATCAAAACCAGCAAGAACACTCCGGCAAACCGTTTTTACAACATTCGTCTTGGTACACCGAAGTTGCTGTACCATAGCCACACTTTTATTACCTATATAATATATGGCGGTTTCGCAAACAATGGAGTCGTGGATTTTTATAGGATTTTTAAAATCTAACTCTATGTGTACCAGTACTAAATCCATATTATTCCAATCTATCTGTCGACCAAAGACCGACTCAAAATAGTAGCTTCTTCCACAATCGAAATAGTTGCACTGAACGCCGTTGTTGACGTGGGCAAAAGGATCCAAATCGGACATTTTGATTTGTATTCCAGTGGCGCATCGGTATGTAGGATTTTCTTCTTTCTGCATCATAATATAAAGTCAATGCGTTTCCGTTTTCTAAACACCTAATTTACTGAATAATACCATATTTTTCGATTTCCGACTCCAAATAGGGGAGCGGAACCGGAACAACCCCGCTGTGCTCGCAAACAATTCCGCCGGCCAAGTTGGCAATCCGCACCGTAGCAACCGAATCCAAGCCAGCGGCCAAGCACAAAGTAGCCACCGAAATGACCGTGTCACCGGCGCCGGAAACGTCACTGATTTTTCTTAAATAAGCTGGTTCGTCGTAAAATAGTGACCGCGCACGGTCGTAAAGGGCGACTCCTCGTTCTGACAAAGTTGTAAAAAGCATTTCAATGTCATTTGCCTCGGAAAAATCCACCATCAGCTTTTTTACCCTCTCCATTGAAAACTCTCTGTCGTAATTTTCGACACCTTCCTTCAACTCCTTCAGATTTGGTTTGAAAAGTGTAACCCCCTGATAATGATTGAAATTTCGTTTCTTGGGATCGACCGTCACTACTAAATTACGCTCTTTGGACCAAGCTACAATGGTTTGAATGACAGAGGGACTTAAAACACCTTTGTCATAGTCTTCGAAAACGATGGCGTCAATCGGCTGTGTTTCCAAGACGCGGCGAACGGCCTTCAGAAAAAGTTCTTCCTCTGTCTCATTCAATGGCTGGCGATCCTCTTCGTCTATACGAAGCATCTGGACCTTGTTGCCGATTACTCTGTATTTGGTAGTCGTTTTTCTATCCATTGATTCAACAAGATACTGACTATCAAGATTTTTTTCTTTCATCAAATCAGCAAAAAGAGTGGCTTTCTGGTCGTGGCCAACCACGGAACACAGAATCGGCGTAGCGCCTAAAGCGAGCAGATTCAAGGCAACATTTGCAGCGCCGCCCAAGCGATAAAATCGTTCCTGGACATCAACTACGGGAACCGGAGCTTCCGGAGAAATACGATTTGCTGCCCCAACCAGGTAGGCGTCAATCATCACGTCGCCCAAGACAAGGACTTTTTTTTGAGAGAAACTATCAAGTAACTGACTTGTTGTCATTTATATATCTATTTCGTGGTCTATGACTTCATCGGCACGTTTACATTTTTCCTCTTGCGGCATTTGTGCCTGAATGCGGGCAAGGATTTCCGATTCCGAAAGGTCCGGGTTGCGGCGACGAATACGGGCCACGCGAACAGGAACCGACGCATTGACAACGATAACTTTATCAAAATATTTTTCAAGATTCGCTTCAAAAAGAATGGCCGTCTCCATCATCACAATCTCGGCCTGCTGCAAAGATGCCCACTTTTCAAAGCGATCCATCACCAACGGATGAATAATCTGTTCCAATTTTTTCTGCTGGACTGGGTAGCCAAAAATAAGAACGGACATCTTTTTGAAATCCAAAATACCGTCAGAAAACAGCTGGTTGCCAAAAGCCGACCGGAGTTTTTCTAACACCGACGGATCAGAATAGAGTTTTTTAGCTTCATCATCTGCATAAAAAACGGGAATGCCATTATCTACGAACTGCTTGGAAATAAATGTTTTACCGGTTCCAATTCCTCCTGTCAGCGCATATTTTTTCATAGACGATAAATTATTGTGACTTCTTTTCCACAAAAGGCGACAATGCTTTTACGGAAAAGGTGTACTTTTGTTGCCGAATTTTTGAAATTTTTTAAAACTATTTATAATGAAAAAAATCCTTACCGTAATTGCTATGCTTGCTATGGTTTTTTCCTTGAGCGCACAGCAACAGAAGAACATTCAGAAAGTTACGATTCAGACGAACGGGACTTGCGAACAATGTAAAAAAATTCTGATGGACAACGTTCCGCAATGGACCGGAGTGAAAGAGTGTGTTTACGATATGAAAACTTCGAAAGTGACTATCAGCTATGACACCAAAAGCACCAGCGTGGAAAAACTTCGCGAAGGAATCAGCAAATTGGGCTACGATGCGGACAATGTGAAAGCCGATGCCGCGGCGAGAGCCAAACTTCCAAAATGCTGCACGACACCCAAGAGCAATGGTGGCGGTTGCGGCGGTGGCTGCGGCGGTTGCGGACACCATCACTAACAGAGCCGAAATCTAATCCTGAAATCCATTATGCTATTGGAATTATGCTGATAGCATAATGGATTTTTTGTATCTTTGCCGCTCCAAATCAATATATAATATGTCACCTAAAATCACCAACCCCTTTATCATATCTGGTCCAATACCAGAACCTTATTTCTGCGACCGAATCAAAGAAACGCAGACACTAATTTCCCATATACAAAACGGGAGAAATGTTCTGCTGTTATCCCAGCGACGAGTAGGAAAAACAGGGCTAATCAATCACTGCTTTGCACAACCAGAAATAGAAAATGACAACTATACTTTTTTTATTGACATATTAGGGACACGTGATCTGCGCGATTTTACCTATGCTGTCGGTCGCGAAATTTTTGAGAAATTAAAACCTGCAGGCAGGAAAATGCTGGATCAGTTTTTGACTACGGTACGATCTATTTCCAACGAATTAGGGTACGATGCTGTGACAGGGCTCCCAAAGTTCACACTTTCGTTAGGCGCATTACGAAATCCATCTTATACGCTTTCTGAAATTTTTGACTACCTGAATCAGGCGGACAAACACTGCATTATTGCCATAGACGAATTTCAGCAGATAGCCAATTATCCAGAAAAAAATATAGAAGCACTATTGAGAACGCACATTCAGCATTGTGCCAATGCCAATTTCATTTTTGCGGGGTCTGAACGTCACATTCTCAATGAAATGTTTCATCTAACGTCAAGACCGTTTTATGCGAGTACAACAGAAATGAATCTATTGGAACTGACCGTTGACAGTTACCGTGAATTTTCGCAAAACCTTTTCCGTGAATTTGGAAAAGATATTACGACCGAAGCCATCCATCAACTTTACGATATGTTTGAAGGCAACACGTATTGTATGCAAAAAACGATGAATGAACTTTTTGCAATGTCTAAAAATGGTAGTGAGTCCACATTTTCAGAGGTTTGCACTGCCATAAGCTGCATTCTTTCCGAAAACGAAAGGAGTTACCGCAATCGATTATCTCTACTTGCTCCCAAGCCCAAAGAATTACTATTAGCTATTGCCCAAGAAGGAAAAGCGGAAAGAATAACTTCCGGAGCATTTGTAAAACGCCACCAACTCACATCTGCGAGTTCTGTACAGTCGGCAATTAAGCAACTGATGTCAGGAGATTGGATAACTTATGAGGGGGACGAAACAGGCAACAAACGATATTTTATCACCGACAGATTTTTTTCTTTCTATTTACGAGAAAAATTTGGCGGCGAATCACTATTTATGTAAAAAAAAGGCGCCCGAAAGCGCCTTTTCCTTATTTCGTTGTTTCCTCTTTGGGAGCGGTTTCCTTTTTCTCCGGTCGCATTTGCGGGAAAAGGAGCACATCCTGAATGGAGGGGGAGTTGGTCATAATCATCGCCAAGCGGTCGATGCCGATACCCAAGCCGGCAGTCGGGGGCATACCGAACTCCAATGCGCGGAGGAAGTCTTCGTCTAAAACCATCGATTCGGAATCCCCGCGTTTACCCAATTCCAATTGAGCTTCAAAACGTTGACGTTGGTCAATCGGGTCATTCAACTCGGAGTAAGCGTTGCAAAGTTCCTTCCCGTTACACATTGCCTCGAAACGTTCCGTCATACCGGGTTTACTACGGTGCATTTTCGTAAGAGGCGACATTTCAACAGGATAATCATAGATGAAAGTAGGTTGAATCAACTTGGATTCTGCCGTTTCACCGAAAATTTCGTCAATCAATTTGCCTTTGCCCATCGTGCTATCAACGGCGACGCCAACACTTTTCGCAAAAGCAGCCAATTCGGCTTCGTTCATATTGGAAACGTCCGTTCCGGTAAAGTGTTCGATGGCCTCAAACATCGTGTAGCGTTTCCACGGGCGTTTGAAATCGATAACATTTTCACCAACTTGAACTTTTGTTGTTCCGTGCAAAGCGAGGGCAACGGCTTCCACCATTTCCTCAACGAGATTCATCATCCATTCATAATCCTTGTAGGCAACGTAAAGTTCCATCTGGGTAAATTCCGGATTATGGAAGCGGTCCATTCCTTCATTACGGAAGTCTTTGGAAAATTCGTAGACGCCATCAAAGCCGCCGACAATCAACTTTTTCAAATAGAGTTCATCGGCAATACGAAGGTAGAGCGTCATATCGAGGGTGTTGTGATGGGTTTTGAACGGGCGTGCGGCCGCGCCACCATAAAGCGGCTGAAGGATGGGCGTTTCAACTTCCAAATAACCCTTCTCGTTCAAGAAGTTACGCATCGTGTTCACCAATTTGGTGCGTTTGATGAACGTATCTTTCACTTGAGGATTGACGATAAGGTCCAAGTAACGTTGACGATAGCGTTGTTCCGGATCAGCGAAAGCATCGTAAGTAGTACCATCTTTTTCCTTCACGATGGGGAGCGGACGAACCGATTTGCAAAGGAGCGTAAATTCCTTGACGTGAATGCTAATGGCACCAGTCTGTGTCGTAAAGACAAAACCTTTGACACCGATGATGTCACCGATATCTAACTTTTTAAAGACGGAATTGTACATTGACTTGTCTTCTCCGGGGCAGATTTCGTCACGTTTGACGTAAATCTGGATTTTCCCAACCGCGTCTTGGAGTTCGTAAAAAGAAACAGCGCCCATAATGCGCTGGCTCATAATACGACCGGCAAAACTGACATTTTGGAAAAGCGTATTGTCAGTAGGAAATTTTTCGTGAATTTCCTGCGAGGTGGCATTTACTTCATAAAGTGGTGCGGGATAAGCATTTACTCCCAAATTGGAAAAGTCTTCCAACTTTTTTCTACGGATAATTTCTTGCTCGGATAATTCGATTGCCATAATATTATATTGTATGAAAAATTCGGCTGCAAAAATACGATTTTTTGTCAAAACCTACGGACGCGGAATTAACAAAAATCTAATTCAAATTTCCACTAACCGACCATAAAATAGGTTTCCGGATATTCGTGACGGCTCTCCTTGGTTCGTTTGCTCAATGCGTATGCAAACGTAAGTGTTCCGATACGGCCGATGAACATTTCAACGGTGAGAACCGCTTTGCCGGCAATAGAGAAAGAGCCGATGCAGCCGGTAGAAAGTCCACAAGTAGTAAATGCCGACGTGGATTCGAAAATGATATTTTTCAAAGGAATCATCGGTTCGACAATACTCAACACAACTACCGATATGAATATGATTACCAATGACATAATGACAATGGAGTACGCCTTATCAACCAACGAGAAAGGAATCGTTTTTCTATGGAACTCAATTCTTTGTTTCCCTTTGATGGTTGCAAAAAGGGACTTGAGAATCACAAAAGCGGTCGTCGTCTTGATTCCGCCACCTGTAGAGCCCGGCGAGGCACCAATAAAGATAATCAAGGTGATAACCGCTAACATTGGGATGCTTATTGTGTTGATATCCACAATGTTGAAACCAGCTGTTCGCCCGGAGGTGACTTGAAAGACGGAACAAAATATTTTATCAAAAAGCGTTTCTTTGCCTGCCAAAGTATTATCATATTCCAAAAAGAAGTAGAGAATGGAGCCGACGATGATGACAATAAAAGACATCAACAAAGCAATTTGCGTCCCCATTGTGAGTGTTTTCCAGCGTTTGCGTTTACGTTCCCGAATGACTTCCGGAGCAAAAAAGTCACGAAGAACCACAAATCCGATACTTCCTGCAAAGACCAAAATCATAATGATAACCTGCGGGAAATAGCTGTTAATCACATTTTTATCCATCAAACCATCTGTCCAAAGACAAAAACCGGCATTGTTAAAAGCCGAAATCGCGTGAAACAAGGCGTAGTAAAGCGTTTCCCCACGGCCATTGAAAATGCCCGTTGTTTGCCAATACATATAAAGCATCATCATTCCGATTCCTTCTACCACAAATATCGTAATGATGATTTCTCGCAAAAAAGAAAAAGAGTCCGAAAGTTTGTCCGTAGAAAGCATATCCTTCACCATATATTGATAACGCAAACCGGTAAAAGAATGGGAAAGAAACGAGATGAAAAACGTTGCAAAGGAGAGAATACTCATACCGCCCAATTGCATCAGCACCATCAAAACAATTTGTCCGGAGGTGGTGAAATCGAGCGCGGTATTCAAAACGGCAAGGCCGGTGACACAACTGGCACTGGTGGCAGTAAACAGTGCGTCGATGAAACAGATTCCGTGCGTCGTCATCTTCGGCATCATCAACAATCCCGTTCCTATGGCGATGAGAATGAAGAACGACGCCATCATCATCATCGGCGGACTCAGGTTGATTTTTTTTACAAAAGCCAGTGCCTTAATGATTTCTATAAAAAACAGGATGAAATAAAACAGGTGAAACGCAATGACACGCCGATGTGCGAACCGTACAGGATTGGCGATATCAATCGTATTTTCATAGATGGCAAAAAAGGCATACAACCCTAAAATACAGACTATTAGTATAATGTCTAATTTCCCATCTTTGAAATATTGTTTATAATCGGAAGAAAAAATGGAACGAACCAAAAAGTGTACCACATAAAAAACAAAAGCAGTCGTCACAATGCCTGTCACCCATCGTTCTTGAACGGGATTCAAATAGAAACCGTGCTCATACAAAATTCCGGCAATGGCCATCACCGCCAACAAAAGCGAAGTGACCGTTAGTATGGTATCAGCAATATGCTGTTTGTTGACTAACCGGAAATTGAGTTTCTTTTTGAAATAGTCGTATGACTTTGGTGACATTGTCCGTTACTGATTTTTCTTGATGAAATTTTCGATGTCGGCGGTACGACCGAAGAGGACAAAACAATCTTTTTCCTGAATATCGGTAGAAGTGTCAGGAACACCGATGATGTGCGTCGTTGTTTCATCGGAACCGAGGTCGTCTGGGAAGCTGCGACGAATCGTAATCAAACTGAGGCGATAAACGTCACGAAGGTTCAGGTCGGCGATGGTGAGCCCGATGGTTTTGGCGGGAGGAATCACTTCTGCAATTTTGTAATCATCGGCCAACTGCAAATAGGACAAGATGTTGGGATTCAACAACTTTTCAGCAAAAAGGGTACCGACTTCGTCTTCCGGAGACAGGAATTCGTTGATACCCATTTTTTCAAGAATCGTTTTCTGACTGTTTCCCATCGTTCGGCAGATGATGCGTTTAACACCGATGTCCAACAGATTTGCCGTACAGAGCAACCGTTTGACGAAATCCTCGCCAATGGCCACGACGACCGCGTCAAAGTCCAAAATATTTTCAGCCAACAGCGCACGCTTGTTCGTCGCATCGATACAGACGGCATACGCAACCTCCTCCGACAAATCCTGAATCACCTTGATATCCGAATCGATGACGAGGACTTCGGCTCCTCGTTCCGACAAGGCGGTCGCAATGGATGAACCAAAGTGCCCCGCTCCAATAATCGCAAATCTTTCGTTTGACATAGTTTTTCTCTATTTAAAAAGGGCGGCAAAAGTACAATTTTCGTTTGAAAAGAGACATCAAATTTCCACCTACATATTTTTCATTTTTTTCCATCTTTCCACCAAGAACTTCCCTTTTCTACTCTCCGCAATCATAGCAAGGGCTTGATTCACCTCATCCACCGTTCCCACACATTCAAAGGGCTTGACGTCGGCAATGCCTGTCAACTCATCAAAATAATGTTGCAAAGAGGATTTATCCAACAAATCTTCGCCAAAAATCCGAATCATCGTCGCATCATCGATAAAGGGAGACAAAATGATGTACGCAAAAAGGCATTTCGGACAATTACAGCACCAACTGTCGGTTTTACTTCCGGCGTTACAACTTTTGAAAACCGGAAAATAGTCGGGATATTTTGAAAAGAACTCAGCAATCTGCAACTCGCAATATGGACGTAAATAACTGAAATAGTGACTGATATTATTCATATTATTCGTTACATACGTTCTAAAATCTTCTTCAAATTCCAAAGATTTAGAATATTGGTGATTGATTTCTGTTCCGGGAATGGTAGGTTCGTTCGCGCTCGACTCATTGGAAAGGGCAATGTCGCGAACATCCGTGACGGCACTTACCAACAGTGTGTAAAAAGCCAACATTGCGGAAAACGGAGTATGGCCATTCAAGAAACCTTCCGCGTTCAGTTCCAACAACTTCGGAGAAATCTGTCGCTTCAGCACGACCATATCGTCCTGATTGGGGAAGCCAGCGATGCGGGCACATTCGAGCGTAGCACCGCGCGGATTGATGATGAACGGGACAATGTTGTGCGTGCGGCGATGGTGCTCCAAGGTGACGACCGAATCTTTTCCGCCACCAATCGGAACAATGATGGAGGCAGTGTTCGTAACGCGCTGATACGAAAAGTCGGCTGCAGACGGAGCGTCCTCATTAAAACGGAATTGCAAAAAACTTTCTCCGTCCGTTTTGATTTCATTCTGGTAGAAAAATTCACCGAGACCTTTCCAATAGAGTTTTTTCCACCACTGTTGCTGTTGGGCAGACAAACGGCGCATCGGAACATTGACAATCGGCGAACAAGCACATTTCCAATAACTTATCAATTCTATCAAACCGATATGGAAGACGATGCCGTCCAAAGAATCGCGAGTGAAACCCGCTGAAAGATGCCGTCCAGGGAGCAAGGTCATTTTAGGAGCAAAACAAATATTTTCTCCCATCCTATAAACAAACTGCATTTCAATTTCGTTATCCCGAATGGAATATGAATAACTATCATACGTAAACTCCGGATACAATTGACGCAATTTCAAAAACTTATCTTGATTATTCTGAGACATCTTACGATAAAATAAAAACGGGCAAATTTACAAAAATTCCGAACCTCTTAAAACGTCTCTTTTTTGTACTTTTGCACGCTTTTTTTCAATAACATAAAAACAAATACTATGAAACACACAAAACAAATTTTGGCTTTCGTCGCTATGATGGTGGCCGTTCTTTTTACTCAGGCGAAGGACATTCCCGGGAACAATGAATTGAAAAAAGATGCACGGGAAGTTGCTCCTTTTGAACAAGTCATCGTCAATGCCGACTTCGACATTGCCATTGATTACGCCATAATGCCCAAAGTTGAAGTGGAAGCAGAATCCAATCTTCAAGAATACATTATTACTGAAGTGAAGGGGAAAGCTCTGAACATCAGTGTGGCAAAAAAAGCCACTTTGAAAAACAATATGCCCATCGTGATTCGTATTTCCCTTCCTTCCCTTTCCAAATTTCAAATGGAAGGCAACGGGAAAGTTGAAATGAACGGCATTCCTTCAGACAAAATGGAAATGGCTGTTGCCGGAGAAGGTTCCGTCAACATCAAAAGTTTGCGTACCAGCTCTTTGAAACTCACTGCCGAAAAGAAGTCTCAAATCACCTTCAATGAAATGGCTGCGGAAAGCATCAAGATGGAGTTGAAAAACAACACCAGTTGTTCCATCAACAACCTTGCCGGAGCAAAAAAAATTGAACTTACCGCTTCAACGTCCGAAGCTTGCACTTTTACCAGCATTCAAAGCGAATCCTTTATCATTAAAGAAAACGGCAAGGGAACCATCAACATCACCGGACTTACCGGCAAGGAAATCAAAGCTACATTGCCCAATAGCGGTGATATTACCGTTTCTGGAACTGTAGAAAACGTAGAAGTAAAGAGTACCGGTGCCGCCAACTTTGACGCACTCACCGTTACCGCTCAAAAAGCGAAAATTGAAAACGGTGGCAGCGGTGACATCTCCGTTTCAGCCGCTTCTTCCTTGGAAGCTAACATTACATCTTCCGGTAGCGTCAACTACAAAGGCGTTCCCAAAATCAAAATTGAAAATACGGGAACGGGACAGTTGGTCAAGAAATTCTAATTATTAAGAACAGTATTCATTAAAAGAAGTCGGCGCTGGATTCCAACGCCGACTTCTTTGTTATCATAAAATCACCACTTTACAAACCTTATAAACTTTACAAACCTTATAAACTTTACAAACCTTATAAACTTTACGAACTTTATAAACTTTCTAACTCACTAAAACCGCAACGTCAACCCACCCATAAAGTTAATGCCTGCCTGCGGGAAGTAACCATCCATCTTATATTCTTGTCCATCAAGAAAATAACGGTACAGCCACGCATTGCTTTCATATTTCGCATTCAGCAAATTATTGACTTGGAAATAGAGTCGGATTTCCGGAATGGGCTTGGTCTCAATCTTGTAACTGAGTTGCAAGTTGCTGACACAGTAAGGATTGATAGAATATTCTTTTCGTCCAGAATTGTCAATGTATTGGCGACTAACGAATTTCGTAATCAAAGAAATGTCAAAGTTTTTGACAGGCACAAAAGTGAAATCGTTTCCGGCGACGATGTTCGGAGAAAACGAAATGTCGGTCGTACCCAAATGGTTAACGCGCTGAAGTCCGGTGTCCCAATCGTCCACATATTCGGTATAGTCCAAAATCTTGTTGATGGAGAATGTTCCGTTCACCTTCCAGACGAACCATTTGACGGGCTGATAAGCGGTAGTGAACTCAATGCCGGCGCGGAAACTTTTCGGAACATTCGTCATAATGGAAGCACCCACGTCGTTGATTTCGCCCGTTAGCACCAACTGGTCGTTATAGTACATAAAGTAGGCGTCCGCAGCAACCTCAACCTTCTTATGATGAAGCAGATAGCCCGCTTCGAAATCGTACAGGGTTTCTGGCTTCGGACGGCTTTCCGGGGTTGCACTGATTAAATCCGAACGGGTGGGCTCGCGATTGGCAACCGAAAAAGTGAAGTAGGCCTCGTGCCCGCACGTTCCATTCACGGGAGTCCATTTGTGATTGACACCAACTTTCGGGTTGATAAAATGCCAAAGGTGACTTTGCGTAATATCCATCATATACGAATCGGTTCCGCCAATCCGATAGTCAATGCAACGGTACTGAAGGTCGGCGTACAGCGTGGTTAACTCACTTCTCTTTTCTGTAACTTTCTTGAAGTCAACAATAAACTTACCAAAAACATTGTATTGACGTTTGTCGCCCGTTCCATCGTACCAATGCTGGCCATATTCGGTGAGCGCATTGTACTGAAGCCATTCGATGGTTCCGAAATGCTTTCCTTGGTAACGGTTGACGGCACCGCCAAGCATCCACGTATATTTGTCTTTAATCGTGTGTTCTATATTGAAAATTCCACCATAAAAATAGTTGTCCATACTTTTACGAGTAATCAAATCCGCCGGCATTAGTTCACCGTATGAATCAATCAAGTCGTAAAGTCCGTAGGATGAATAATACTTA
Organism: Bacteroidales bacterium UBA1756; assembly: GCA_002314795.1. Taxonomy (GTDB): domain Bacteria; phylum Bacteroidota; class Bacteroidia; order Bacteroidales; family WCHB1-69; genus UBA1756. Next base: position 48,125 of record DCHI01000045.1, on the reverse strand, counting down.
TCATCCTGATACTCTTCATAATAGCCGATGCCTCGCGTAAGGTGCAAGGACGCACGCAGTTTCAAAAGATGGTCGGCATTGATGCGGCGATTGAACGTATAATGAAGTTGCGAATGAAGTTGCTGATAATTATCGCTTTCATTATTATAATGATGACGAACGCCGTCTGCATCATAATATTCACCGCAACTATTGTAACGACGGTTCGTTTTCAAAGAATCGGACGGGACACCGTTCCAAGCCAATCCGGTTTTTTCATTGCCATACAACAAATCGAACTGCAATGTTCCGTACTCTTTATTCTTTTTTTCATTGATAATATGATAATTAGCGGTAAAAAAGGCGGAGTGCAATTTGGCGGAAGAATTTTCAATGTACCCACGGCTTAACAGATTCGAATAACCGGCTGTGGCAGAAAAACGGTTCTTAATCAGTCCGGTTCCGGCAGTGATGGCGTTACGGAACGTGTAGAAAGAACCGGCGCTGCTGCTGATTTGAACGAAAGGATCCAACGATGGAGCCAATGTGGTGAAATTCATTGTCGCCCCGAAGGCCGAAGAACCGTTGTTGGAAGTTCCGGCGCCACGCTGCACTTCCAGATTCTGCACGAAGGAGCCGAAGTCGGGAAGATTGACAAACCAGGAGCCCTGCGACTCTGCATCATTGAGGGCGACACCGTTCACCGTTACATTGATGCGCGTCTGGTCAATGCCACGAATACGCATATAATTGTACCCGACACCCGTTCCGGCATCCGACGTGGTCACCATTCCCGGCACCTGGTCCAACATATTGTTGACGCTTCCGTTTCCCTGCTTTTTCTGGATGTCCTCACGGTTGACATTCGAAACCGAGAACGTTCCTTCACCGGTTGTTCGCGACGATGAGACGGAAACGCCTTGCAAAATTTGCGGGTGGACGGTATCCACCTGTGCTGAAATTTTTGTGTTAAAAAACAGAGACACAAGCAATGTGCAACCTACGAGAAAGAATTTGCTCTTTCGGCAGGATTTTTTTGGTTTTTGATTGTTGAACATAACTCTAACAAGTTTTAAATTAGTTATTAAAACTGAAAGAGGGTAAATAAGTCTCGCTAAATCTCCCTACGTCGGCATTACCCGAATCAGGTTCATTGGGTCTGATCTCAGCCTTTCGGCACCCCTTTCATTTGCGGTGGCAAAATTACAGATTTTTGATAAAATTCTGCAAAAAAATATTTTTATTCGTAAATCAGTCGGTACAAATTGTATAACAGCATATAATCCAACATATTAGCATCTCCCGTTTCTTTCAAATGCCACGGACAAAACAGCGAAAGCGAGTGCCACGGAGCCGCAGTTCGCACCTCGTTTCCGTCAATTTCGGTCGTAATACAGCCACTGGCCGGCGCAGCGTCAAGGTATTCGATGTAGCGTTCTTTGGGGACAAGTTCACGATCTTCGGTTCCGTACAAAACCAAGTTCACTAACGGGAGATGCGGGAAGAAAAGTGTTTGCTGCAAGTCGGGACGACGGCTGACAATCTTTTCGTTCGTTTTCACCAACCACTCGTAGCAGTCCTGATTGCCGGCGCCATCGTTCAAGACGGCAGCCAACGACATCACACCGTACCACGTAAAATGACCGTCTCTGTCTATTAAAACGTTTTGTTCCAATATGTTCCAAATGCCTTTCCACCCTTTTGCTGAATTACCTGCAAAAAGATTCCGTTCGGAAAGCATCGTCCCGATGGCGGCGTGCGGATACTGAAGCCACTGAATATCACCCTCTTTCTGCACAACCACTCCCGTGACGGGATTGACAATCTGCCAATGCACCTTTCCCTTTTCATCGGCCCACTGCATCCGTTTTACCATCCGGTAAGCGATGTCAGCAATTTCTTGATGGAGCGTGGAATCATCCACCAGCTTTTGAGCCAAGGCAAAACCAATGTACGAAGCCCACGCCTGATCCTGGGACGGCGAGTTTCCACGGGTTTCCAACCTTCCACAATGATTGATGTAATCACTTTGTACATAATTGATTTTCAAATTCTTAGCATCCTTCTCATCCACATCGTCGCGAAGGTAGAAACCATTTGGAATTTGGACGGACGAGTCTCCGAAACAGCGTTCAGACGCGAGGTCCAGACGGTTATACACTTCGATTGCCTGCCGAAGTTCCGCGAGCGTGGCAGCAGTACTTTTCCCATCCCGCTTTTCCAAGGCGTACTCCGTTGCTAAAACCGCAATATAGTGTCCCTGCCACCAAGTAGCATCCGCCCACAGACCGACCGTTCCAGAAGGCACTTTGAACCGCCGTTCCATCGGAAGGTGCGACGCTTTAGCCATCGCATCATCCGAAAAATACATCATTTCATTGACAAGACGATGACGGAAATAGTCATACTTTTCTGCATTTTTTGCAGGAGTTTGTGCCAAAAGCAGCAACGGAAATAACAACAACGAGAGGGGCAAAAAAAGGAGACGTTTCTTCATTATCAACTATAAAAAAAAAGGAATGATTCATCATAATGGGAGGGTTTCCCGAGGCGGCAAAAGTACGACTTTCATTCAAACAAAAGTCGTACTTTTGCCGCCTTAATTTTTAGACGATGAGACACAAACAATATCCTATAGAAAACTTGGAAATCATTGATGCAGGCGCGGAAGGAAAAGCCGTTGCCAAGCACGAAGGGCTGACCGTTTTTGTTCCGGGCGTCGTTCCCGGCGACATCGTTGACGTGATGGTTTTGAAAAAGAAAAAATCGTACGCCGAGGCACGCTGCACGCGCATTGTCAAGCCCTCCCCTTTCCGCATTGAACCCAAGTGCGAACATTTCGGGCTTTGCGGCGGTTGCAAATGGCAGATGTTGGATTATGAAAAACAACTTTTCTACAAACAAAAACAGGTGACCGATAATTTCCAACACCTCGGTCATTTTGAATACCCGGCGCCGCAGCCCATCTTAGCATCTGAAAAACAATATTTCTACAGAAACAAATTGGAATATACCTTCACGCACCAGCGTTGGCTTTCCGTTGAAGATATGCAGCTTCAGCAAGAGGGCGGCGAAGTGGAAACCCGCGGTATCGGATTCCATATTCCGATGAAATTCGACAAAGTACTTGACATTCACGAATGTCTTTTGCAAGATGAACAGAGCAATGAAATCCGACTGGCTATCAAACAGTACGCCATTGAAAACGGACTCTACTTTCACAATCTCCGCACGCACGAAGGGCTCCTGAGGAACCTCATCATACGCACCACCTCCACCAACGAACTGATGGTTATTTTGGTAGTTACTGAATACAACCAACAAGTAACCAATGTTTTAGATTTCCTAATGGAAAGATTCCCACAAATCACTTCGTTGCATTATGTGGTGAATGCCAAAATGAATGACAGCATCACCGATTTGCCTGTGGAAACCTACGCTGGACGCGGCTATTTGCTTGAAAAAATGGAAGATCTCCAATTCAAAATCGGGCCGCAATCCTTCTACCAAACCAATATGCGGCAAGCGTATCGCCTTTATACCGTGGCGAAGGAGTTCGCTGAAATCGGGAAAGAGGACGTGGTTTACGACTTATATACGGGAACCGGCACGATTGCTAATTTTGTGGCACGCCAGTCCAAGAAAGTGGTGGGCATTGAGTATGTGGAAGCGGCCATTGAAGACGCAAAGGTCAACTCGGAGGTCAACCAGATTGACAACACCGTTTTTTACGCCGGCGATATGGCGAAAGTGCTGACGCCGGAGTTCGTGACGGCCAACGGACGCCCGGACATCGTCATCACAGACCCGCCGCGGAGCGGGATGCATCCCGATGTAGTGGAACAACTGTTAGCAATGGAACCGAAACGCATCGTCTATGTCAGCTGCAATCCGGCGACACAGGCCCGCGACCTGACCCTGTTGGCAGAAAAGTACAACGTCACTCGCGTACAACCTGTTGATATGTTTCCGCACACGCAGCACGTGGAGAACGTGGTGCGGTTGGAATTGAAGAAATAGAATTGTATTTGCGTGCCTCATCGCGAGCGTATTTTTGCAGACCGCACAACAATGGAACTGCCCCAGAATAACCTCCGAAAAAGACGAACTGGTCGGTTGTGATTCCGAAAGCGTCCTGCATTTCCGAAAGCGACCAATGTCCCATTCGGATCAGTTCAAAACGGCCCGCGAGTAACTCTCTCAGTCCGTGTTGCAGAAGCAGGCGCAACGAGCCGAGAAGGACAACTTTTATCGGGGAAATGGGAATTAGAAACAATTTACCATCAGAAAATTTACTTGAACTAACAAAATGTATGTGCTAAAAAAGGGCGCACACCATATATAATAATGGCGTATTTTTGCCACCGAAATTTCAATACGAAATTTCAACAAAAACAAACTCGAAATAAATGAAAGCAACAATTCTTGGTTACGGGAAAATGGGGCACGAAATAGAAAAGCTCCTTCCTTCTGTCGGCTTGGAACTCGCCACCACCATCGATAATGAAACGGAATGGTTGGAACGTGAATCCGAATTCCGTTCCAGCGATGTCGCCATTGATTTTTCAATGCCCACCACCGCCGTCGCCAATATGCGCCGCTGTTTTGAGGCAGGCATTCCCATTGTTTGCGGAACCACCGGCTGGAACGCTCAGCAGGAGGAAATCATCCAACACTGCCGTCAAACATCCAATGCGCTCGTCTTCGGTTCCAACTTTTCTATCGGAGCCAACCTTTTTTTCAAAATCAATGAAATGATGGCTGAAATGATGAACCATCAGAAACAGTATGATGTGATGGTGGAAGAGACCCATCACACGGCAAAAAAGGACGCGCCCAGCGGAACGGCCATCACCACGGCAAACCTCATCATCCACCAATTGGATAGAAAAACGGGATGGAAATTGGACGACAACTCCAATCCTGAAGACATCAACATTGTGGCTCACCGTATCGGAAACGAGCCCGGAACGCACGTCGTCCACTACCAGTCCGACAATGACTTTATCGAACTGACACACAAGGCCTTCAACCGTACTATTTTTGCACAAGGGGCAGTCCGTGCGGCACGCTGGCTGATTGACCACAAAGGAATTTATCAGTTCAAAGATATTTTTATGGAAGTGTAAATTATTAATATACAATAAATTAAAAAAAATATTTAAAATGAAAAATGCTGAAAGAATTGATTTAAACGATTACGATTATTCTGGTGAAGGTGCCAATGGCGCAAGTTACAATCATAAGACCAATCCAGCCATTATGCTGAAACTATATAACACGAGCAAGCCGTTAGACTTCATTGTCAACGAGTTGGACCGTGCACAAAAAGTATATGATATGGGGATTCCGTCTCCGAAACCGGGTACGCTCGTTACCGACGGCGAACGCTATGGCATCCGTTTCGAACGCATTCTCAACAAAAAATCCTTCTCCCGCAGCGTAGGCGACAATCCCGAACAAGTTGAATTTTACGCTCGCAAATTCGCCAGAATGTGCAAAAAACTGCACAGTACCGTTTGCCCTACCGACCAGTTTGAAAATGTAAAAGACGTCTATAAACACGACTTGGCCAATGACCCGTTCTTTACCGATGAGGAAAAAGCCAAAATCGTAGCCTTCATCGACTCCGTTCCGGACGCTTGCACCGCCATTCACGGTGACCTTCAGTTCAGCAACGCCATCACGGACGGGACTGACAACTACTTCATCGACCTCGGTGACTTTGCTTACGGCAACCCGATGTTCGACCTCGGGATGGTGCTTCTGTGCTGCAAGTACGACTCCGACGAATTTGTAGAAGAAGTCTTCCATATGAAGCAGGAAACGGCCAACAAATTCTGGGACTATTTCTTGCCCGAATATTTTGGTGAAGATGCCGACCCCGTGGAAATTGAAAAACAACTCCGTCCATTTGCCGGCCTCAAATCCATCATCATTGAACGTGACGCCCACGTTGCATTTCCGGAATTTCACGCTTTATTAGGCGATATTATCAAATAACAAATTATGAAACAATTATTTAAGTTTTTACTTCCACTATTTGCTTTCACGATAGTGCTCTTTTCTTCTTGCCAGAAAAAAGAGACCACAAGCCAGCGGGCTACCAATGTGGAAGAATTGAAAGGTCATTCGGTTGCGGTTTTAGTCGGCTCAGTGCAGGACATTCAGTTAAGCCAAAAATTGGATGACAAAGATATTTTGCGCCTCAATTCTGGGCCGGAAATGGTTGCGGCCGTTAAACAGGGCAAAGCAGAATACGCCAGTCTGGACGAAGCGTCCATCATCAATGAAGACTTGGATTCCCACGGAATAGAAATCGCTTTCAGAGGTAAAGAAATAGAAGATGTCGCCGTCGCTTTTCATAAGGAGAGCACCGAACTGTGTCAGCAATTCAATCTTTTTATAGCTCAGATAAAGGCCGATGGAACCTACTCCAAAATACGAAACCGCTGGATAACTCACTGCCTTGACACGATGAAAGCAGCGAAGATTCCACAGCCCGAAGGCGAACCCATTGAAATTGGAACGATAAGTTGGGATGTCCCTTACACCTTTATTTTGAATAATGAGTGGGCGGGCATTGAAATCGAAATGATGCAGTTGTTTGGACAATATGCAGGCCGTCCCGTCCATTTCATTGATTACGATTTTACGGGCTTGTTAGCGGCCCTCCAAACTAAAAAGATTGATGCCATTATTTGCTTCCTTTTCGTAACAGAAGAAAGAAAAGAACAAGTATTGTTCAGTAATCCGTACGACCAATCCTGTACCGTTTTTCTTGCTAAAAAAGGAGGAGCTGTCGTTGACAAGGGAAGTTTCTGGGAACGAGTCAAAAAAGGTTTCTACAAAAATGTCATTGAAGAAGACCGTTGGAAAATGCTGTTAGGCGGTCTTAAAAACACGTTGATTATCTCCTTGGGGGCCTTGATTTTGGGGACGTTGTTAGGGGCCGGGCTCTGCGCGTTGCGTATGAGTAAGAAACGGTTTTGGCGTGCCGCCGCGAAATTGTACATTGATTTTATGCGCGGTATTCCGATTTTGGTGTTCCTTATGATTATGTTCTACATCGTCTTGGCCAATGCCGGATTGCCCGGTATTGTCATCGCCATCATTGCTTTTTCGTTCAACCTGGCCGCCTACACAAGCGAAATGTTCCGTACCGGCATCGAAGGGGTTGATAAAGGACAGTGGGAAGCAGGACGTGCCCTCGGTTTCAGCCAAAGCAAAACCTTCTTCCTCATCATCGTTCCTCAGGCGATGAAACACATCATCCCCGTTTACAAGGGAGAGGCCATCTCGTTGGTGAAAAACACTTCCATCGTAGGTTACATTGCCATCCAAGACCTTACCAAAATCAGCGATATCGTCCGAAGCCGTACCTTTGACGCATTTTACCCGCTCATCATCGTTTCCATCCTCTACCTTCTCATCGCTTGGACGCTTGGATTATTACTTGATTTCTTTTACAAAAAATCTACAAAGTTCTAATTTCAAACCAATTATATGATTACAATTAGTCATTTATCAAAAATATATACCGATAAAGCAGAACCTTTCTGCGTGCTTCGGGACGTGAATTGTGAAATCAAAAAAGGCGAAGTCATCTCCATTATCGGTCCGTCTGGAACTGGGAAAAGTACTTTCTTGCGCTGTATCAACCGTTTGGAAGAACCCACAAGCGGCTCCATTATCATTGATGGAGTGAATATTTTAGACAAGAATACAGACATCAACAAGGTGCGTCAAAAAATGGGAATGGTTTTCCAATCCTTCAATCTTTTCGAACATTTGTCCATCATCGACAATGTCACCATCGGACCACGCAAATTATTGGGAATGAGTGAGGAAGATGCAAAGAAGCGAGGAATGGAACTGCTTCGGATGGTAGGTTTGGCCGACAAGGCGAATGCTATGCCGAAGGAACTTTCGGGCGGACAGAAACAGCGTGTTGCCATCGCCCGCTGCCTATCTATGAATCCGGAAATCATTCTGTTCGATGAACCCACCTCCGCCCTCGACCCCACGATGGTCAGCGAAGTGCTCAGCGTCATCCGGCAGCTTGCCCGCCAAGGAATGACGATGGCCATCGTTACCCACGAAATGAAATTCGCCCGCGACGTCAGCAGCCGTATTTTCTTTATGTACGATGGCATCCTGTACGAAGAAGGTACACCCGATCAAATCTTCGGAAATCCTCAAAAATCTGTTACAAAAGCATTTATAAACAGAATCAGAAGTCTTGATTTTAACATCAAGGATGAAAATTACGACTTGTACCAGATGAACGGACAGATTGAAAATTTCTGTCTCAAATATTCGTTAGGAAAAAAATACATCACTTTCCAACTGATTATTGAGGAAATGTTAGTCCACATCATCCCTCAGTACAAGCCCGTTCATATCGTTATCAACTATTCAGAAAAGGACTTTTCCATTTCCATCGACTTTGAAATCGCAACTGATTCCACACAGCCCCTCTTGTCGCAAGAGAGCGTGGACGACCTCTCTATGATGCTTGTTAAAGGTTTTTGCGAAACGATGACGGAAGAAGCAACAGACAATGGCAAAATCATTCATTTGCAACTAAAAGATAAATAGTTATGAATTACAACCTCGATCTTCACTGCCAGATGATTCTTGAAGAATATCAAGAAAATTATGACTCTTTTTTAAAAATGGAAGAGATTGTTCGCAACAGTCTGGAACAATGCATTAAAGATAATGGGCTGTATGTCAATGCTATCGAAACTCGTGTCAAAAAAGAGAAAAGTCTTGCCGGGAAATTGGAGCTGAAAGGGCACAAGTACGCGATGTTGAGCGACCTCACCGACATTTTGGGCGCCCGCGTCATCACTTTTTATACAGATGAAGTGGATAAAATCGGCGCCCTCATCAACAAGATTTTTGACATTGACTGGAACGAATCGGTCGATAAGCGCAAGGCATTGGATTTGGACCAGTTCGGTTATATGTCGTTGCACTACATCTGCCGTATTCCCAAGGCATTGTACGAAGATCCGGCACATCCAGAAATCAACGATTATCGTTTTGAAATCCAGATGCGTACGGCGCTTCAGCACGTGTGGGCCACAATGTACCACGACACAGGTTACAAGTCCGGCATCGAGGTACCGAAAGAACACCTGCGCAATCTGAACCGCATTGCCGGTATGCTGGAGTTGGCGGACGAGCAATTCAGCCGCATCCGTATGGAAATCACCGACTACCGTCGCAGCGTGCAATCGCTCGTCGCCGACGGCAATTTCGACGAAGTTCCTTTGGACGGCGATACGTTCCGCAGTTACTTGTCGCTTTTCCCTTTCAAAAAACTCATCGACAAAATTGCCACCATCAATCAAGCCGAAATATGCGAAGACAACCTGATACGCTATTTGGGCGGCCTCTTGAAACTCAATTTCAAAACATTAGGTGACATTGAGCGGCTCATCAAAGAGAATAGCGACGGCGCCTATAAGTTGGCACTCACACAATTGGCCGGAACCGACTTGGATATTGTGGCGCTTTCCCTCGCATTGCAGAACCTGTGTGTCATTCACATTATTCGTCAAGGCGGCGGGGAAATGGGACTTAAATTCTTCTACGACACCGTTTTTGGAGAATCGGAGTACAACACACAACGGGCGCACCGCACCTTCGAGCAGGCGGAAAAGATTAACTTGTAATGCTTGCTCCGTACGTCTTCCCGTCCTGTAAGTGATACGGTCCACCACACACACTGCGCCCTTCGGGCTTGTATAGGGATACTGAAATACAGCCCTTCCAGGGCTGCTTAAGGAACAAAACATATATATGAAACGGAAACAGTAGGCGCGCCACAATAAAAGTAGGCGCGCCACAATGTGACGCGCCTACCTTACGAACCTTACGAACTTTATAAACTTTACAAACCCTACTAACCTACCCGTAAATCTCGTTCAACAATTTGGCCAGACGGATTCCCGCCGCATAAAGCCGCCACTCCATCTCGTTTGCAAAACGATAAATATAGTGATAGGTATTGGTGTCTCCGGCTGCCTGGTACGCGTAAATGTCGTTGCAAAGATTGTAATTTTTCAAAACCAACTCCGCTCTCGACATTTTTTCAATCGTCGTCTGTTGATTGGAAAATTGATGTTCCAAATATTCGGCGTACTCGGTATAGCTGTACCCGCGGGCGTTGATAAGGTCGGAATCCCAGATACGATGAAGATTCGCACTTTCGCCGAACCATTTTATTTTCACTTTGTTACCACCCAAGTCATCAAAATGGGCGGTATGCATTGGACAGAAACAATCGCCAATCAAATGGACGAAAAAACGCAACGCATCGAAGCTGTTGGGTTCGTGACGAAGAACGGACGACAAGCTATCGACAGCGAACCACAACCGGCCTCCCTTTTCCGGATAGTACGTGAGCGTAGCCACAACGGCGGAATCGGTCATTCCTCCGTCCAAATCCTGAAAATGCCAATCGTAGGCGTTGGCGTAAATGGTGTCGCTCCGAATCTCGTCCGCCCAATTTCCCCAATAAACCATTCCATTGATTCCCAATATTTTATCAATATTTTTCTTCGCTTTTTTTGTAAGATGGTGGTATGCAATTTCACCGATAATCCGGTGGCCTTTTTGTCCCCAAGCAAAAACATTTTGCACAGGAATCAGGAAAGCAAGAAGGATAAGGGAACCAATCAGTTTGCGCATAATTTCATTTTTAAAGATAAGTAAAACGTCAAAAATGAGGCAATCGTATAAAGTAGGTCCATCATCTTCCCCAACTGTCACGGTCCAAACTTCGGAAGTTGATGGCTTCGGAAAGATGTTCAAAGCCGATGTTCGGGCTACCGTCCAAGTCGGCAATTGTGCGGGCCACCTTTAAAATGCGGTCGTAGGCACGGGCTGAAAGTCCGAGCCGGTCCATCGCTCCCTTCATCAAATTCTTACAATCTTCGTCAATGGCACAGTATTGGTGAAATAGTTTCGTATTGACCTGGGCATTACAGTGAATTTCGGAACAGTCGCGGTAGCGTTCGGCTTGAATGTTACGTGCTCGAACCACTCGCTCGCGTACGGACAAGCTGGACTCTCCCTTTGCCTTTGTCAAAAGTTCGTCATTGCTCAACGGTTTCACCTCCACGTGAAGGTCGATACGGTCGAGCAACGGTCCCGAAATACGGCTCAAATATTTCTGGACGACACCGGGCGCACACGTACACGGAATCTTGGGATTGTTGTAGTTGCCGCAGGGGCACGGGTTCATCGCTGCAATCAGCATAAAAGAGGCGGGAAAATCAACCGTGTATTTGGAACGGGAAATCGTAATGCAGCGGTCTTCCAGCGGCTGCCTAAGGACTTCGAGTGTGGCGCGGTTCATCTCCGTCAGTTCGTCTAAGAAGAGGACGCCGTTGTGCGCCAGGGAAATCTCTCCGGGCTGAGGGTGCTGGCCGCCTCCGACCAACGCGACATCGCTGATGGTATGGTGCGGAGCCCGGAAGGGGCGGACACAAATCAAGGAGGAGTAGCGGCTCATTTTGCCCGCCACCGAATGTATTTTGGTCGTCTCCAACGCCTCGTCCAACGTGAGCGGTGGCAGAATGGACGGCAAACGCTTGGCCAACATCGTCTTACCCGAGCCGGGAGGGCCAATCAGAATGACGTTATGGCCACCGGCGGCAGCAATTTCCAGCGCCCGTTTGATGTTCTCCTGTCCTTTCACATCGGAAAAATCAAACTCATAATTGTTCAGACTTTTCTGAAATTCGTCTCGGATGTTGATGGTCGTTTTTTCAATAGTTCCCTCGCCATTAAAAAAGTCAATCACCTGCTTAATATTCTCTACGCCAAGGATTTCGATACCATCCACGATGGCAGCTTCTCGGGCATTTTGTGCGGGAAGAATCACGCCTTTTTTCCCTCGCCGTTTGGCTTCAATGGCGACGGGCAGCGCGCCTTTCACGGACTGCAAGGTTCCGTCCAACGAAAGTTCCCCTAAGATATAGTAGTCTTCCACAAAATCGGCGCTGGAAATTTGTCCGGAGGCAATCAGAATACCGACGGCCAACGTCAAGTCGAAGGCCGCGCCCTCCTTCCGTATGTCGGCCGGCGCCATATTGATAACAATTTTTTTCCCGGGAATCCGGTAGTTATAATTCTTCAGTGCCGTATCAATCCGGTGTTGGCTTTCCTTGATGGCACTGTCAGGAAGCCCGACCAGAAAATAGCCGACTCCGATTTCCACATTGACTTCTACCGTGATGGGAACCGCCGCCACCCCCATCAAGGCACAACTATGAGTGCGTATGAGCATACCGTTATATTTAGAATTAGTTAAGATTAACGGCGGCAAAGATACTGCCAACGGGCAGCCGATTTCAAGTGTTGTTGAAAACTTTTTATTCTTCTATCAAAAAGAAGATACGACCAAACGTTTCTTGCGGATACAAGTCATCCTTTTCAAACTGATTATCAAGCAGATTCATTCTTTTTCCAAAACCTTTATCCATCACGGCGACAATCTTTTTGCTCTCCAAGTTATAAACAACGGCGAAGCAATCCGCGTGATTATCATCATTTCCGAGAACTACTTTCCCACGATTTTGCAACTTTTCAAACGTCGTGTTAAAAGATTCATAACCTTCGTCGCAACTCTCCAATATTTGATTGAGAATGATGCTGTTTGTCGAAAAATGGCGTTTGGGTTTTGCCGGAACCGCTGGGTCATCACCGGACAAAGTTTTGGGTTCCACATACTCGGCATCGTTGCCGAAACTGATGCGAACGCCTCCGTTTTCATTCTGCGCCGAAACGAAAGAAACGCAAATCAATAAAACGGAAATGCACAACAATTTCATTATCAGATGTTTCATATTTAAAATTTTGAGGTGGCAAAGATAGGAAGAAGTTTGTAAAGTTTGTAAAGTTTGTAAAGTTCGTAAAGTTTATAAAGTTTTTAAGGTTTGTAAAGGGGGAGGGAGAGAGAATCATTTTTCAAAATTTGATTCCGGCAATACGAATAGTTTTTCATACTTTTGCATTCTTTTTCACGGATTATAACCTGTTGAAAATCAATCCGAAAGTAAAAAAACGCACATTTATGAAAATCTTTGCCATAGCATTTTTCTCAATACTTTTACTACCAGACTTTTACATCTCATTTACTTTTTTAAAAAAGAAAAAGTGGTATTGGAAGTTACTTCATTTTTTGCCAACGCTTTTGGCTATCGTTTGTGCCTGCCTCTTTTGGGGTGGGATTCCTACGCTCATCTTTTCTAAGACATTCTTCTATATTCTCATTTGTCTTGCTCTTCCAAAATTTTCATTTTCCTGTATTTCAATACTTTTCCGTATTGTTGGAATTTTCTGGAAAAGAGTAAAAAGATGGGAATTGCTGGGAGCCCTTGTGGGAGGAATCATCACCTTGGGCATTATGATTTACGGATGTACTTTCGGACAGCGTCACATCGTCCTCCACGAAGAGACGCTTTCTTTTAGTAATCTTCCCGAAGAATTTGACGGTTACAGAATCGTACAAATATCTGATTTGCACATTGGTACGTACGGAGCCGACACGACATTCCCTTCTCAAATTGTAGAAAAAGTACAGGAACTGAAACCCGACCTCATCGTTTTTACCGGCGACTTGGTCAACTCCGGCGCACAAGAAATCGTGCCGTTCCAGACGCTCCTTTCCTCCTTGTCGGCTCCGGACGGCGTTTTTTCCGTTTTAGGGAATCACGACTACTGCTACTACAATCACCATCATCAAAAAGAGGTGATACAACGAGAGTTACAAAATGTCATTCGTACGGAACGGGCTATGGGCTGGACGCTGCTGCGGAATGAAAACCGCGTCATAAGACGCAACAGAGCGGAAATCGCCATCATTGGCGTCGAAAATGTGGGGCGGCCTCCGTTCCCTTGCAAGGGCGACATCAACAAAGCACGAATCGGACTGAATGACAGCATCTTCAGCATTCTTTTATCCCACGACCCATCCCATTGGCAAATGGAAATTTTGCCTCAAACCGACATTCCGTTGATGCTTTCCGGACACACGCACGCGATGCAGTTCCGAATCGGGAACCTCAGTCCGGTGATGCTGAAATATCCGGAATGGTCCGGAGTCTATGAGCAGGATGGACAAAATTTGTTCGTTTCCACAGGCGTTGGCGGCGGTATCCCCTTCCGTTTCGGCGCGTGGGCCGAAATCTGTATAATCACCCTTCGGAGGGGATAATCATAATAAAACGGCATTTCACATCGTGTGGACGTCACATAGTAGGGACGTCACATTGTGGCGTCCCTACTATGGCGTCCCTACTATGGCGTCCCTACTTGCCAATTACTTGCAACGCCTTCAATATCGTCTTGTCGGTGGAATTGATGACCGGATAAAAACCTTCTTCCTTATATAAATTCCTACCAATCATTGCTTTAAGCCACAATTTCAGTTCTTTCTGGCTGACGGCATTCATCTTGGGAACAGTATTTCCCTTTGATTGATAGAAACGGAGAAATTCGGAAACAACGGCATCAGAAACAACCATTTGAGAGACGAAAACGTTTGCCGTAGGGTACTTTCTTTCCAATTCAACTTTATGGTTGTTGGCATAATTGAACGTGAAGTCAATCAGCAAGCCGGAATTGTATATCTCGTTGAAAGCCATTGCATTGCTGTCGCGGTCGAGTGGGACAAAGAAATCGGGCATAATGCCACCGCCACCATAGACAGTACGACCTTTTTTCGTTTTATACTGCAAGGTCTTATCCAACTTGATGCTATCGGCGTAGTCCATTTCTCCCCCCTCGTAACGACGGAGCATATCGGCATAATAATCCTCCGTTCCTTTGTCGTACTTGCGTTGAATGCAGCGACCGCTCGGCGTATGATAGCGGGCCACGGTCAGACGAATGGTAGAGCTGTCGGAAAGTGTAAACTGCTGTTGCACAAGTCCTTTTCCAAACGAGCGGCGTCCAATCACCCAACCACGGTCATTATCCTGCACGGCGCCCGCCACAATTTCGCTGGCAGAGGCGCTGAAATCATCAATAAGAACGACCAATTTGCCTTTTTCAAAACTTCCGATAGAAGTGGCAAAGACTTTATTTTCAGGCATATTTCTGCCTTCGGTATAAACAATCAAATCGTTTTTGGGCAAAAATTCATCACACAGATTGATGGCAGTTCCGAGATAGCCACCGCTATTGCCACGCAAGTCCAAAACCAAGTTCTGCATCCCTTTTCCTTTCAAACTCACGATGGCATCCAAAAATTCATTGTAGGTATTCTCTCCAAACTCGTTCAGTTTGATGTAGCCGGTTTTCGCATTGAGCATATACGCCACATCCAACGTGTAAGTAGGTATGACATCGCGAGTTACGGTAAAAGAATAGATTTTCGGGAAACCGGGGCGGTGAATTCCTATCTTGACTTTGGAATGTTTTTTTCCTCTCAAAAGTTTAAAAATCTGCTCGTTGGTGATTCCGTTTCCGGCAATGGTCGAATCATTTACCGAAACGATACGGTCTCCCGCACGGATGCCCACTTTTTCGGATGGTCCACCATTCACCACAGCAACAACCATCACCGTGTCATCAATAATATTGAATTGAATACCAACACCCTCGAAAGCGCCATTCAATGATTCCGTAAGTTGCTTGTTTTCTTCGGCGGTAGCGTACGCAGAATGGGGGTCCAAACTTTCCAACATCGCCCGCAAAGCCGTCTGAACAAGTTGCTCATTATCAACCGTATCCAGATAATACTCGTTCACATAACCCAATACTTCACTGATTTTTGAAAAATCATTTTGTAACTGATAGCTTTTGGGCTGTAATCTTTTGAAAATGATTAAAGCGACAATCATTCCCACCAAAAAAGAGATGGCAACAGGGAACCAAAGATGACGATTGTTCATTAGTGTTTGATAATCAATTTTTTAGAAGAAATATATTTTTGGTTAAACAACGTAACCAAATAAATTCCTGAAGGGATTTCAGAGATAGAGATGATGGCAGAACCGGCCTCGTTGGTGATTTCACGGTCGGACACGACACGACCGGTCATATCGGTCAGACGAAGGTGCCCGTTTTTGAACTGCGCCGGAAGGACCAGTTCCACGGAAGTATTGGCCGGATTTGGGAACAAGTCAAATTCAACATTTTCGTAGGAAGCGACGGCTTCGGGGTCTTCGATTTCGGTACCGTCGGACGTCCAATTGGCGGCAAAGCCCGCACGCTGAAGGTAGTTGTCACTGGAGAAAACAACTTTGATGGCACCGGTGCTGTGAACGGCGGAGGGCAATGATGAACCCGTATAAGTACCTACCTCGGTCAAGGCGGACAATGAAGATCCCTTGTAGATGGTAACGTAATCTTCGGGGCTCAAATCAAACTGGGTGAAATTCAGATTCACGTAGGTAGCGTTGGTCGGAGCAATTTTCCAAGAGCAGGAGGCGTCCGAAGCATATTCTTCGTCACCGCTGCCGTCTGTAAAACTGCCCGTGGCCGTGGTGAACGTTTTATTGGTATTGCACTGAACGTTTCTTTTGGCAGTGAATCGGAGGCGCCAACCTTGATCCACGGTGGCACCGTTCGTATGGAACGTGATGTAAGCCACACCGGTCGGAGAATAAAAACTTTCGGAAGGATTGAATGTCGTTCCCGAAAATGAGTGCAGTAAATTACCTCCATTTTCAGGATCTCCGTCATAAACATTGACAAAATCCGCATTTTCTTCGGTATGCAAATCCACCATCGTCACCGTCACACTTTTACCATTGGTCGGAGCAATAACGTAGGTACAATCGGTATTGTTCAAATAATCCAAATGTCCGCTTCCATCCTCAATGGAGCCGTAGGTATTAGTAATGGTTTTACTTTGACAATAGGTAGGATAGGTATTCGCTGGAGGATGAATCTTGTAAACGATTCTATGGTCGTAATTAAAGTCGCCATTGCCAGAGTGCAGATTATTGATTGAAAAATAACCATTTCCACTACCTCCCCATCCCCAGTTGAAATGGAAAAGATTGTCGCTATCGTAGCCGTCACACAAGAAAGCGTGACATCCATCCTCTGAACAGCCAGAATGGATGATGGGACGATTTTGATTTAAATCAGATTTCAGAAGAGCAATCCATTGACTATCTGAATAATTGCCGCCCCAGCCATTACGATGGGTAAATGAAATTTCATTATCATACTTATAATAGTTTTTCAAGGCGTCCTTCGTATCTTCCGTTTGCGCTCCTGAACCATCTGCCGCATAACCCATATCAACAGCCACGCCGCAATGGTAAATCAAGCGGGCGACCTCGTTGCATCGGCGCGTCAAGTTATAGGGCATTGCTTCATAATTATACGCCTGCATTCCAAATACCACGCTATGATATCCATAATTGGAATAGTAACTGTGGGAACTTTGTCCAGAGACAGGATAGCGATAGTAATGAATAACCATCGCCATAGCCAAAGCAACACAGCCGCAAGGGACGTGTCCTCCGTAGCCATACGGTGAGTCCTCGTCAGCAGGACACAAATCGTTATAATACTGCGACTGGTTCCATTTGGCCACAATCAAAGGGCCTACGACAACCGAGCGAGAATTCTTTGTCGTCTGAAAGAGAGCCTGCCATTCGGCCTCCGTTTCTGTTGTCGGAACGAGATTCTTTTCCCGAACTTGTTTAATTTGTATCTTATAATCATTCAACCAATTCTGCAAAGAAGGGGCCATATCATCCAAAAGAAGATCGTCGGTGAACGAATAGCCCAGGACGGGAGTGACGGCGGCCTCTGCACTCATCAATATAAAACCGCCATTGTCAAAATGGAGCAAAGCCATCAGCGTGTCGCCATTGTCCGTCAAAAAATCGGTGTGCTTCACCGTAGGAAGCATTTCATTTGGAGTACGTTGCTGATAAGCTACAGTTCCCAAACGGATGAGCATTTCGGCGGGGACGTTTTGAGCAGATACGGTGCCTGCGATTGTTAAACAAAAAAAGAAGAGAAGGTTGGTGAATTTCTTCATTGATAAAAAAGTCTGTTTTAGTTCCCTTGAAACAGTTGAAACGAATCCGGGGAAATTCGTAAATACGAATTATGGGAAAGCCAATCACCGGTATTGAAATAGGTGGCCGATTCTACGGGGATTTGAAGTGGCAGATGGCGATGTCCATAAATGAAAAAGTCGGCTTTTTCGTGCCGTAAATACTCACGGATATATTTCACCATAATGTCCTCGTCAAAACGGTGAAATTCCTGTTGTTGTGTTTTTTTTCTGCTGCTGTGGGAGCAGAAGCGGGCGATACCGAACGCCCAGCGGGGAGGAAGAGCCCCATACAAAAGGATGTTGGGGCGAAAGGCGAAAATTCGCTTGATGAGCAAATAGCCGCGGTCGTGCGGGTCGAGGCCGTCGCCGTGCCCGATGACACAGCGTTTTCCATTGATGACGAAGACTTGCTGTGAACGAAACACCTCCATTCCGATTTCGTCCACGAGATAACGTCCGACCCACATATCGTGATTGCCAGTAAAAAAGTATATTTTAATTCCTTTCTTCTTTATTTCCAATAATTTAGAAAAGAAAGTAAAATAACCTTTGGGCACGACATCGCGATATTCGAACCAAAAATCAAAGATATCACCCAATAAAAAAAGGTGATTGGCGTCCGCAGAAATCTGGTCCAACCAACGCACGATGGCCTCTTCCCGTTGGATACTACTTTCCCTATCGGGGACTCCGAGATGAAAATCTGATGCGAAATAAACCGTGCCGGAAATCTGGCGTTCCATCTATTTTGGAAAAGGGGAAGTCGGATTTTTATTCCAACTTCCCCGAATGATACTATTTTAAATTTTCAACAGCTACTTTGATACGTCTGACGGCTTCTTTCAGCTTGTCTTCGGACGTAGCGTATGAAAGGCGGATGCAACGGTCATCACCGAAAGCAACACCTTGTACCAGAGCAACATTGGCATCATACAAGAGATACATACACAAATCGGTGGAGTTTTCAATGGCGGTTTTGCCATATTTTTCAGCAAAGACTGAATCGGCGGGAGCATTCTTGCCATACAAGCTGCAAACTTCGGGGAAGAAGTAGAAAGCCCCCTTCGGCAAACGGACCTTGAAACCGGGAACCTGTTGAAGAAGTTCGTAAACCATATCGCGACGTTTCATAAAAATGTTGCGCATATTGATGATATCTTCGGAAGTAGTCGGATCCATTTCCATTGCCTTGATGGTGGCGCGTTGTGCGATGGAGCAGGTGGCAGAAGTTACCTGCCCTTGTAACTTATTGCAGGCCTTTGCAATAGCGAGTGGAGCACCGATGAAACCGATACGCCAGCCAGTCATAGCGAAACCTTTGGCCACACCATTAACCGTGACGGTGCGTTCCTTCATCCAATCGAATTGGGCCATACTTTCGTGTTTGCCTTCAAAATTGATGTGTTCGTAGATTTCATCGGCAACTACGACAATGTTCGGAAATTCGCGAAGAACTTCGGCGAGGGCTTTCAGTTCGTCACGGGAATAGAGCATTCCGGTCGGGTTGGACGGACTGCTGAAAATCATCATTTTAGTTTTGGGGGTGATGGCGGCACGGAGCTGTTCCGGCGTCACTTTAAAGTCGTTTTCAATCTTGGTTTGGATATAGACGGACTTGCCTTCTGCCAACTGGACGATGGCTTTGTAGGTTACCCAAAACGGAGCCGGGATGATAACTTCTTCGCCCGGGTTTACCAATGCCATAATAACTTGGTAGATAGACTGTTTTGCACCCGTAGAAACGATGATTTGTTCGGGGGTGTAATCCAAATTGTTGTCTCTTTTGAATTTGGCGCAGATGGCCTTTTTAAGTTCCGGATAACCGGGGACGGGCGGATAGTGGGTCCAGTTTTCATCAATGGCCTGCTTGGCAGCTTCCTTGACAACTTCGGGAGTGTTGAAATCGGGTTCGCCGATACTCAAGCTAATGACGTCTTTACCAGCTTCTTTCAATTCACGGGCGACCTGCGTCATAGCAAGTGTCTCCGACTGAGCCATATTGCTCACTCTACTTGATATAAGTTCCATAGTTACAGTTTTTTATATTAATTATTAATAGAATTTTCAAAGCGGCAAAGATACGAATTTAGTTTGTAAGGTTTGTAAAGTTTGTAAAGTTTGTAAAGTTCTTGTAATCAGTGAGATATAGATTTCTATATATAAAAAAAGTCCCCCTCGGAAAGAGGAGGACTTGGGTATTAAATAGATTAGGAATTATTCTTTAACCACCTTCACATTGGAGAGGACGGCATTGGCATTCACGATGCGGAGCATATAGACGCCCGGAGCATAGCTGCTCAGATCGAGGTCGAAGCGAGCCGTTTGAATCTTGCTGTCCATCAACAATCTGCCATAGATGTCACAAATCTGGATATTGCCATTCATTACCTGTTCGTTGTTAGTCAACTGGATGGTAACGATGCCGGTTGTCGGATTCGGATAGACGTTGGCAACGACTTGTGTGTAGGAAGCGACACCGGTAGTATCACCTGGGGTATGGAAGGTGACAGGTTCTGACCACGGGCTCACGTGAAGAGGATCACAAATGGATTGTACCATTACGGTAACATCGGCATTATCGGGAAGATTCGTTAATGTGTAAATCGTATTTGGAGCGTGAACTGTCGTACTGTCACCATTGACAATGTACATCAGGTTCCATCCGGCAGCATCACCGCCGTCCCAAGTAACCGTGTTGTTTTCATCCACTTCCACATCGGTAGGAGCTTCACAGCCCAAGAAGACCATAACGTCATCAATACCAACACTATAGTATGAAGAAGTGTAACTCCATTTGAATGCCAAGCGAGCATTTGCGGGGAAGGTTTGCGTAGCAAGTGAGTATTCGTAATCCGTTCCAGTTGTTGCACTCGGAACTTGTTCCAACTGAACAAAGGTAGTAGCATCTGTAATGTCGGTCATATAACCCAAATAGAGCGTACCATAAGAAGCGCTTTCCATCTTTACCTTGAAAGAGATATCCAACGTATTCAATTCATTGGTATAAAGAGGAAGAATCGCAAAGGTGTTCGTTCCATAACTTGAACTACCGGAAGTCATTACCAAAGCATTGTCTGCATTAGGAGAATAGGTGCCTTGGTAAACGTGCGGAGCATAACCGGCAGAAGTGCCCGAATAAATGAAGTCCCAGCAGTCAGGTTGTTCACCAAAAGTGCTAATAGACGTTGTAGCAGTATAGCTTGAGAAATCTTCCAAATAGGGTTCTTCGCGAGTGATGGTAATTCCATCGCACAAAGTCATAAAGTCAACGGAGTCAGTCCAATCGGACATATCGGTTGCAGAACAGATAGAACGGACCAGAACAGCATAATGTGTCGTTGCCATTAAACCGGTAATTGTAACGGTTGTATCATTAACCAACGTATCAACAGCATTACCGACAGTGACTTCCCATTGTGTTTCATCCAAACCAGGAGTCCAAGTAATGGTGACATCGTTCATTCCGATATTGGAAACCGTAACATTCTGCGGACGACGGCAAGTAGGAGCAATTCTTACGCGGACATTATCAATAAAAACATAGTAGGAAGATGATGAAGTTCCGCTCCAACGGAATGCCAAGCGAGCACCTGCCGGAATAGTGGCATTGTAGTCAGAAATAAAGATTTCATAATGTTGGAAACCATTTGTATAGTAGGAAATGGGGAAAGTTTCCAATGCCACGAAAGAGGAGTCATCGGTATAGTCCGTCATATAACCTAAAGAAAGATTGTGGTAGGTAGAACTGCTCATACAAACATCGAAATCCAATTCCAAATCATTGGCGGCATTGGTAAATTCGGGAAGAGCAGAATAGACATTGTAACCATAAGTAGCACTATTACCAGTCGTCATAATCAACGCCTTGGAGTTTCCAGTATAGGATGAACTTTGATAAACGTGCGGAGCATAACCTGCTGTGCTACCTCTATAGTTGAAATCCCAGCAGTCAGGAATTTCCGCATTAGCGTCTGAGATACTGGTACTTGCCGTATAGCTTTCAAAATCATCATAATAGAAGATGGAGTCGGTTAACGTCATTGGATTACAATCGGTAGTGAAAGAGCAAGGGGTATTAGCCCAGAAGGAAGTATCCGTTGCACTGCAGATAGCACGAACATTGATGACGTAATCTGTATTTTCCATCAAACCGGTCAAGGTGAAAGGATTACTGTTGGCAATAACGGTTGTATTGCTATCGAGAGCGATTTCCCAAAGGTTTTGAGTAGGATCTTGCGCAAGCCAGCTGATTACGGCACTGCTGCTGGTAATTTGTGAAGCTGCGATGTTGCGGACTTTCAAACAGGTAGGAGCGATTTCAACCGTAACATCGTCAATGTAGGAACCACTACCATATTCACTAATACCTTGGAAGATAAAATAGACATTACCCGAAGTCGGAATAACGGCCTCGTATTCATACCAACCTTCGGCATTTTCAGCAGGAGACAACGTATATTCACGATGGACGTATTCAAGCACTGTGCCACCAACTGTATCAGGAGTCGTATTCACCCAAATCTTCACACCTTCATTCGGTTTTACAGAATAATACTCGCTACGATATTGCCACCAACGAATTTGGTAAGCATTCGGCGTAGGAATATTAAATTCGCAAGTAATCAAATCGGTACGGTTACCAACCGACTGGTCCGGCAAGTAAGCGCTCTGAGTACCGCTATGACTTTCGTATGAACTCATTTGCCACACATAAGAGGAAGAACCTGCTGTATGAACAGTATTCCAGCAACGAGGCGGGAAAACGGTGCCTTCAAAATCTTGGGTATAAGAGTTGGTTGAAGTAATATAGATGGTTGCACATTCCGTAGTGAAAGAGCTGCTTGTCCAATAAGAGGAATCGGTAGCAGAACAAAGAGCGCGAACACGGAAAGTGTAGTCGGTAGCTGGATTCAAGTTAGTGATGGTGTAGGGGTGTTCGTAAACCACTTCACGAACGCCGTTGTATTCAATTTCCCAAGTGGTTTCTTCGCCTCTTGCATTCCAGTCAACGATAGCGAAATCAGCGGCAACGGTATCAAAAGTAATCTGGTTGGGCGCGATACAGGTCGGGGTGGGAGTTACTTCGAGCGTATAGTCTTCAAAAACGCCATAATAGCCACTATAACAAGGCGTGTATCCGCTGCCCGCAGCAATTTGTCCATCCAAACCGCTGTCCGCAGCACCGATACGCATTCTATAAGTTCCAACGGGAATATTGGCAGGAATTTCAAACGTGCAGGACAAAGTTGTCGGATTGTCACTTTGTGATTCTCCCGTATAAACGACCTCATCATCGGTAAAGGCCAAGTCATTGTTCCAGTTCACCCAAATCACAGTACCGTAAGTAAAGTTCGTCGCAAAGGTGATGTCAACCGTAAGTTCCGTTGCGGCTGCACCGTCACCCACTTGGGCTGTATAGTCGCCGTAGTAGGGAGATGTATGCGGATGGGTAGTGTTGTTTACAATCTGCATTTGGCCGAAGGTAACGTTCGTAATACCATTGTTGTCCACGGAAGAAGGAGCTGGAGTACAAGCACTTACAGTAAAATGAGTTACAAGAGTCCAATCGGATGAGTCCGTAGCAGAACACATTGCACGTACATATACATCATAGCTACTCCCGTAAACCAAACCTGTAATCGTTGCCGGAATGGCATTGGAAACGATAGTCGTTCCAGTGCCGAGCGTAAATCCAGTGGTATCATATTGAATTTCCCATTCGGTTTCATTGCCTGAAGGTGTCCAAGAAAAATCAGCTTCAGTTGAATCGATGCGAACTACGGCAACATTAGTCGGACGGATACAGGTGGGTTGAATACGAACACGGAGGTCATCAATAAATGTATAATCAGAGTATTGGTTGTTGTTTACAGTTCTCAAAGCCAAACGAGCGCCAGTGGGAATATTGGTTTCCGTAATATTGTATTCGAAGAAATTGTAACGATTGGTATAATAGTAGGCGTGAGGAACTTCGGCCAAAGCGACAAACGTGTTGGAATCAGTTGCATCCGTCATATAACCGACATAAAGTTTGCTGTATGAAGAAGATGCATAATGTGAATACGCAAAAGAGATTTGCAACGTATTCAATTCATTGGTAAAGGCCGGCAAAACGGCATAAGTGCGAGGACCGTATGTGGTGCTATTGTATGCGCACATAAACATCGCTTGGCTTCCGCTTGTCGGAACATAGCTGTTGGAAGTACAAACGTGCGGATAATAAGAAGTCGAAGTTCCAGTGAACAGCGTAGTCCAGCAATCTGGAATAACACCATTAGAAGAAGAATAGCTAACGCCTGCGTATGCATCAAAATTATCTTCGTATGGGGTAGTCGATGTAATGGTCAAAGCATCACACAAGGTTGTAAATGATGCTGGAACTGACCAGAAGGAGGAATCAGTTGAGGAACAGACGGCGCGCACGCCAACTTGATATTGGAAATTAGCATTCAAACCAGTCAAGGTGAAAGGATTGCTATTCACAACCTGACGATCCCCATTCACATCAAGTTCCCATTCGGTTTCGCCGGTATTGGCTTGCCAGCTAATGACAGCCGTGTTCGCTGTGATGTTAGATGCAGTAACGCCGGTCGGTTTCCAGCAGGTAGGAGCTTCGAAAATCTGGAAATTATCCATATAGGTAGCAGAACCATATTGTGATTCACCTTGGAAAATGATGTAGGTAAGTCCTGTCATAGGAACTGGGAGTTCGTAAGTGTACCAAGCGGTTGTAGCTTCTGCACCGACAATATCGGGGTTTACGGTGGAGGCCACGGTGTAGTCACGACTAATGAACGCGATTTCTACGGCATTAGCATCAACCGCAGGAGTACTGCTGGCATAAATGCGAATACCTTCTGTGGGATTACTTGACGTATTTCTATAGACATCGATTGACATCAAATAACCGTTGGGACTTGTAAGATCCATACCTGTTGTAACAAGTGGGTGAATACTGCCGGCACGCGTATCACGCAACTGTGCTTTGCCGGTGGAATTTGAGCCCATACTACTGGTATAATGAGCCCAAGCACCGTCAGGGTAGTCCGTTCCGTATAAACCTGTTCCTACAGCAGTTCTGCTTTGTGACCAACAAATCGGGGGAAACGAAGTGCTTTCAAAATCTTCAACGTAGGGGAAAGTCGTATTGGCTTCACACACGGTAGCAAAAGAGAGGGGCGTGCTCCATAAAGAGCTGTCGGTAGCAGAACAATTAGCACGTACCATAACGGTATAAGATGTAGCAGATGTCAATCCGGTAAGGGTATAGGGATTGGTAGTAACGGGGATTTCAGTGCCGTTGTAACTGATGGTCCAAGCGGTTTCCGAAGAATGGGACGTCCAAGAAATTTCAGCAGTTGTCGTTGTGATATTGGAAACGGTCACATCGGTAGGTTTCAAACAAGTAGGCGCAGCCATAACGATAATATCGTCAACACCGATGTTATAGCCATAATCATCTAAACCTTCGAAAGCGATTTGATAGGTAGCGGAAGGAGACGGAAGAAGCATCTCTTCATAAACCCAAGAAGGAATATTGTCAATGTATTCCACTAATAAAGTCCACGTAGCGGTAGGTGAGGTCCGATAATAAACACGCAATTCGTCCTGGTCACCTCCCCAATCTTTCTGAACGTGCCAGAAACTCAACTGCGGATTCAACACAGAAGTCAAATCCATTTGTGGAGAAATAAGTTTGGTCTGATCTCCGCTACTGCTGTGCTTGAATGCGGCACTATACTGCCCCGCGTGAGCAGAAACAGACGAACAAATAGAGTTAGAAAACTCCCAGCTATGGGAGCCGGACACATACTCCTGAGTCCATCCGGTAGGAAGGGTTCCTCCTTCAAAATCCTCGCTCAGCACCTGAGCGGACAATGTCATTCCTGTCATCATAATGACAAAAAGACAAAAAGTGAATAAGAGTTTTTTCATAATTTGTAATTTATTAATAGGTTGTTTGTCTTATTTGAGTTAATAATAAATTCGTGTTTCAAAAAACGGGGCAAATTTACATTATTTTACGTAAAGAGATGATTCGTTTTCTATTTTTTTCCAAAAAAAAGAGCCCAAGAAAATCAAGGGCTCTTTAGAATCAGTTTTAACTGTTTATGGATTATTTCTTTACAACTTTTACTGTTGTAAATTCATTGTTGTTGGCAATACGAATCATATAAACACCAGGAGCCAAAGCACTGATATTGAGTTCAGTCTTGGCATTTTGAATTTGAGTATTCATCACCTGTTTGCCAAACATATCAAAGATAGAGAGGTTAGCATTGATAGCGTTGCATTCAATGTTAATGACATCCGTTGCAGGATTCGGGTAAACCTTAACGGCGATGTTGCTGAAGTTAGCAATACCGACCGCCGTCGTATCAATGTACATAAATTCGACACCTTCAGTCCAATCGCTGGTTGTGGTTTCATCACAAACGGCCTGAACGAATACGGTTACGAGCGTGCTGTCTTCGAGACCTGTGAAGGTGTAGGTATTGCCTTCAACAGCAACGGTAGTAGTATCACCATTAGCGATGTACATTACGTTGAAATTGTCAGCTTCGCTTTCCCAAGTAGCAACGTTGTTTTCAACAGCCAAATTGGTAGGAACTTCGCAAGGAGTTTCAATTTCTTCACCAGTAATATTGATGTCATCCAAGTACAAACCAAATGCATCCAATCCGATACCCTTAAACGCAATTTGGTAGGTAGCTGTCGGGGTGGGCAATGCGTAAGTAGCCGAGTCGTAATCCGACATAGGAGTAACAAAAGTATCCATCAATACCCATTCTTCTGTTTCTGCAGTTCTGTAGTACAGTTCCAATCTGTCGCATGAACCTGAATAAATTCTAGTCCAGTATTGGAAAGAGAGTTCAGGATTTGCGATCTGTGTAAGGTCAAAAACAGGGGAAATCAACAAACCTTCTGCACCTTCATCGTACGGGAAGTAAGCTGAATATTCACCTTCATAAACACTATAATCAGTCAATTGCCAATTGTCCTCACCTGCAATTTGCTGAGTACTCCAGCAGATGGTTCCTTCAAAACCTTCGTGATATGGATTATCAAATGTAACGACAACTACGGCAGCGCATTCAGTATTAAAATTAACTCCTGAAGTCCAGTAGGATTGGTCTTCGTCTGAGCAATAGGCGCGTACAGAAACTGTGTAAGTAGTAGAAGCACTCAGACCAGTGATGGTGAAAGGATGAGCGCTAACGAGGGTAGTGTCACCATTGCAAGCAACTTCCCATTGTGTTTCGTCACCGGCGGGAGTCCAGTCAACAACAGCAGTAGTTTCGGTGGTCAAAGAATCGAGGATAACGACTTCGGTAGGCTTGAGGCAGGTAGGAGCTTTTTCAACAGAGATATCATCGATGTATGAAGCCTGACCATATTCGCTGATGCCTTGGAAGATTACGTACATATCGCCAGCATTGGGAATGACAAAACTGTATTCATACCAACCGGTAGCCGTCTCTGCGGGAGCGAGGGTGTATTCACGATGAATGTAACCGATTTCGGTAGCACCGGTAGTATCAGGAGTGGTGTTAATCCAAACCTTGACACCTTCGTTAGGTTTAATGCTGTAGCTGTAGGTGGAACGATACATCCACATTGTAACCTGATATTGGTTTGCAGCGGGGATATTCAACACACCAGTAACGAGATCGTTGCGGTTGCCAGTTGACTGGTCTTGCAACTGTGCTGCACCAGCACCCGTATGGATATTGCTGCTGCTGGTGGTTCTGATCCATTGGGATGATGAAGAGCCAGCGGTATGGGCTCTGCTCCAGCAAGTGGGCGGGAAGGCAGTGCCGTCAAAACTTTCCTGATAAGGAGTGCTTTCAGTAACATTGAAGGTTCCGCATTCCGTAACGAATTCAGCAGCAGTACTCCAGTAGGATTCGTCTTCTGCTGAGCAGTTGGCTTTTACCATAACGGTATAAACAGTAGCAGGCGTCAAGCCAGTAAGGGTGAAAGGATTGCTATTGGCAGCCACTTCGGTGCCATTATAGCTGATAGTCCAAGCAGTTTCAGTACCGCCGTTGGTCCAAGATATTTCTGCACTGGTAGTAGTGATATCATTAACCGTAACATCGGTCGGTTTCGGACAGGTAGGAACTTGTGAAACCAGAACATCGTCCAAATAAATGTAGGCATCGCCACTGCCCCAGTTGCTCGTGCCTTTGAAAATAATATATGCGTTGGTTGCACCAGCAAGGTCAGCTATGGTATATTCAACATTCGTCCACGAAGAAACACCTGTTAGTCCGGTAGCGATTTCTACATAGTTGGTTCCGTCAATCGTATAATACACGCTAAAGTCACCGCCCGTGGGATTCTTATAGGAAAAACTGACCATCGGATTTGTCAAACCAGACAAGTCCAATTGGGGCGTTTTCAAATAGTTAGTATTATTACTACTATTGCTATATGAGTTGAATCTCACGCAAGCACCCGTCACCCCGGTTGCAAAGTAATTCCATTTGTATGAATTATCGGTTGTCGTACCTTCGGCATTGTCCCAACAAGAAGGAATACCCGTAGTAAGCGTATTGAAATCTTCGGTGAAAGGTTCCGTTTCGGTAACAACAACAGCAACACAAGGAGTTTCAAAGGTTGCAGTAGTACTCCAGTCGGATTCGTCAGTAGCAGAACAGTTGGCTTTTACCTTAACGGTATAAGATGTAGCAGGGGTCAAGCCAGTAAGGGTGAAAGGATTGCTGTTGGCAGTGTATTCCGTGCCATTTGCGTCAATAGTCCAAGCAGTTTCGCTGCCGCCATTTGTCCAAGCAACGGTGACACTGGTAGCCGTAATGTCTGAGAAGGTGACTGCAGAAGGAGTAGGACAAGTTGGAAGTGTGGTGAATGAAACACCTGGAGTGGTATATTCAGATTCTTCGGTAGCGCTGCAAACGGCCTTTACACTGGCAACGTATGTGGTGTTAGGATCCAAAGTGGTAGCGGTGTAGGAAGGAGTAGTTGTGGGGAATTCCAAATCGTTGAATTTAACAACCCAACTGGTTTCTTGATAGCCGGGAGTCCAGGTTACAGTTGCGCCATAAGTAGCGACATCGCTAACTGCCAACTGGGTAGGAGTAATACATCCGTGAAGTTCATCCACGGTAAAGGTGGTCTTCGGGATGAAGTTTCTCTGGTTTGCAGTGATTGAAGACGGATTTGAACCGTGGTGACCCTGGACACTTGAATTTGTAATAGCTTGTCCATAGAAACTTGCGCTCTTATAATTGCCCGTATTGGTGTTATAGAAACCAATCAACAAGTTTCCACCATTGTATTGATAAGGAGTGGTAAAGTTTACAACCATAGTGCCAGAAGTAGCATCCAAAGTGCCTTCATAAACGATAGTAGCATCGTCTATACCACTAAAAGAGGAGATGGATGAACTTGTAACCTCTTTTACGAAAACCTGGAAATTGCAGGTCCAAGCTGCAGATGGAGCAGAAGACAAATGGTAGGTCAGTGCTGAAATGTTAGAGCCATTGATGGCGGTCAAATCCGTAGCCGGAATGACATACTCACATTTCAAATAGCTGTCGGTGTAAAGACCATAAACCGGGACATAACTGTTGGTGGTGGTTCCGTCGTAAACGGTGTAATTCACCTGCGCCCCAGCCGTGCTCATACTGCCGACTAACAGCGTCGCAATAAATGCGAGCATAAATAAAACTTTTTTCATAAGAATTTGGTTTTGGTTAATAAATAAGTTGATTGTATTTTTTTGATTTTCATTTATTTACAAGAGACAAGACTATCCTTTTCATCCTTTCAAACGAGGTCGCAAATGTAACATAATTTTTCCTCTCATCATCCGACTTTTAGTGTTTTTTAGAAAAAATTTATACGAAATATAAAAAAGAAAAGGAGGCGCAAAATTTTGCGCCTCTACCATATTCTTATCTGCGACATTCTTACCTGCGACCGCGGGTACTTAAGGCCTGCATCAAATTCTTGGCCTTCCCGTTGTTCACCATCTTCATCATTTTTCGGGTATCAAAAAATTGCTTGATGAGACGGTTCACGTCCTGAATGTCATTGCCGCTTCCCAACGCGATACGTTTTTTGCGGCTGCCATTGATAATGTCCGGATTGGCACGTTCTTCCGGCGTCATAGAAAGTATGATGGCTTCCACTCCCTTGAAGGCAGTTTCGTCAATGTCCAAGTCACGGACGGCCTTGCCCATTCCCGGAATCATTCCCATCAACTCCTTCACATTACCCATCTTCTTTATCTGCTGAATCTGATTCAAAAAGTCATTGAAATCGAACTCGTTCTTTGCCAATTTCTTTTGGAGTTTGGCCGCTTCTTCCGCATCAAATTGTGCCTGCGCCGTTTCGACGAAACTGCGGATGTCACCCATTCCCAAGATACGTTCGGCCATACGGTCCGGATGGAAAATGTCAATGGCTTCCATCTTTTCGCCCGTACCAATAAACTTGATGGGCTTGTTCACCACCGCCTTGATGGTCAAAGCGGCACCGCCACGGGTGTCACCATCCAATTTCGTAAGAATGACACCGTCGAAATCCAACTTGTCATTGAAGGCCTTCGCCGTGTTGACGGCATCCTGGCCGGTCATAGCATCCACCACGAACAAGATTTCGTGCGGGTTGACGGCTTCTTTGATGTTGCCGATTTCTTCCATCATCTCCTCATCCACTGCCAAACGGCCTGCCGTATCAATCAGCACGAGGTCAAAGCCGTTCTCCTTGGCGTACGCGACACCGTTTTTTGCTATCTTAACAGGATTCTTAGAGTCTTCTTCCGTATAAACGGGAACGTTGATTTGTTCGCCCAACACCTTCAACTGGTCGATAGCCGCGGGACGATAAACGTCGCAAGCCACGAGGAGCGGACGACGATTGCGCTTGTTACGCAACATATTGGCCAACTTGGCGGCGTGAGTGGTTTTACCGGAACCTTGCAAGCCCGCCATCAGGAAAATGGCCGGAGATGACTGCAAATTGACATCGGTGGCACTCGTCCCCATCAACGAAATCAACTCGTCGTAGGTGATTTTCACCATCATCTGACTGGGAGAAACTGCCTTCAAGACATTCATTCCCATCGCTTTGGCTTTCACCGAGTCCGTGAATTCCTTGGCAATCCTATAACTGACATCAGCATCCAAAAGAGCCTTGCGAACCTCTTTCATCGTTTCCGCCACATTGATATCCGTAATGTGACCTTGTCCTTTCAGGACCTTAAATGCGCGTTCTAATCTGTCGCTTAAACTTTCAAACATTATCTTTTTATTTGCTGCCCTCTAAAAGGACGGTTTATATTAATTCTTTGATTTCAAAAGATATTCATCAATGATTTCTTTGATTTGCTCCTTCGAGAGCAAGCCAACCGTACGTTGCGGTTTTTCCTTGGGAAGAAGGAACAACATCGTCGGAATGTTCCGTACCTGCAAGGCACGAGACAAATCCTTATTCTGATCCACATTCACCTTGTAAACGATAAAATTTCCCTCATACTCTTTCAAAAGCTGGTCAAGGATGGGGGCAAGTCGCTTGCACGGTCCGCACCAGTCTGCATAAAAATCCACAATCGCAGGTTTCTTCCCTTTATAAATCATCGTCGTGTCGTTGTAATCGAACACTTTCTTGATGAATTCTTCTTGAGTCAACTGAATCGGCTCAAGCTGCTTGGATGCTTTCGAAGCTTTTTCCGTTTTGGTACCCTCCTCTTTTTTTACTTCATTTTGAGAATAAGCAACTCCCAAGAAGCAGATACAAAGGGTGAGTAAGAAGATTTTTTTTATTTTCATAATAAAAAAGTAGAAAGTATGAAGTAGAAAGTATGAAGTAGAAAGTATGAAGTAGAAAGTATGAAGTTATAAAGTTTGAGGTTAGTGGGAAATTATTGTTTCAGGCTGACGGTTTTGTTGAATATGATTTTTTCATCCGTGGAGTCTTTGTCGATGCAGAAATAGCCGATACGTTCAAATTGGTAGTGACGTTCGGGATTGGAGAGCGTGAGACCTTCCTCAACCCAACCATCCTGAATGGTGAGTGAGTTGGGATTCAGGCAGTCCAGAAACGTTTTTCCTTCTTCCACATCGTCCGGAGCGGGCTCAGTGAAAAGCCGTTCAAAGAGACGGACTTCCGCTTTTTTGGCGTGCGCCACGGAGACCCAATGGATGGTGGCTTTCACCTTGCGGTTGCTTTGCGGCATACCACTTCTCGTTTCGGGGTCGTAAGTGACGTGAATGGCCGTGATGTTTCCATCCGCATCTTTATCCACGTGGCTGCATTTCACGATGTAACCATATTTCAGACGGACCTCACCACCGATGGTCAAGCGGTAGAATTTCTTGTCAGCGACTTCACGGAAGTCAGCACGTTCAATCCAAAGTTCCTTGGTGAAAGGAACTTCGCGGGTGCCGGCCTCCGGATTTTCAGGATTATTGACAGCCTGCATCATTTCGACCTGGCCTTCCGGATAATTGTCGATGACCAATTTTACAGGATCCACAACAGCCATCGTTCTGGTAGCCACCTTGTTAAGATCTTCGCGAGCGCAGAATTCCAACAATGAAACATCAATGATATTGTCACGTTTGGCAATACCGACCGTTTCAGCAAAATTGCGGACGGAGGCCGGCGTATAGCCACGGCGACGGAGGCCGCAAATGGTAGGCATACGCGGGTCATCCCAGCCCATAACGTAGTGTTCACGAACCAACTGCATCAGTTTGCGCTTGCTCATAACGGTATAGTTGATGTTCAGACGGGCGAACTCAATCTGCTGCGGGTGATGGATTTTCAGTGCTTCGCAGAACCAGTCGTACAGCGGGCGGTGAATTTCAAATTCCAAGGTACAGATGGAGTGGGTGATCCCTTCGATGGAGTCACTCTGACCGTGCGCGAAATCGTACATCGGGTAAATGCACCATTTGTCACCCGTGCGATGATGGTGACTATGAAGAATACGGTACATAATCGGGTCGCGCATATGCATATTCGGAGAAGTCATACCGGTTTTGGCGCGGAGCACCTTGCTTCCGTCCGGAAATTCGCCAGCTTTCATCCGGCGGAACAGGTCGAGATTTTCTTCAGCGGAACGGTTACGGTACGGACTTTCGGTGCCGGGTTTGGTCGGAACACCGCGGCCCGCACTGATTTCCTCCTGAGTTTGGTCGTCCACGTACGCAAGGCCTTCCCGAATCAGCTTTTCAGCCCATTCGTAAAGTTGGTCAAAATAGTCGGAAGCATAGTGTTCTTCGGCCCATTGAAAACCGAGCCACTGGATATCCTCCTTGATGGAATCCACATATTCAACATCTTCCTTCACAGGATTGGTGTCATCAAAGCGAAGGTTGCATAAACCATTGTATTTCTTAGCGATACCGAAATTCAGACAAATGGATTTGGCGTGTCCGATGTGCAGATAGCCATTCGGTTCCGGAGGGAAACGAGTATGTACTTTCGATCCGTTTTTTCCATTTTCTAAATCTTTTTCAATGATTTCTTCGATAAAGTTCATTTTGCCTATTGAGTTTAGTTTTGATGATAATGATATGATTTTCTGATACTTTCACAATTCCACACCAAAATAGAAAATCGGGCGCAAAAGTACAATATAATTGGCAATTGACAATTCCCGCAGAAAATTAAGGCAAAAAAAAAGAGGATGACAGGGCACATCCTCTTTTAAAAAATATAATCAAAAAATGATTATTTGCATTTGATTTCAACGTCAACCAATTTTCCATCGGTAACGTAGGAATATCCTTGGTATGATGATACGGATTGTTGTGTACAAGCACCCTTGTCGAAATAGCGAGTGTTGTCTGAATTGGTAGCAACAATCTTCTTACCATCTTCATAACGAGTACAAACACATTTTTTGCCACAAGAAGCAAAAAACATTACGCCTGCCAAAGCAACAACGGCAACTGCAAAAACTTTCTTCATAGTGATAGAATTTAAAAACGTTGTTAAATACAAAAAAACTTTTCTTCATTGAAAAGTGCGGCAAAATTACAAAAAAAACATACGGAGAAACTCGCTTTCACTTTTTTTAAATATTCTCCACCCCCTCTGCTCCCCCTGCAAACTTTATAAACTTTACGAACTTTATAAACTTTACAAACTTTAAAAACTTTATAAACTATTAAATCGTATTTTTGCACCCCAATTTTTATAATATGATTAGTAGGAGATATTTGCGAATCAAGGTAATGCAGGCCCTTTACGCACGTGGTGCAAATCCAACGGAAAGCATTCCCGACGGCTTGAAAAAATTAGATAAATCCATTGAGAATTGTAGTAACCTTTCTTTCTATTTCTTCTCTATTTTTCCTGAAATAAAAGACTATGTGACAGCGAAATTCGAGGAGCGTAAGAACAAAAACTTTCCCACACCGGAAGACCTCAACCCGAACACCCGCTTCGTTGACAACTTGGTCATCAAGCAAATGGAAGAAAATGAGGAGCTTCGGAAAAAATGGAACAAACTTCACGTCAACTGGAGTTCCCAAGTGGAACTGATTTCTCAGATTTATTCCGAAATCACGAAACTCCCGGAATACGAAGTTTGTATGAATGCCGAAACGCCGTCCTACAAAGCAGACAAAGAATTGGTTTTGGCCATCATTGAAAAAGTTTTGGCAGAAAGCAAATTGCTCCATTGGTTCTTTGAAGAAAAATACGCCCACTGGTTCGACGACTTCAACGATGCGCTCTTGCTCGTCTATCAAAACATCACTTTCTGGAAGGCGTCTCACGAGCAGGTGGAAATTTCTCCTTTATATAAAGATGAAGCGGAAGATGTGAAATTCTACCAAACGCTTTTCAAGAAAACAGTTGTCAACGACAAGGAATACTTTGCCACAATTGAAAAGAAACTTCACAACTGGGAAGCGGAACGAATCATCGGAACGGATATGATCTTGATGAAGATGGCCCTTTGCGAATTGCTGGAGTTTCCGAGCATTCCGGTAAAAGTCACCATCAACGAATACATTGAAATTGCCAAAACGTACGGATCTGACAAGAGCGGTACGTTCATCAACGGGATGATTGACAAAATCGCCAACGACCTGCGTGATTCCGGAAAGCTGAACAAGATGGGGCGTGGGTTGTTAAATCAATCTTTGAAATAAAGTTCAATACGAAATGAAATCTTTATACAAGCTTATTGTCTTTGCACTTTTTCTTACCCTGTTTGCCAATTGCGGTTCCAAAGAGCCGGTCGTTCACAATCCCGCCACTGCTGAAGGCGGCGAGGTTGTTGTGAAAGACGAAAACGGTCCCAAGATTGAATTCAAGGAGACCGAATATGATTTTGGCAAAGTAATGCAAGGGGAACGCCTGAGCCACGTGTTCGTGTTCACCAACACCGGCAAGTCCGACCTCATCATCAGCTCGGCACACGCCTCCTGCGGTTGCACCACATCTACGCCACCGAAAGCGCCCATCAAGCCCGGGGAAACGTCTGAAATCAAAGTCACTTTCGATTCCAAAACCAAGAAAGGTCCTACCACCAATGTGGTAACAATTGCGGCCAACACCTATCCTACCCGCACCCTCTTGAAAATCAGTGCGGACGTACAAATCCCGTAATCACATTTATTCACCTTAAATATTTTTTAGAATGAACAATCTTTTTTTATTAATGGCTCAGCCCGCTGAAGGACAAGCTTCGGGCGGCGGTAGCTGGCAAATGCTTATTTTCTTCGTAGCCATCATCCTCATCTTCTGGCTCTTTATGATTCGTCCGCAACAGAAGAAACAGAAAAAAGTCCAGGAAGCTCGCGAGGCCCTCAAACGTGGCGACCACGTAGTAACCATCGGTGGTATTCACGGAAAAATCAGTGATGTCCAAGACACTACTTTCATTATCGAAGTAGAAGACGGCGTCAAACTCAAAGTTGAAAAGGCAGCTATAGCCATTGACGAGAATGAAGCCAACAAAAAATAACAATGGTATTGCAAACAAGGTAGGGCAGCGCGTTCAGTTGCCCTCCTTGACTTTTTTTATCTGCTTAGGAATCAGTGCGCTCATTTGGTGTGTTCTCACTTTTTCCCGAGAGTATGAGGTGGTATTGGACTATTCCGTTGAGTGCATCAATCTTCCAGAAGGAAGAACGAAAGCTACCTGCTCCGACCCTACCATCTCCCTCAAATTCAAGGCGAAGGGGTTCGTCTATCTCACCCCCGATTTTTCTCAAAAAAACAGAAACATTGACTTGGATATGAAAGAGTTATCCAGTCACAAAGGAATCGGCCTTAATTCCTATCGTTTCACCAAAAACGAACTGAAGGACTATATTCGTGAATCCGAATATGTTAACGAGTATTTCACCGACGTAGATGCTCCGTACGAAATCACGGTCTATTTAGAAAATTAGATTGATTTTCTAAGTCTCGGTCTCAAAAGCCCACCACTTTACAAACTTTAAGAACGTAACACAAAAAAAGGCCCCACAGAAATATGGAGCCCTTGTTGTTTGTGTCTAAAAACTGAAACTATATGTTTTTCATATTCTGGTCCACGTGAAGATCTTCTTCCAATTGCCAGAGCATAAATCCCGATTGCTGCTGCATATAGGTGAGAATATCCACTTTTTGGTTGAGGTCATTGATTTGTGAAATCTCCTGAAGAACCTCGTCGATTTTAACTTTAATGTTATTATCCATAATTCTTGATTATCAGTAAATTAATTTTTAATTCTCATTCCGTAGAAGGATCTGTAAACGAAGAAGAGGCCAACGATGAGGAAGAAGGCACCGATGTACGGAGTGTAGTCGGTTTCAGCCATTTTCATCACCACGGCGATTTCAACCGCCAACATTCCAAACAGCGTGGAGAATTTGATGATGGGATTCATTGCCACGGAGGAGGTGTCTTTGTACGGGTCGCCGACGGTATCTCCAATAACAGTAGCAGCGTGTAAATCAGTATTTTTCTCTTTCAAGTCAACTTCTACAACCTTTTTGGCGTTATCCCACGCGCCACCGGCATTGGCCATATAAATGGCTTGGAAAAGTCCGAAAATGGCGATGGAAATCAAGTAGGCGACGAAGAAGTTCGGATCGAAAAAGGCGAAGGCCAAGGTCAGACAGAAAATGACGGCAAAAATGTTCCACATTCCCTGTTGGGCATAGCGCGTACAGATTTTGACCACCGTTTTCGAGTCTTCGATGTCGGCCTCGGTCTTGTTGAGGTTGAGATTCTTCTTGATGAATTCCACGGCACGATAAGCACCCGTCGTGACGGCTTGCATAGAAGCGCCGCTAAACCAGAAGATAACCGCGCCACCGGTAATCAATCCGAGGATGACAGGCGCATCCGTCAAACTGAGATTCAAAAGTCCCAGACTGTTGAGCAACAAGATGATGGCGAAAATCATCGTGGTAGCACCTACGACAGCCGTACCAATCAAAACGGGCTTGGCCGTTGCTTTGAAAGTATTGCCAGCACCATCGTTGGCTTCCAAGAAATATTTACCTTTTTCAAAATCCGGAACAAAACCATAGTCTTTTTCAATTTCGGACTTGATGGCGGGAATACGTTCAATCTGTGAAAGTTCAAAAACGGATTGGGCATTGTCGGTAACCGGTCCGTAACTGTCAACAGCGATGGTAACAGGACCCATACCGAGGAAACCGAAAGCAACCAAACCGAAAGCGAAAATAGCATAATACGTGCCGAAGATTTCAAGACCGGAGGCAGAGAAGAAGAATGCGGCGAACATCAATCCAACCATCACGATACCTTTCCAGAATGCGCTGAAGTTGCCGGCGACCATACCTGACAAAATGGTCAGCGAGGCGCCGCCTTCGCGAGAAGCCGTCACCACTTCTTGAACGTGGCGGGAGTTGGAACTGGTGAACGCTTTCGTCAATTCGGGAATAACGGCGGCGGCCAATGTTCCCAAACTGATGATGGAAGCAAGACGCCACCACATATCACCGGAAATGCTTGCTGAGACGGAACCCTCCGCAGCAAAACCGTAGTTGTTCATTAAAAGATAACTGATTGCGAAAGTCACCAGAATGGAAACGATGGAGGTAATCCACACCAAAGAGGTGAGCGGACTTTCGAAGTTGAAATTGTTGGATTCTTTGTATTTGATTTTGGAAATGACATCATTGATGCCGTAGGAAACCAAAGAGGTGAAAACCATCAAGATGCGCATAGCGAAAATCCAGACGATGAGGAGGGCTTGCAATTCGACGGAAGGAACGGCGAGAATGATAAATGATATGAGTGCGACGCCGGTAACACCATACGTTTCAAAACCATCGGCGGTAGGACCGACGCTGTCGCCTGCGTTGTCACCGGTACAATCGGCGATAACGCCCGGGTTTCTCGGGTCATCTTCCCCAATCTTGAAAATAACCTTCATCAAGTCGGAACCGATGTCGGCAATCTTGGTGAAAATACCACCTGCAATACGCAAGGCGCTGGCACCCAAGGATTCACCGATAGCGAATCCGATGAGGCACGCGCCGGCACTTTCGGCGGGAATGAAAAGCAGAATCACCAACATCAATAATAACTCAATGGTAATCAGCAACAAACCGACGCTCATTCCGGATTGCAACGGAAGGGAGACAACGGGCCACGGCTTGCCTTGCAAAGAGGCGAAGGAGGTGCGGCTATTGGCAAAGGTGTTGATGCGGATACCGAACCAGGCAACCACGTACGAGCCGCTGATTCCCAAGATGGTCCATAACAAAATGGTGAGCACCTGCGGAAATGACTTGCCGTTCAGAAAACCGAAGTAGAAACAGATGATGGCACCGATGATGGCGAACAGAATAAGCAGGAATTTTCCCTGCTGAAGCAGATAGGTTTTGCAAGTTTCATAAATGGTTTCCGCCACTTTTTTCATAGAATTGTGGACGGGTTTTCTGCGGATTCGAAGGGCTTGTAAAAGTCCGAACAGCAGTCCGATGATCACGATGATGGCACCCCAGAGGAGGAGAGATTTTCCGGTGAGTGCTCCATTAAAAAAGCTGACTTGGGTGAAGTCCGGCAAGGTCAAATCGGCCTCACTGGCACTCAAAAGCAAAGGACAGAGCAGCATTGCCGCCATAAACAATCTTTTCTTCATAATGTAATATATTGTATTTTAATAATTTACAAATTTCCACACCCCGTTAGAAACGGGCTGCAAAAGTACTCTTTTTTATTGTAAATCAAAGAGATTTTGGTAAAAAAACTTAAACGGGATAAAACAAAAAAAGCTTCCATTCGGGAAGCTTTTTTTGTACTGGATGGGGGAGTCGAACCCCCGATCTTCAGGATGAAAACCTGACGTCCTGGGCCACTAGACGAATCCAGCAAGTCGCTTGAAACGAGTGTGCAAAAATAGAAAAATAATCAATAGTTTTGCAGAATATATTATTATTTTTTATAATTCATTGTTTTATAATAAATTATAACTAAATTTTTCGCATTATTGTGCGCTTGTCAGGTGTTTTTTTCTGATTGATTTGGATGAAATTCGGAATTTATTGTCAAAAAATGCACAACTTATCTCAATTTATTTTGCTGAAAATGGCGAAATACGTACCCGAAAAATCCGACCGTCCCCGCAAGGTATGCCGCCGTCGCCGCCCAGAAAGCCGCGTGGTAGCCAAGGGTTTCCGAAAGAATTCCGCCCGCGAGTACGCCGAGTCCCAAGCCCGTATCCCACGAAATAAACAACGTGGAATTGGCAGTTCCCCGCTGCGTGTGTGGCGCCAAGTTGATGAACATCATCTGGAAGGCCGGATACATATGCCCGCTTCCCAAGCCGATGATGAAGGCGGCGACGTAATACGCCCACAGCTGATGAACCGCCGAAAAAAGCAGATACCCGCCCAATGTGACTCCTAATCCGACCGCCGCGTTTTGCGCCACCCGCCCTTTGCTTAACGATGGTCCTCCGATGAGACGCGAAAGGATGAGCCCAAGGGATAAAAGTGCGAAAAACACGCCCGTGCCGCTTGAAACTCCCAACTCCTCTTTTCCGTAAATGGCTACGTAGGTGGAAACCACTCCGTACGCAAACGAATGGCAAATCATCACTAAACATTCGCTCCAACCTTTTAGTAAAAAGAACCGGTCAAGTGACAGCTTCGGTTTGTCTTTGGTCAGTTCCCTCGGCGCCAAGTGCAGTGTGCTATTGATGGCGAAACCGCCGCCGGCTGCCAACAGCGCAATCCAAAAAAGCAGGGTGTAACTGCCCGTCCTTTGTAACAGATAAATGGCAAAAGCTGGCGCAATCGCTGAAGCAATGTTGTTGCTAAGTCCGTAGTAACCAATTCCTTCCGCCCTTCGTGACGGATGCAACACGTCAATGGCAACCGTGCTGTTCGATACGGTAGTGGCACCCATCGGCGCGCCGTGCAGCGTCCGAACGATGGCAAATAGCAGCAGACTTCCCGATACGATGTAACCGGCGAAAAAACTGAAAAACAGAAAGTAACAGATTAACAGAACTCTTTTTCGGGGGAAGCTATCTACAAAAAAACCGCTGAAGGGACGGATGATGAGTGCCGTCAGTGCGTACCCGCTCAGTACGAGCCCGATGGTGTCTTTGCTGGCTCCGAAAGTCTCTTTCAGGTAAAGCGGTAGAAGCGGCGTGAGGAGCATAAAAGAGAAAAAAATCATAAAATTGGCCATCCAAACTTTCATATAGTTGGAGTTCCATAATGGCTCAATCGTCTCTTTTTCAGTTGTTTGTGGCACGGATTTGCTCCTTGTTTTACCGCGGCAAAGGTAGCAAAGTTCTATGAAAATTTGCGTACTTTTGCCACCGTTTTTGATATGAGAATTGGTTTTGATGCAAAACGGGCTTTCAACAATAGTCGCGGCTTGGGAAACTACAGCCGTGACACCCTTCGCATTTTGGCAGCTCAAAATCCGGAAAACGACTATTTTTTGTTCACGCCCAAGGTGAACGCCTCCATCGGCTTCGAAGTTCCAGAACATTGTTCAACCGTTCTTCCTGACGGTTTTTTTCAAAATAAATTCTCATCGTTGTGGAGAACCTTCCGTCTTGCAGCCGAATCTCAGAAAAGGAACCTGGACATTTTTCACGGTTTGTCGCACGAACTTCCCGTCGGCATCGAAAGAACGCGCGTGAAAACCGTCCTGACTATGCACGACCTGATTTTTCTCCAGTTCCCCGAACTCTATCCGGCTATTGACCGCTTTTTCTATAAGAAAAAATATTTGGGAAGCTGTGCCCGCGCCGACAAAATCATTGCGGTGAGTGAACAGACGCGCCGTGATTTGGTGGAGTTGGCACACGTTCCGGAAGAAAAAATCGTAGTGGTTTATCAGGGCTGTCACCCGATGTTTTTGAGGAAAACTTCTTCGGACGAGCGTGCCTCCGTGCAAAAAAAATACGGGCTTCCGTCCGAGTATATGCTGTCTGTCGGTGCCCTCGAACCCCGCAAGAATCATATCCTTATCTTGAAAGCAATGGCCGCCGCAGAGATCGACTTCCCACTTGTCATTGTGGGCGCCGACAACGGCTGCGGTGATTCTTTGAAAGCGTTTGCCGCGTCTCATCATTTAGACAAC
The DNA here is from genome assembly GCA_002314795.1 of Bacteroidales bacterium UBA1756. Lineage (GTDB taxonomy): Bacteria > Bacteroidota > Bacteroidia > Bacteroidales > WCHB1-69 > UBA1756. Next base: position 6,537 of record DCHI01000045.1, on the reverse strand, counting down.
AAAGTCGTTTTTGTTACGAAAAAGGATTTTGCCGATTTCCCCGCTATCTATCAGGGAGCCACGTTGTTCCTCTATCCCTCTTTTTTTGAAGGCTTCGGCATTCCGATCGTGGAGGCGTTGCAAAGCGGCGTTCCCGTCATTGCGGCAACAGGTAGCTGTCTGGAGGAAAGTGGCGGCCCGTTCAGTCGCTATGTTGCTCCCGACAATGTTGAGGAAACGGCATCCACTATGAAAGAACTTCTTTCAAATGAAGAACTTAGAAAAGAAATGGTTGCTAAAAGTGCCGAACACATTCTCCAGTTTTCGGATGAGGTGATTGCACAAAAGTTAATGAAAATATATCGGGAAGTCTTATAGAATCTTACTGCTCCGTTTGGTACAGAAATCGTAACTTCGTGTATTTCAGGAAAGTTCCTAAAGCAGAAATCTTGCAGGCCATATACCCTTCGTACCCGTCTCGAAATCCTCCTTTGAAAATGTAGTCTCGCAGAAAGCGCCAGCCGGTTCTGAATCGCGTGCCGCACGTAGAAGGTGCTTTTTTACCAGCGCGAAAAGCGTCCGAAGCTGTCAGGTCCGAATATTTGTCAATGCGTGCAAGATGCTCACTGATAGTATAATAGGTGTAGTGAGCGAGGTCGCCGTTCAGCCGCGTAACAACGGGTGTCCGGTTCCCAAAATCAATGGTTTCGTGGATGTTCCCCGTCCAACGTCCCTCGTTCCGGTTCCAGATTCTGATTTTGTTGTCAGGACGCCAGCAGTGATAAAGAAAACGGCCACAGTAGTTGGTGAGCCGATCAACCGAGTAGGCACCTGAAAAGCCCGTCTCTTTTAGTTGCAAAATCGATTGCTGCAACGTTTCATCCACGGCTTCGTCCGCGTCAATGGAGAAAATCCAGTCGTTGACGGCCTGCTCGTTGGCGAAATTTTTCTGCTCGGAAAAACCGGCCCAAGGATGGAAAATGAAACGGACACCGTATGCGTTGCAAATCGTCTCCGTCCGGTCCTGCGAACCCGAATCCACCACGACAATCTCGTCCACTAAACCGTGTAGCGATTTCAGACACCGTCCGATGTTCTTTTCTTCGTTGCAAGTAATGATGACCGCACTGAGTTTCATAGCCGTTATTTTTCAATCTCCATCATAATCTCTTCGGGAGATTTTTCAAATCCTCGAACTTTCAAATAATCGGCGATGTTTTTGCCTAATTCCGTATTGGGAAAGCGGTGAACTAATTCCCGATATTCGTTCTCCGCATCGCTGTTCCGTTGCATATTTTCATAAATCTGCCCCTTATAATAATAGCAGTAAGGAATGTTTTTGTAGTCGGGATATTTCTCCGTCAGTTGATTGAAAATCTCGATGGAACGGAAAAAGCGTTTGTCTCGTTTGCTTTTTGCTTTGGTGGAAAGGGCGATGTCCATTTGGAAAATGCCGGCGTACATCATAAAATGCGGACTGAGGGTGTCGTTCGGAAACGCCTCCGCATATTGGGTGGCGTTATCGACAAAAGTCTGCATTTTTTTGGTGTCAATCTGCCCGATCTGGACGAGCGAGTCCGCTTCGTGATACAGGGCGATGAGTGCCTTCGGATTCTGGTAGTTGACGACGACGCTGTCTTGTGCCGGTTGGTCGGTTTCAGGAACATTCTTCGGAGAACAAGCCGCCAAGCAAAGCAATAAGGGAAGAAATAGAATTCTATGTGTCATATTCTTAATTACTTACGACGTTAAAACGATTATTTCAATTTCGTTTTATAGGCGATGCGAAGTTTGCCGGAAGCGATGTCGGTAAGTTTGCGTTTGAGAATCATCTTTTTCAAAGAAGTAAGATGATCGGTGAAAACCATCCCTTCGATGTGGTCGTATTCGTGTTGGATGATGCGGGCCACGCCGCCGGTGATGGTCTCTTCGTGCTTGTTCATATCCTCGTCATAATAAGTGATGTCGATGGTGGCAGGCCGGATGACGTCTTCGTGGATGTCGGGCAAGCTGAGGCAACCTTCGTTGAAGGCGAACTCTTCTCCGTAACGTTTGGTGATTTGCGGATTGATGAAAGCCAGTTTGCGGACTTCCTCGTCGGGATAGAGTTCCTTGAACGGCCCGGAGTCAATGACGAACAGGCGGAGCGATTTGCCGATTTGCGGAGCGGCGAGCCCGACCCCGTTGGCATTGTACATCGTTTCAAACATATCACTGACGAGCTGTTTCAATTCGCCCGGTTCCATCGCCACGTCGGCGGACTTTCTTCTCAGAACGGGATTTCCGTAAATGCAAATGGGTAAAATCATAATTCTATGTTATTTCTATCGTTTTCAATATCAAGTTGTTGCAAATAGGTTTGCAGAATGATGACGGCGCTGATTTTGTCAACCAAGGCCTTGTTCTGACGGTCTTTCTTTTTGAGTCCGGCGTCAATCATCGTTTGAAAGGCCATACGTGAAGTGAACCGTTCATCCACGCGGACGAGCGGAATGTCGGGAAACGCTTTCTTCACGCGATTGACGAACGGTTCGATGAAACGCGTCGAGTCGGACGGGGTGTTGTCCAATTTTTTGGGCTCTCCCACGACGATGGTATCCACGTTTTCCTTTTCGATGTAATTCTTTAAAAAATCAAATGCCTGCGTCACGTGCACGGTTTCCAATGCATTGGCACAGATGCGGAGCTCGTCTGTCGCAGCGAATCCCACACGCTTTTGTCCGTAATCAATGGCTACTATTCTTCCCATAAAAAACGTGCAAAAGTACACGTTTTTTTCCAAACTTTTGCGGCTCATCTTCCATTTTTTGGAAAATTCAACGAGTAGAAAAAATGGCACTTTCTAAGACATATCTTCTATAATATTGTAAATATGTGTTTTACGACAAAGTAAAAAAGTTTTGAAAAAGAGTTCTATGATATGAAAAAATTGTATTTTTGCGGCCTCAAAGGCACGGGGTGTGGCGCAGTTGGTAGCGCGCTACGTTCGGGACGTAGAGGCCGCAAGTTCGAGTCTTGTCACCCCGACTTTTTTTCTACGATTTTTACTTGTAATGTTGAATAGTAAGTTTCTTTCCATTATTGCAAAATATAAATGGAAGTTGCTGCTTATCATTTTTGTCAACATCGTTTCCCTCCTCTTTTCCATCTTTACCCTGTTGCTCATCGAACCATTGGTGAAACTGTTTTTTATGGGAACGATGGAGGATCTGAGCGTGGTGGGCTCCGCCTTGATGAGCTTTCTGGCCCGCTTCGTCGATTTTTCCGCCGTCAAAGAGTCACTTTTGTCCGTCGTCATTCTGGTGGTTCTGCTTTTCTTTTTGAAAAACTTCTTCCTCATTTTGACACAGTGGCTGCTCGCGCCCGTCCGTAGCGATGTGATTCGTACCCTTCGCAACCGTATGTATCACAAGGTGCTGACACTCCCGATAAGTTTTTTCGGTGGCCAAAAGAAAGGGGACGTCATTTCGCGTGCGGTTAACGATACGCAAGAAATTGAGTTTACGACACTTAGCGCATTCCAGATGTTCATCACCTCCATTCTCAACGTATTGATCTATGTGGTGGCGCTATTTCTTCTCAGTTACCAACTGACCCTTTTCGTCTTGGTGCTGTTGCCGGTTGCCGGTTTCCTCATTTCCAAGGCCTCGCGTTCTTTGCGACGCCAGTCCGTGGAAGCCAAGACGCTGCTCGGAACGCTTCTCTCCCACGTGGAAGAAACCGTCTCGGGCCTTCGTGTCATCAAGGGTTTTAACGCACAAAAGCACGCCGAAGAGGTCTTCCAACGCCACAACGACGTCTATTCGGTCATCCAAAACAAGATTTTCCGTCGCACCGACCTCGCCTCTCCGTTGAGTGAAGTGCTTGGCGTTACGGTGGTTATGATTATTCTCGTCTTCGGTGGCTATCAGCTCCTTCAGCCCGACACCACGTTGACGGCGCCGCTCTTCATCACCTACGTCGCTCTTTTCGCTATGATTGTGAATCCGGCTAAAAATATCGGTACCGCCATTTCCAACTACCGTCGTGGTATCGCCGCTTTGGATCGTATCTATGAGGTTTTAGATGCTGACGAGGTGATTCTCAATGATGAAAATCCCGTGATGGTGACCGGTTTTGAAAATCGCATCGACTTTGAAAACGTCTGTTTTTCGTATGGTGCCAATCCTATTTTGAAGAACATCAACCTGACGGTTCGAAAAGGGGAGGTGGTGGCGTTGGTAGGTGCGTCCGGAGCGGGAAAATCTACTTTGGTGGATTTGCTTCCCCGCTTTTACGACGTGGTTTCCGGTGAAGTGAAATTAGACGGAATCAACCTAAAAAAAATTGACATCGATCATCTTCGCGCCCTTTTTGCCATTGTCTCTCAGGACGTTGTCCTTTTCAATGATACTGTCGCCAACAACATCGCTTTTGGGTTGGAAAACGTCACCCGCGAGCAGATTGAAGAGGCCGCAAAGGTGGCCAATGCGTACGACTTTGTGAACGCGCTGCCCGACCGTTTCGATACCAACATCGGCGACCGCGGACTGAGTCTGTCGGGTGGACAGCGGCAGCGTCTGAGCATCGCCCGTGCCGTCCTTCGTGACGCGCCCATACTGATTCTTGACGAGGCGACGTCCGCGATGGATACAGAGTCTGAAAAATTGGTCCAGGCCGCCCTCGACCGCGTGATGATGCAGCGTACCACTTTGGTCATCGCCCATCGCCTTTCCACTATCCGCCACGCTTCCAAAATTGTAGTGATGGATGCTGGTGAAATTGTGGAAATGGGCACGCACGATGAATTGATGGCCTTGGGCGGAAAATATGCAAAACTTGTGGAAATAAATCAATATCAATAAGATGGCTAAACATAAGCTCCAACGATTTGCTGAAAACGAAACCTTTGAAAACCTGTTTCAGCATCACCATTATAACTTTCAAAACGAGGTTTTCCCGCTGAAGGGAAAGTGGGCTGACTATTTCAAAAACGACCATCCCATCGTGTTGGAGTTAGGTTGCGGCCACGGGGATTATACTGTCGCCTTTGCTCAGCAATATCCCGAAAAGAATTTCATTGGTATTGATAAAAAAGGCGCTCGTTTGTGGCGCGGTTGCAAGGATGCGATGGAGCAGCAGATTGCCAATGCCGCTTTCATCCGCACGCAGATTGGTTTTATTGACAGTTATTTTGCTCCGGGCGAAGTCTCTGAAATCTGGGTCACTTTTCCCGACCCGCAGCCCAAAAAGGAGCATCACCGTCTTGTTTCGCCTAATTTTGTTGAAAGATACAAAAAAGTGTGGGGCGAAAAAGGAATTCTCAATTTGAAAACCGACAGTCGGCTTTTGTATGAGTATCTTTTGGAAACGGCGCCACAGCAAGGTTGGAAAATTTTAGCCAACATAGAGGACGTTTATGCCAATCCTGATCCGAAACGGCCGTATCTTACTTCTATTCAGACTTTTTATGAAAAAAAATGGTTGGAACAAAAGTCCCTCATTTCTTTCATCTGCATTGAAGTAGATAATTCTTCCAAAGAATAGGATTGATTTTGTTAATGTGACGCGGAAAGAATTCAGAACCCATTTTTTGCATACGATTTCTTCGTTGTATGACGAACGCGAGTCGATTGCGCTTTTCCGTCGCTATGTGGAGCAACATCTTGGTGCGGAGTACCATCGTTTTATGTTGGAGCCCGACGCCGTTGTAAGCTTGCCTTCGGACTGGGAGACGGACTTGCGCCGCTTGTCCGCTGCCGAGCCCATCCAGTACGTGATGGGGGAGACGGAGTTTTGTGGTTTGCCGTTCAAGGTAAATCGTGAGGTGCTCATCCCGAGGCCAGAAACGGAGGAGTTGGTGATGGCCATTGTAGCGGATTGTCGTGAAAAAGAGGCGGTCTCCATTTTGGATATTGGCACGGGCAGTGGCTCCATTGCCGTCGCCTTGGCGAAGTTGTTGCCGCGGGCGTCCGTCTCTGCCGTTGACGTTTCTGCCGGAGCGTTGGCTGTTGCAGAAGAGAATGCAGCTCGTAACGGACTGAAAATCAATTTCTTCCGTATGGATATTTTGGAAGAAACGTGTTTGCCGCAGCGTTACGACGTGATTGTCAGCAATCCGCCGTACGTGCCGGAGCGTGACCGTGCGGTGATGCACCGCAACGTCTTGGAGTTCGAGCCCTCTTTGGCCCTTTTTGTCCCTGATGAAAACCCGTTGTTATTTTACGAGGCCATTGCGAAGAAGAGCCGTGAGTGGTTAGCTCCGGACGGGGGGCTGTACTTTGAAACATACGAACAGTACCACGCCGAAACCCGCAGCAGGATGGCGGAGTTAGGTTTCCGTGACATTGTCTGTTGGAACGACTTCTTCGGTCGTCCCCGTTTTGTGAAGGGGACTTTTGGTTCTCAGATTTATCAGTGAGGAATGTCACAGTGTGGCGTGCTTGCTGGTAAACCTACTTGCCGTGATGTCCTATTGGAAGCAACAGATTTATTCTATTCCTGCTATCTCGTCCAAAGGCAGTCCCGTGGCGGCGGCTACGTCCTCTATAGGAATCCCCATTTCCAAAAATCGTTTGG
>DCHI01000029.1 GCA_002314795.1 Bacteroidales bacterium UBA1756 | reverse complement strand
AAAATTTCGTGCGGTAGCCGTGACATATTTGATTTTCCCTGCATACTCTTCAAAGCATTTTTCGTACTTTTGCCGCTTTGCTGGAAAATGAAAAAAATCATATTTAATCCTACTATTGTTGCACTTCGTTCGTGGATACAGGAACGGTTGGGAAAGCATACTTTGTTGCTGCTCAGCTTTTTTACAGGCGTTTTCGGTGCCACCGTCGCTATTGTTATCAAAAACCTGTTGCACTTTACCTCCTCTACTTTGAGCACCGCTTTTCCGGAAGCTGAACTGAATTATTTATACTTGGCTTTCCCAATGGTCGGCATTTTGCTCACCGTTCTGTATGTGAAGTACTTTGTTCGAGACAATATCAATCACGGAGTGAGCATCGTGCTGAATGCCATCAGTAACTATGGCGGACGGTTGCGCTCCCACAACATCTATACTTCGATGGTGGCCAGCTCCATCACTGTCGGTTTTGGTGGTTCGGTGGGGTTGGAGGCCCCCATCGTGCTGACGGGCTCGGCGGTTGGTTCCAATCTCGCTCGGCTTTTCCGTCTGTCGCACAAGAACACCATTATTCTGTTGGCCTGTGGTTCGTCCGCAGCAATGGCTGCCATTTTCAAGGCGCCCATCGCGTCCATCGTCTTTGCCATCGAGGTGCTTATGCTCGACCTGACCGCGACGGCCATCGTCCCGTTGCTGATTTCGGCGGCGACAGGTACGATTCTGTCTCTGCTCTTTTTGGGTGAAGATGTTATGCTTACCAATGCTCCCGTTACCCCTTTCCAGATTGGCAACGTGGGCATTTATATTCTTTTGGGCATTTGCGCCGGACTTGTTTCCGTCTATTTTCTCCGTACATCCCGTTTCATTGAGGGACTCTTTTCCAAATTGAAAAATCGGTACGTCAAACTGGTTTTGGGAAGTTTGGCGCTTGGTGCTTTGATCCTGATTTTCCCTGTTTTTTATGGTGAAGGTTACGAAAGTATGGCGCATCTGATGAAAGGAGATTGTGATACGATTTTTCGTAATTCTTTGATTTATACACAAATAAATGGACATTACGAATTTTTCTTGTTGGGAATCGCGGGAATTGTCTTTTTAAAGGTTATTGCGACCGCGGTGACGAATGCGGCGGGCGGTGTCGGTGGCGTGTTCGCTCCTTCCTTATTCGTGGGCGCCTACCTCGGCTTTCTCATTCCCGAACTCTTGAACCATTATTTCGGTTTCAGTTTCCCGCTCACCAACTGCATCCTCGCTGGTATGGCTGGCCTTTTGGCCGGTGTGATGCACGCGCCTTTGACCGGAATTTTTCTGATTGCGGAATTGACTACCGGTTACAACTTGCTCATCCCGTTGATGATTACCTCATCCATCGCTTACCTCACCTCCAAAATTTTTGAAAAATATTCGGTCTATACTCGCAAATTGGCCGAAAAGGGAAAATTGAAAACGCACAACAAGGACAAGTATGCCATTCGTCAGATTGATTTTATGAGTATGCTGGATACCAACATCAGTACGGTTCCGCTGAATGCCTCTCTGCGCGAATACGTTTCTGTGGTTTCCAAAAGCAAACGCAATATTTTCGTTGTGCTTGACGAACACGAAAAGTTTGCCGGGCTGTTGCTTATGGACGAACATCGCGACATCATTTTTCAGCAGGAACTCTATGATGTTCTGAAAGTGCGGAATTTGTTGTACGTTCCTGATATTGTGGTGTATGCAGATGATAAGGCCGAGGATATGGTGGCCAAGTTCCAACAGTCTCAAAATTTCAATCTGCCGGTCATTACCCGTGACGGAAAATATGTGGGCTTTTTGTCACGCGCCAAAGTTTTGGATTCCTACAAGGATGTCATCGTAGAAGAATCTGATGATTAACAGTATGATGATGGAACCGATTCTTTTACAGACTGCCACCGCACAGTCACGCATTTGTTTCTTTGATTCGTTGGGCCACGCTTTTTCCGAATGGCAGAATCGTGGTCAGCAGTCGCGCCGCTGCATTGCCATCGTTGATGAGAAAGTGGACGTTTTGTATGGCCATCTTTTTTCTTTTGAAAAAATAGTGGTGACGGCCACGGAGTCGGAAAAAACGATGCCGACAGTGGAAAAAATCGTTGCGGAACTGTTGGAAATGGAGGCCGATCGGAACGTGGTTCTGCTTGGAATCGGTGGCGGAATTGTGACGGACATCTGCGGTTTTGTGGCCGCCATCTATAAGAGGGGAGTGGCGTGTGCTTTCTTCCCGACAACCTTGTTAGCGATGGTGGATGCTTCGGTGGGCGGTAAAAACGGGGTCAATGTCAACGGGTTCAAAAATATGGTGGGTACGGTTCGTCAGCCCGAGGCGGTTTATATTTGTCCCGATTTTCTTCAATCTTTTGATAAACAAGAATTTAATAAATCACTTCCGGAGTTGCTGAAAACCCGTCTCATTGCTCAGCAACCGATAGAAGAAATGTTTTCTTTCTTTAAAATTCTGGATGTAAGTATTTTACAACAAAGTGAAGAAAAAAGTACTCTTCTCAGTTTTATCCGTGATGCCGTTGCCGTGAAGTGTTCGATTGTTTCACAAGACGAAACCGATCAAGGCTCACGTCGCATTCTGAATTTGGGACACACGTTTGCCCACGCCATCGAGCATTGCACCGAAAACCGTCTCACGCACGGGGAGGCCGTCGGCATCGGACTGGTTTTGGCGGCACGCAATAGCGGACAGGAGGGTCTTGCTGACAAAATCACGCACATTCTTACCGCGTGGGGGCTTCCGTCTCGTGTGCCGTCCGATTGCGCTATTGAAAATCTGCAAGCAGCTGTCCGTCAGGATAAAAAAAATGCCGAAGAGATTGTTAACCTTGTGGTTTTTGACATTGATGGCAAATCAGTTATAAAAAGAAAGCGCGTTTCGGATTTGAAATGGGATTAGTTCTTTGGGACGGCGTCGTTTTATTATGCAGACTTTTTCAAAATGAATACTCTCAATAAGCAGATTCTTCGACTTTCCGTTCCGAGTATTTTGGCCAATATTACCATACCGTTGGTAGGAATGGTGGATGTTGCGATCATCGGACACATTTCGAATGCGTCAGCCATAGGTGGCATTGCCATTGGAACGATGCTGTTTGACTTGCTTTACTGGAATTTCGGTTTTCTCCGTGTCGGCACCAGCGGGCTGACTGCACAGGCGTTCGGACGTAAGGATTTGCACCGCTCTGTCGAAATCCTCGCGCAGACGACCTCGATAGCATTTCTTTCCGCACTGTTCTTGTGGGCCATCCAGTGGCTTTTTGTCACCGCTGCTCTTGCGCTGATTCCGTGTTCCACGGAGGTTTCCGAATTCGCCCGTGAGTACTTTTTCGTCCGTATCTGGGCCGCGCCGGCCACACTTCTGCTGATGGCTTTCAAAGGATGGTTCATCGGAATGCAGGACACCGTTTCACCGATGCTGTGCGATATCATTGTGAATGTGGTGAATATGTTTGCCAGTTATTGGTTGGCGGTGCATACGTCTCTTGGAATTATTGGCGTTGCCTACGGCACCGTCATCGCACAATATGTTGGCTTGGTTACGGCCTTCGTTCTTCTTTTTGCAAAGTATGGAACTTGCCTTCGTGGAAATTTTCATAAAATAGTTATTTTCAATGATTTAAGACGAGTTTTTCGCCTTTCAACCGACCTGTTTGTCCGTTCCTTGTGCTTTATGGCCATCTACGTTGGTTTTACGGTCATCACGTCGTGGTACGGTGATGTGCAACTTGCCTTGGGGACGATTATGATGAAACTGTTTATGCTTTTTTCTTACTTTGTGGATGGCTTTGCATACGCTGGGGAAGCGTTGGTGGGTCGCTATGTAGGTGAACGTGACGAAGGACAGATCAATGCGTCTGTCCGGTTGCTATTTGTGTGGACATTCGTCGTGGGGATCGGCTTCACGGTTTTGTATGCGCTTGCCGGAGACTGGTCGGTACGGCTGATGACATCCGACACTTCCGTCATTACGGCATCAAGGCCATTCTTGATTTGGCTCATCTTAATGCCGATAATCAGTGCGGCCGCATTTATGTGGGACGGCATCTACTTTGGCGCAACTGCGGGGAAAGAAGTTCGCAATTGTATGCTTTTTTCCGCTGCCGGATTTGTCGTTTCGTATCTCGTTTTCTTCCATTTTTTAGGAATACAGGCAGTTTATATCGCGTATTTCGTCCATTTGTGCGTAAGAACTGTTTATTTGTCAATCATTTGGAAAAAAACACGGCATTCCCTTCTTGCCTAAGAAATTTAATAATAAAAAATAGATAACATTAGAGCAAAAAGCGTATCTTTGCAGCGCTTTTAAAAAGCAATTATAATGTTAATTTATTCAAGTTTCGCAAGCTCA
>DCHI01000040.1 GCA_002314795.1 Bacteroidales bacterium UBA1756 | reverse complement strand
ATTGCTACTGGGACAAACAGATGTGCCCCGCACTCTATCAGTACGCAACAACCGCCAATGCTTCGTATGGTTTGATGACGAATGAATTGGTAAGCCAAAACAGTTATCCTTCAAGTACTTATTGGAGATCTACCGCTAATCTGTACCCGCGTCCGTCAAGTTCTACAGATTTTGATTTTATTGATACCGCTGCAGTGATTGTGGCCGCTACGCCTTTAACCCTTTCTAATACAGAAAATGTTCGTGGTGTGGAAAATAATTTCTTGCTGGAATTAGCCAATAATGTAACTTGGAACAATTTGACACCCAATATCTTGCTTATTAACAATAATGTCGGAATGGCAATGGGAATGGGTACCGGTATCGTGACCGCCTCTATCAATGGGGAAGTCTATAAAGAAATTGAACTCAATGTTATCAATACGACCAGCGCGTGTGCGCAGCAGACCTACCCGGTCAATGGAGCTGTCAACGTTCCTGTGAATGCCGTTCTGAACTGGAACGCCGTGACCGGTGTTAATGGCTACTACATTTATATGAGCACGGACACGATTCGTCCTTCCACGGAACTGGCTTACACCACAAACACTTATTTCAATTTGACCGCTCCATTGGATTACAACACGACCTACTATTGGTGGGTGATTCCGGACTGGTCGGTACTTCCCGATTGTGATTACGCCACCTTTACGACCGAGTGCCCGACGTATGTAACGTACGATTCGGTCACTATCTACCAAAGCGATCTTCCTTATACATACGGAAATGTTACCTTTGGTACGGGCACTCCCCAATATTCCACGACGCCGGTTCAGTTCCAAACCGCATACGGATGCGACAGCACCGTTATCCTTTATCTGACCGTCATTCCGGAATCTTGTGCCCAACTTGTATCGCCAATCAATCAAACTACGATTCAGGAACTTTCTCCGATCCTGTCTTGGAATCCGGTTCCTGATGCACCGGGTTACTACGTCTATATGAGTACGACGAACGTCCGTCCCGCACAGTATCTTTCTTTCACAACCGCTACGTCTTACGCCGTCACTGAGGTGCTGGATTATAACGAAACCTACTATTGGTGGGCGATTCCGGCTTGGCCGAATTTGCCCGACTGCCCGTCTAACTCATTCACGGTCTATTGTCCTTCGTACGTCACATACGACACGCTCGTTATTGATGAATCGCAACTTCCTTACGCATACGAAGATACCGTATTCCAAATCGGGACTCCGCACCATTCGGTACACTATTTCCACTATTCTACCATTTATGGTTGCGATTCCGTTAAGGTTTTGGATTTGACGGTGATAATGGACACGACTGGCATTGCTGAAAATCAACTTTCTGTCCGTCTTTATCCGAATCCTACGACAGGGACGTTCTTTGTGGAATTGCCGTTTACAAATCGTTCTGCCCGTCTTTTTGTATATGATGCATACGGAAAAATGCTTTTTGAAAATGTACTTTTGTCAGAAAAATCGTCTGTCGATTTATCTTCATTTGCCAAAGGTGTTTATTTTGTAAAAGTCATTTCAGAAGGAAAAACGAGTGCAACCATTAAGGTTATTCGTCAGTAAATCACGGAATAGTCATAAAGTGATGAAGTATTGAAGAAAAAGAGTTCGCAATGATTTCCCCTCCTTTTGAAGGAGGGGATAAAGGGGTGGTAATATGGAAATAAAATTCATATTGAAAAGGAAAAACGAGTGCAACCATTAAGGTTATTCGTCAGTAAATTAAATAGTTAAAAATGAGTAATATTGTTGTAGTAAGAGCCACGGAGAATAATTTAAAGGATGTCTCTTTAGAAATTCCAAAGGGAAAAATCACGGTATTCACCGGTGTCTCCGGTTCAGGAAAATCCTCTCTCTGCTTGGACACCATCGCGGCAGAAAGCCGTCGTGAATTGAACGAGACTTTCCCTACTTTTATACAGCAATATTTGCCCAAGTACGGGCGTCCGAAGGTGGAACGTATTGAAAATATGCCGGTTGCCATCGTTATCGATCAGAAGAAACCGGCCGCCAACAATCGTTCCACCGTGGGAACTTATACCGACATCTACGCTTTGCTCCGTCTGCTTTTCTCCCGTGTGGGCTCGCCTTTTGTTGGCTATTCCGATACCTTTTCCTTCAATCATCCATCTGGAAGTTGCCCTCGCTGCGATGGCTTGGGTACTGTTACGGAGTTAGATATTCATAAGTTAGTGGATTTTGACAAATGCCTTAACGACGAAGATGTTATTCACTTTCCGACATTTACGACCGGGGCTTGGCGTTGGAAACGTTACGCCTACAGCGGGCTGTTTGATTTGAACAAGAAGATTCGTGACTACGACGAGGAGGAGTTGAAATTGTTCCTTTATTCGCCGCAGATTCGTCTGAAAAATCCGCCCGCCAACTGGCCGAAATCTGCCAAGTTTGAGGGAATGTTTCCCCGTATGTACCGAAGCATTATTACAACAAAGGAGGGAAAGCGACAACAGAAAGTTTTGGACCAGATGGTTTCAACTTTTGAATGCCCCGATTGTAAGGGAATGCGGGTGAATGAGCGGGTGAGAAGTTGCAAAATCAACGGAAAAAACATCGCTGATTTGATGGAAATGCCCATTTCCGATGCTGTCGTTTTTGTCCGTTCGATTGACGCACCGTTGGCCGTGGATTTGAAGCGTGAGCTGGTCCGTCGTTTGCAGGCACTTTGTGACATCGGTCTGGGTTATCTGTCGCTCGGTCGTGGCACCGGCACGTTGTCGGGTGGCGAGGCGCAGCGTATCAAGATAGCCAAGTACATCAACTCGGCACTCACGGATATGGCCTACGTTTTGGATGAACCGAGTGTGGGGCTTCATCCGCAGGACATCCATCGTCTGAAACAGTCGCTGTGTCACCTGCGAGATCACGGAAATACGATTCTTATCGTGGAACATCACCGTGAGGTTATCGCGATGGCCGACCACATTGTGGATATGGGTCCTGAGGCCGGAAGCAGGGGAGGAGAGGTGATGTTTGAAGGCAGTTATGCCGACTTGTTGCAGTCGGATACGGTTACGGGAAGGATGCTTCGGAGCAAAAGTCAATTCAAGTCCGAAGTCCGCCGTCCGTCCGGATTTTTGTCCATCCGAAATGCCACTTTGCACAATTTGAAAGGCGTTTCTGTGGATATTCCTTTGGGTGTAATGACTGTGGTGGCAGGCGTCGCCGGTTCCGGAAAAAGTTCGCTGATGGAGGTCTTCCAACAGCAGTGTGAACGGGAAACTATCTTTATCGGGCAGAAGAATATCGGAATCAACTTGCGTTCGACGCCGGCTACTTATTTGGATATTTCCGACACCATACGCAAGCTTTTTGCCAAGGAGACGCACGCCAATATGCAACTGTTTTCGTTCAATTCACAGGGGGCGTGTCCCGCGTGTGGTGGCAAAGGCGTTGTTGTGTCCGATATGGCATTTATGGAGTCGATAGAAACGGTGTGCGATGTTTGTCACGGCACGCGCTACAAGGAGGAAGTTCTTCAATACAAGTACAAAGGAAAGAATATCGCTGAGGTGATGGATTTTTCTGTGGAAGAAGCCATTGCGTTCTTTGAAGGTCAGCCGTTCCAGCCGCAGCTGTCGGCTTTGGCAAAAGTGGGTTTGGGATACTTGCACCTCAATCAATCGATGACGACGTTGTCGGGTGGCGAGTTGCAACGTGTCAAGTTAGCCAATTTCCTTCATCGTAAGGGCGAGATTTTCATTTTGGATGAACCGACCGATGGTTTGCATTTGGACGATGTCCGCAAGTTGCTGACTCTTTTCAACGAGATGACGGATGCGGGTAACACGCTGATTCTCATAGAACATAGTGTGGATGTAATGAAGCAGGCGGACTACATCGTTGAGTTGGGACCTGGCGGTGGCGAAGCGGGCGGTGACTTGCTGTTTGCCGGCTCACCGCGCGAGATGCTCCGTAGCGAGCAGAGTGTTACACGTCCGTATTTGGTTTAACCGAAAAGGCCACTTTTTCAATATCTATTTCAATACGATAATGTACTTTTTTTCATTGTTGAAAAAAAAATCGTTTTCATATTTGAATATTAATGCTCAATATTTATCAATTATTTATCAATTTAATGGAAACTTGCTTCTTAAGAATTTGTAATATATTTCAATAAGCAAGAATTCAGCGATTTAGTATTCTTTTTTGTCATTTATTTGCTGTTTTTTGTTCTTTCATTGTTTAAGAGCATTCTTATTTACTGCAAAAAAAATAACAAAAAAAAGACTGTAATTATTTAGAATAATCTTTTGTGATGTTAAATTGATTATTATAATTAACACAATGATAGTTAGTTATGAACTAAGTGTTGAAACTTTTATGATGATTATACGTATAAAAAATATTACTTTTGTGCAGAAATTTCCAAAGAAAATAATCTTTGTAAAATATTGAAATATAAATAATTAAATAAAATACTAATGAAAGAAGTCAACACTATTTTGTTGAAAAAACAGTCAAAACTCACAAAAATTTCGTTCTCAATTGCCGTTTATTGTACAATGACATTCACGTTTTTGACAAACGTGATGGCCGCTCGTGTCAATCTTCCCGTGCAGAGTCAGGTGGATCCGCCTGCGGTTGAAATCATTAACTCAGAGTCATCTACGGTGGTCTGCGGTACTGTCTTGCAGATGCAGGTGCTGAATCCGGAGTCGGGTTACACCTATTGCTGGTATGTGGATACCACGATGGACAATCCGCTCTATACGGGCGAATTGTACGAGACACAGATTTATCAGAATACGACTTATTTCATTCGTGCCAGAAAAAATTCTACTGGTGTTCTGGAAGGCGAGTGGTCGCAACTTCCTGTAACAGTAACTTATCCGGCAGCTCCAACCAATGTTTATGCTTTGCCGGAAAGTATTCATTGTGGCGATACCATTACGCTGAGCGGTCGTACGACTGGCGGAGCCAGAATCTACTGGTACTCTTCATTGACAGGTAGTTATCAGGTTATTGCCGATGCGGGTTCTCAGGATCCCCGTTATTTTTTGCCATCCACTTCAGTAACCTATTATGCGGAAGCTTATACGCACAATGGAAACTGCCGTTCAACAGCGATGACGCCAGCAAACTTTGTTACGGTTGCCGCTGTTCCCGCACCTTCACAGGCAAGCGCTTCGCTTTCCACTGTGACTTGCGGAAATAGTGTAGTCTTGTCGGCATCTACGCTTCCCAATACGCTGATGGCCTGGTACGATAGTAACCATAACTTTTTAGGCTATGCGGATGAAAATGGGAATTTCATTGTTTATCCGACGCAGACTGAGACCTACTATGCGGAAGCACAGCGCGAACGTTACAATCCGAGAGCTACCCGTGACGATTTGCAGAATGTTTTGAGTACGATTTCAAATTCCAGTTATACGAGTTCGGGACTCGTATCGGGAAATAGTTTTACTCCCAATAGAGACATTGTTATCTATGGGTTGCGTACTTGGAACAGGTATGTTGATAATATCTCTATTTGGGATTTTGAAACACAGCAGCGTTTGGTTTCAAAAAGTGTGGAATATACCACATCCAACGGATGGCGTTCTGTTATGTTGGATCAGCCGATAGTACTTATGGCTGGACATACCTATCTGATTTCGCATAAAACTAACACATCCACTTCTCATTATTATTGTTCTCGTCGTGCCAATAATGATATCACGATGGGGGATAGGTATAATGCTACGAGTGATGTATTTCCTAACAATTACTTAAGTGGTTCTTCATATCAATATATGGTGGATTTTCTGTACGCATTACCGGAGGAAGAAGATAGAATGTATTGTTCTTCAGAATTAAGTACAGGAGTTCCGGTTACCTATGTTCCGATTGCCGATGCCGAATTGCTTAGCTCTTCGGCAGTGACATTGGACTGTGGTGAAAATACGGTTTTGCATACGAGCAGTCCATACAATGTGGTTTGGTATGATGCCGAGGTTGGTGGAAATGTTGTTGGTATGGCAGATGCCGATGGCTATTTCACTGTCAGCCCAGATAATACAATTACCTATTGGGCAGAAGCGGAATTCATTGGCCAGGTGACTTGTCATTCGGTAAATCGCATTCCCGTCACCGTCACGGGGAACGGCACATTAGCCCCCGAGGGGACGGATGCCAGTCCGAGCATCTACTGCGGCG
>DCHI01000008.1:251-14718 GCA_002314795.1 Bacteroidales bacterium UBA1756 | reverse complement strand
TGAAGGTGGAGTGCCAAAGGGGTGGAAATATGAGACTCTTGGAGACTATGCAGATGTAATAATGGGGCAAAGTCCAGAGTCTTGTTTCTATAATTCAGAAAAGCAGGGATTGCCATTCCATCAAGGATGTGGAAGTTATGGTGATTTCTACCTGCAGGATGACATATATTCAACTGAAGGTAAGAGACTTGCCGAATCCAATAGTATCATTTTTAGTGTAAGAGCACCTGTTGGCAGAATCAACATAACTCTGAATAAGATTATCTTGGGAAGAGGTGTTGCTGGTATAAATGCTAAAAATGGCAATAATGCATTTCTTCTTTGGTTATTAAAGAACAAGTTTTCAAAGGAAGATATTATTGGAAATGGTTCAATATTCACCTCTGTTACAAAGGATGAATTATTGGGACAGAAATTATTGATTCCAAGCAAGGAGATTGAGGATAAATTTAATTCTATTGCTTCAAACATTGAGATGGAGATGAGGCAATTAACAAAGGGGAAAGAAAACCTCACCCGCCAGCGCGACCTTCTTTTGCCGCGACTGATGAGCGGAAAATTGGAAGTAAAAGGAGAATAAAGGATGTAAGAAATGAATAAATACGATATACCACATTTACCTCTCAAGTATGACCTTGAGACAAAAGCAGTTCTCAAACAACTCAACCTTGCCAACAAAAAATTGGCGGAGTTGAAAGGCGTTGCATTGACTATTCCAAATGAAAGTATTTTAATCAGCACTTTGACATTGCAGGAAGCAAAGGAGAGTTCTTCGGTTGAGAATATCGTAACTACACAAGATGATTTGTTCAAGGAGGATTTGAATATACAAAATGAGATTTTCAATGCAGCTGCAAAAGAAGTCCTGAATTATAGAAGGGCAATGCAAACGGGGTTCGAATTAGTCAAAAAGAATCAGTTGCTCACTTGTAATATGATACAAAGCATTCAGGCAGAATTGGAGTCTAATCGTGCTGGATTTCGTACTGTGCCTGGAACTCAATTAAAAAACAATCTTGGTGAAATTATCTATACACCACCACAGGAATATGATGAAATTGTCCGAATGATGAGTAATCTTGAACAATTTATCAATGATGCAGATGTTTCAGAGTTAGACCCTTTGATTAAACTGGCCATTGTTCACCATCAGTTTGAAAGCATTCATCCTTTTTTTGATGGCAATGGAAGAACAGGTAGAATAATCAACATATTGATGCTTGTTATTTATGACTTGCTTGATATTCCTATTCTATATCTCAGCCGATATATCACACGTAATAAAGGACAATACTATAAACTTATTCAAGCCATAAGAGATAAGGAAGGTGACAACTCCAAAGAATGGGAAGAATGGGTTTTGTTTGTATTAAAAGGAATAGAAGAAACTGCTGGGGATACTATAACGTTGATAAAGTCAATTTCAGCTTTGATGCAGGAATTCAAGAGCAGATTAAGAAAGCTTTTTGGTAATAAATACAAACACGATTTGCTGAATAACCTATTCAGACATCCTTATACAAAAATAGAATTCGTTGAGAAGGATATGATGGTGACACGCAAGACTGCCAGTAAGTATCTTGATATGATAGTCGGAGAAGGATTGCTCACAAAGATGAAGATTGGTAAAGACAATTATTATATCAATGACTCTTTGGTTAATTTATTCATAAATCAAGGACATAGGTAAAAAAACGCAAGATTTACTCATTATATTGAAGACGTGGGTAAAAAACAACAATCTTTACCTATATGAATGATGATATGGGTAAAAATATGCGGATTACCGACACGTTAGGGATAAACAGGAATAGTAAATATATAAGACTTCCCCTTTATGAAAGCTTTTATCACCGAAGATGACATTGAACTTGGACTGATGGCGGTTTTAGAAAAGACCCACCATTATTCCATCATCCATTGTGACCCTTCACCAGAAGCCAAGGACACCCTTGCTGATGGCACCGGCAGAACCGACAAGAGTCAGTGCTACCTTCCTGATGTGATGAAGGAGTCCCTCCTGAAAATCAACCCCGGTGTTGATTCCTCCCTCATTGACAAGGCCATCAGCACCCTCATCCAACCCACCTCTGAGACCACCATCATAGATAAGAACTACACCATCTACAAGGCCATCCGGGAAGGTCTGACCTACTCTTTCAGAAAGGATGGCAAGGATGATTTCACCACTGTCAAACTGATTGATTTTGAAGATTATACCAACAACACCTTCACCGCTGTAAACCAGATGTGGATAAGGGGGCAGTACCATTGGAGAAGACCGGATGTCCTTGTTTTCATAAATGGTATGCCACTGGTCTTCATAGAATTGAAGAATGGAAATGTCCCTGTAAGACAGGCATATACCAAGAACCTCAAGTCCTACCTGACAGATGTCCCCAACCTCTTCACAATGAACCAGATTTGTGTGTTGAGCAATGGACTTGAAACCCGATTGGGAGCCTTCAATGCAGGATATGAGTTCTTCTTTGAGTGGTTGAAAAACTCAGAGGAGGACAAGATTGACAGGGAGTCCATCAGGGACAATGCCCTCTCAATCAAATATATGGCAGACAGCCTTCTCAATAAGGACACCCTCATAGATTACCTTGAAAACTTCATCCTGTTTGAGAACAAACACATCAAGATTATTGCAAAGAACCACCAATATCTGGGAGTGAACAACCTCTATGAGTCACTTAAAAAAAGAGAGGAACTCAATGGCAAGATTGGTGTCTTCTGGCACACCCAGGGCTCTGGAAAGTCATACTCAATGGTGATGTTTGCAAGGAAGGTCAACAGGAAGATGCAGGGAAACTTCACATTCCTTGTGGTGACAGACAGAGAAGACCTTGACACCCAGATACACAAGAACTTTATGAGGACAGAGGTGGTGGGTGTTAATGATGAGTGCAGGCCCAAGAACAGTGAGCAGTTAAGGTCATTCCTTGGGACCAACAAGCAGTTCATCTTCACCCTCATCCACAAGTTTGGATGGGACAAGGTGACGAATGGCAACTACCCGACACTCTCCACCCGAAAAGACATCATTGTGATGGTGGATGAGGCTCACCGGACCCAGTACAACACGCTGGGTGAGAATATGAGGGCAGCACTTCCCAATGCCAACTTCATCGCCTTCACGGGAACGCCTCTCTTGGGCGCCAAGCGACTCACCAACCAATGGTTTGGCAACTATGTCTCTGAATACAACTTTGCACAGTCGGTGGAGGATGGTGCAACCGTACCCCTTTTCTATTCCAGAAGAGTCCCCACGGTTGACCTTGAAAATACTGACCTCCAAGCAGATATGGAGGCACTAATGAAGAGTGAAGAGCTCAATGAGGCAGAGATGCAGAAACTGGAAAACTGTGGTTCAAGAATCCTTGAAGTCATCAAGAGGGATGAACGGTTGGAAGTGGTGGCACAGGATATCGTCAAGCACTTCATTGGCAGAGGCTACAAGGGCAAGGGTATGGTGGTGAGCCTTGACAAGTTCACTGCAGTCACGATGTACGACAAGGTTCAGCGATACTGGTTAGAAGAACAGAAGAACCTCATCAAGCTCAGAAACACCGCCACTGGTGAGGAGAAACAGAAGATACAGGCCACCTTAGACTATATGAACACCGTTGAAATGGCCGTGGTCATTTCAGAAGAGGCCGATGAGGTGGTGAAGTTCCAGGCCAAGGGACTTGACATTACCACCCACAGGAAGAAGATGAATGAAATCACGCCTGAGGGTCTTGACATAGAGGACCGGTTCAAGGATCCCAATGACAAACTGCAACTGGTGTTTGTCTGTGCGATGTGGCTGACGGGCTTTGATGTGCCGTCACTCTCCACCTTGTATCTGGACAAACCTATGAAAGGCCACACCCTGATGCAGTGCATTGCCAGGGCCAACAGATGCTTTGAGGGGAAGAAATGTGGTCTGATTGTGGATTATGTGAATGTCTTCAAATGGATGAAGGAGGCACTTGGAAACTATGCCGTATCTCCCGACGACCCTGAGATGCCGGTCAAGGACATCGACAATCTTATGGCTATGCTGGAAGAGAGCATCACTATGACCTCTGATTTCTTGGAAGGGGAGGGCATCCAGATTGAGGAATCCTTCAATGAAAATAGTCTTGACAAGCTGGATATCATCCGGAAACAGTATGCCAAGATTGTGGAGAAAGATGATGTCAAGAACAAGTTCAAGGTGCTTTCCAACACAATGATCAACATCTATGAGGCCTCCAAGCCGGAGGTGTTTGAGATGCACTGGGGAAACAAGAAGTTCGCTGCCTTGAAGTATCTTCACGATTTGTTCAACAACGTTGTGGATGATGAGAAGTTGGAGAAAGCCAAGGAGAAGATGGCAGCGCTGCTCAACCAGAGTGTGTCATCCAATAACCTTGGGGAGAACATCCCCAACTATGAGATAAAGGGCTCCAAGGTCATCGACCTCTCCAAGTTAGATTTTGAAGGACTTCAGAAGGAACTGAAAACAGCTGAGTACAAGTCTGTTGAGATTGAGAATCTGAGGGAGTTTATCGAACAGGTGCTCCAGCAGATGATCAACAGGAACACCACCAGAATCTCCTTCTCTGAAAGGTATCAGGGAATCATCAACCGATACAATGCCGGTTCAACGGAGAATGAAGACTATTATGAGCAACTCCTCCAGTTGATTGCTGACCTCAAAAAGGAAAGCAACCGAGCTTTTGAGGAAGGCCTGACTGAAGAGGAGTTGGAGATATATGATTTGCTCATTTTGGGGAAGACCCTCACAAAGGCAGAAGAACAGAAAGTCAAGCTTGCTGCCAAGCACCTCTACAACACGCTCCAACAGAAGAAGACAGAGCTGATGGTGGTGGAGTGGTACAAAGATGAGCAGACCAAGGCGCTTGTCAGGGACACCATCAGTGCGGAACTTGACAAGGATTTGCCTGACTCATACGACAGGGTATCATTCAATTCGAAGACCAACCTGTTGCTCAACCACTTTATGGATATGAGTGTGCAAGGGTATGGGTGGATTGCGTAATAATTGACGAGTATTAGACAGTTTTTTTGTGAATATCAAACAGTTAGAAAATCTGTAAAAATTTATTTATAAATCAATCCACATATTACAAAGTTTTATATTTTTCCTGACTTCGACACATATTTTTTGTAATATTTTTAAATCATTGAATATTAGTTTGTTGTAAATTTTGCGACCCCCAATCTGGGGGTCGCAAGGTGGTTCGTCTCATTTTTTCGTTCATTTTCTTTATGCGAGTAAAGAAAATGAACGAAAAAAAATCAGGATATCCGTTGGTGTGGTGAAAAATAATAACGTGCGGAATCCTAAAAATAGGTGTCCCATTGCGGAAAACAGGTAAATATTCCGAAAGTTGTGGATGTTTTGTTCCGAAAGTCGGAGAAAATCGGAACCATAATTCGACGTTTTTTTCTAAATCATCAATTTGGAATTTTGTGAAAAAAACATAGAAAAATATTCGGAATTTTGTGAAAATATTGTATTTTTGCATCGGAATTTTGTGAAACCAATTGGCTTTGAAGATGGACATAAGACGTAAAATAGACGATTTCTTGGTTGAATGGAAGAAACGTGAAGATCATAAGCCTTTGATTGTCAAAGGGGCAAGGCAAATCGGCAAGACCTTTTCTGTCTTGCGATTTGCCAAGAGCGCGTATGACGATGTGGTGGAGATAAACTTTGTGCTTCAGCCACAGTACAAAACCATCTTCGACGATGGCTTTGAAGTTGACAGCATTCTGAAAAATATTTCCCTTATAGCCCCCAATGTCAAATTTAATCCAGGCAAAACGCTGCTCTTCTTCGATGAATTGCAACAACAGCCGGCAGCTGCTACCTGTCTTAAGTCATTCTGCATTGACGGCCGATTCGATGTCATCTGTTCTGGTTCATTGATGGGAATCAGTTACAACGAAATAGAATCGAATAGCGTGGGCTATAAAGAGGATTATGATATGCGTTCGATGGATTTCGAAGAGTTTCTGTGGGCAAAAGGATACAATGATCAACAGATAAACAAACTGTTGGAAAAAATGCAATTGGTAATGCCGCTGTCAACAACGGAGATGAGTGTGTTATCGTCTGTTTTTATGGATTATGTGATTGTGGGTGGTATGCCTGCCATTGTGCGGACCTATTTGGAGAACAAGAACTTTTCCGACGTCCTTGAAATGCAACGTCAACTGCTTCGAGACTACGACGAGGACATCACTAAGTATGCTGTGGGATTGGACAAAGCGAAGGTGAGGAACGTCTATAACCATATTCCAGTGTTTTTGGCCCAGTCGAATAAGAAATACCAGATATCAAAGATTGCGCGTAATGCGAGAAATAGGGAGTATGTAGGAACTGTTGATTGGCTGAACGATGCCGGCGTAGTTAATATCTGTTATTGTATGGGGGAACCCTCTTTGCCTTTGAAAGGTAATTATCAATATAACAACTATAAGTTGTACTACCACGACACGGGACTGCTGATAGGGGCGCTTGACGAAGAAGCGCAACGAGATTTCCGCGAACACCGAAATTTTAACACCTACAAGGGGGCCATTTACGAGAATATTGTTGCAGAAACACTTGTGAAACAAGGATATGCATTGTATTTCTTCCGTAATGAAAAGTCAACGGTGGAAATCGATTTCTTGGTCAGAGACCGAATTTCTCTTATCCCTGTAGAGGTCAAGGCGCAGAATGGTGCCACGGCATCATTGAATAAAATGATTGACGACAATGAGCATTATCCCGATATCAAATATGGCATCAAACTATGTAACCAAAATATCGGATTCAATGGCAAATTCTATACTTTTCCCTACTTCCTAACCTTTCTGTTAAAAAGGTTTCTTGCGACCAAATAGGAGGACGTTATTTCCCGATGCAGAATTTTCCAAATATGGTGTTAAGAATATCGTTGTCGGTGATGACGCCCGTGAGCTGCCCCAATTTGTCAAGAATGCCCCGAACATCCACGGCAACGAGGTCCGTGGGCAGTTGCGTCCTCAGCCCCTCCTCCACCGTCTCAATGTCAGCGGCAATCTTTACCATAATGTCGTAGTGGCGCGCATTCGTCAGTAACGTGTTCTCTGTGATTCTTTGTTCCGCAACAAATTGTGAAAGGCACTTGCAGACGGCGTCCACATTGTTGTTGTATTTTGCAGAAAGATAGATGGTTTCCAAACGGTCCCATTTTTCAAACGTGCTCGGAACCTCTTTCGTCTGGTCTATTTTATTGCAGACAAGCACGATTTTTTTGGATGAAATGTCGGTCTGTTGGGCAATAAGTTCCAACTCGTTTTCTACTTCGTTTGTTGTAACAGTATTAATATCAACCAAATACAGAATGATGTCCGCATTGGCTACGCTTTTGAAAGTCCGTTCAATTCCGAAACGTTCGATTTCATCGTTGGACTGACGGATTCCCGCCGTGTCGATGAGACGGAAGAGTGTCCCGTCAACGGAGAAAGTGTCTTCGACGGTGTCGCGGGTGGTGCCGGGAATGTTGGAAACGATGGCGCGTTCGTCGCCCAACAGCGCATTGAGTAGCGTCGATTTCCCCACGTTGGGTTTTCCTACAATGGCCACGGGAATGCCGGACTTGACGGCCTGTCCCAGCCGGAACGATTCAACTAACCGCAGCACTTCCGTTTTGAGCGTGTGGAGCAATTCCATCATTTGGGTGCGGTCGGCAAATTCCACGTCCTCTTCACTAAAATCCAACTCCAATTCCAAAAGCGCCGCCAACTGGACGAAACGCTCCCGAAGTTCCGCAATCTTGTGAGAGAAACCTCCTTTTAGTTGATTGACAGCAAGTTGATGTGCCGTTTCAGACTGCGAGTCGATGAGGTCGGCGACAGCTTCCGCTTGTGGAAGGTCCATTTTGCCATTCATAAAGGCACGCATCGTAAATTCACCGGGGTCTGCTAAACGGCACCCTTTTTGCAATAAAAGTTCCAATATTTTTTTCTGGATGAAGAGCGAACCGTGGCACGAAATCTCCACCATATCTTCTCCGTCGTACGAGTGCGGCGCCGTGAATTTGACGAAAACAACCTGGTCAATCAACGTTGTCCCGTCGTAAAATTCGGCGTATTTGGCTCGGTTGGCGGGGACATCCAAAAAATTTGTTTCCGGTTTAAAAAACTGGTTTACAATGGAGAAGGCATCGTTTCCGGAAACTCTAATGACGGCGATGGCCCCGATTCCCGGGGATGTGGATATGGAACAAATGGTGGACATAGTTCTTACAAGGTTAATAAATACTTTTAGTTAGTATGCGTTAATTCGCTTTTTTTATTGATTAAAAAACTTTTTATGATGCTATTCCTTTAAAAGCCAGTCAGCAAAATTGATAATTTGAATGCCTTCGTATTGCAACTTAATCATATACAGTGCTTTAAATGTTTTTATTTCGCAAAAATACATTTTTTTTGAATTTGCGAAATAGAATTTTTCTTTTCTGATATGTATAACAGAATCAGATGATTACTGATAATTTATAATATCGACACATTAATCGTCGATGACATTATTCAGGTATTGTGTAAAACAAGGTGTTCTCTTTCTCCGGACGCAACGTTTCCGAAGCAATGCGGCAAATCTGTTCCGACGTTACGGCACGATACGTCTCGTCGTCGTGCTCGAAGTCTTCTATGCAACTGATGCTTTCCGAAACCGCCAAAATGGACGTGCGACTGTCCAGTTTGATTTCGTTGTTCAAAAGCACGGACTCGTTTTTGTTTTTAACCTTGTCCAAATCGTGTTCAAGATTGTTTTCTATTTTTAATTTATTGTAAATGAAATCGTTGATTCTTTCATTGGCTTCTTCCAAGTTCACCCCGTCGGCAGGGCGAGCCACCAAAGCCAAAATCCCAGGTCCCGCCGTCCCGCTTACGGTAAGGGATACGTCGGTGAAAAGATGCTGATTGACAACAAATTCCTGATACAGATAGGAAGATTGGCCGCTGCTGTACAGGTCGGAAAGAAGGTCGAAGGCGCAAAAGTCCGGGTGCAGTCGAGACGGCATTTTCCATCCCTTTAGCAACATCGGGTACGGAACGTCGCGGCGGACGGATGTTCTCTTGCCTGCCGTCTGTACGGGTTCTTCCGGAAGGTTCTGAGAAGGCATCTTGCCGGCGGGAATGTCGCCGAACCATTTTTCAACCATCGGAACCACCTCTTCAAAATGTACGTTTCCCCCGATGACCAAAATGGCGTTGTCGGGACGGTAGTACCGATAATAGAAATCGCGCATAATGTCCATCGTAACCGACTCGATTTGAGCAATTTCTTTGCCGATGGGCATCCATTTGTAAGGATATTTTTCAAAAACAAAATCGTTGAACATTCCCCACATATCGCCGTAGGGACGATTGAGCACGGTCTCTTTAAATTCTTCAATGACAACTTGTTTCTGTGTGTCTAAACCGGTTTGGTCGAATGCCAGTTCGTTCATTCGGTCCGATTCGAGCCAAAGAGCCGTTTCTAAATTATTGGCGGGCAAAACCACGTAATAGTGCGTGTGGTCTTGTGAGGTGTAAGCGTTGTTGTATGCCCCGATTTTCTGCAACGGAGTGTCGTAATCGGGAATGTTTTTGGAACCGCAGAACATAAAGTGCTCAAACAGATGGGCAATGCCGGTCCGACTCGGATTTTCGTTGCGGGAGCCCACCTTGTACAGAACATTGATGGAAGCGAGCGGAGTGGTGTGATCCTCGTGTACAATCAGTCGAAGTCCGTTTTTGAGGATGTGTCGTTTGAAAGGAATCATTTTCTGAAAAGGTTATTCTTTATGAATGACGAAGGTGTAATCTCGACCAATCTTGTTTCGGAAAAGCCAGACTATCAAGTAGTAAACCGAGGTTGCGGTGAGCGAAACCAGTCCGGTGAGCAGGTCGGAGACGGACAAGGCGGAAAGCGCAACTACCGTTCCAAACAAAAGCACGAATGGAATAAGGAAGCAGATGACAACGGCTTTGAGTGCCAATTTTTCTTGTAAAACGACCGTGACGGCATCTCCGATTTCCAAGGGATACTGGTGCGGATTCTCGGCTGTGACGGTCTTGTCTTGGTTGTCCAACGAGGAGCATAGATGTTTGGCGTGACAGCCAGCGCAAGCGGACGAAACGGTCATCTTTACAATAACCTTTTCACCTTCAATGGCTTGCACAATACCTTCGTGACTAACAACGTCGTTTCTATTTTTCATTGCGGGGACGTTTGTTGATTTCTGCATCAATCAGTGCGGCCACCTCGTAATTCTCGGTGTCCAAGGCCTGTTGCAAAAGTTGTTGCAATTCGGAGGTCGAATATTGGGTGAAATCCGTCTGGTCCGAAATTTCGATTTCTTCCGGAGAGTCGTTTTCGTTCCAGAAACCTTCTAATTCGTTGTTGTTATCGTCATCGTCGTCATCTTCCAAGTCGTCGTAATCCGTGTCGGGGCGGGATTCCACGCGGCCGGATTTAGTGTAACCGGCTTCACCCAAAATGGAGGCGAGCACGTAGATGGGCACGTTGAGTTTGAGTGCGATGACGACGGCGTCTGAAACACGAGCGTCCAGCAAGATGACGTTTCCGCCGTTCCGGATGTGAATGTGAACGTAGAAAATACCGTCCTTGTAATCATCAATGACCACTTTTTCAATGATGCAGTTGGTCCGATTGCAAAGCTGAATGATAATGTCGTGTGCAAAAGGTCGCTTCATTTTGATATGGTTGATTTCCATAACAATGAGTTTTCCTTCTGATAATCCGATAATTACGGGGAGAAACCGTTCGCCATTCTTCTCTTTCAAAATAAGATTGAATGACTCACCTTGCGTCTGCGGCAAGTAGTTGGTTACCTCCAATTCGATTTCTTCCATACCATTTTTCTTAAAGGGCTGCAAAGGTACGATATTTTATTTTTTGAAAGAGTTTCCGTGCTCAATGTAAATCAAGGTTTTTCCTACTCCTGTACGGGGCAACTAACGGTCTCCTTGTTATCGATATTCTCGTCTTTCGTCACTTTATCTACAATCACCATCAAAGCCGCGTCTCCCGTAACGTTGACGGCTGTTCCCAAAGAGTCGAGGGCGATGCTAAGCGTAACCATAAGAGCAATCATCGGATCGGAAAATCCTAACATAGATTGGATAAGTCCGGTTGCTGCCATAATGACACCGCCAGGAATGCCCGGTGCGGCCAAAACCGTGATGGAGAAAATCATAATGAAAGTCAGATATAGTCCGAAACTGTAAGGTTGCCCGAACATAATCATCGTGGCGACGGCTAAAGCGATGGTGCGCACGGAAGCGCCCGAAAGGTGGACGTTGGCGCAAATCGGGATTACGAAATCTACGACATTGCGGCGAATGCCCATTTTGTGGGCGCAACGCAAGGTGACGGGCAACGTGGCTGCTGACGATGACGAAGCCAATGCCGTCAAACAGGCGGGCATCATCGTTGCCAAATCCTTGAAAGGATTGCGTTTGGCAATCATCCCTGCCACTAAAAATTGAATCAAAAGCCATACGATGAATAGGATAATCATCACGATAACCACTTTCAAATAAACGTTGACGATGATAGTCATTTCCCCGGAAACAGTCATTTTAAGGAACACGCCAAAAATGTATAAGGGAAGAAATGGAAGAATCATTTTGTTGATAATCATCATCACCACGTCTTTCAGTTCAATGACGCCCGATCTGATACTGTGATGATTGTATTTTATGATGGCAAAACCAAGAATAAACGAGAGCAAAAGCGCGGACATCGTGTCCATAAGCGGTGGAAAGTCGATTCGGAAGTAGGGGGCGAGGGCTTCCGCTGGCAAGATGCCTGATGTGTCGGTGTTCTCCGAAATGTGCATCGTAATCAAAGATGGAAAAACGCCATCGCTGACAGCGTATGTGAAAAGTCCGGCAAAAACTGTGGAAACGTACGCTAAAGCCATCGTCCATATAATCATTTTTCCGGCTCCGCGGTCCGTCTCAACGATGGCGCCGGTGATGAGCGCCAAAATCAGCAACGGGATGGTGAATGAAAGCAGCGATGAAAAAAGGACGTTGAACGTGGTGAAAATGCGGACGAACCACAAGGGGGCAATTTTGCCTATAACAATGCCCAATACGACGGCCAATGCTACGGCGGCCAACAGTGTCTTTTTCAAAAAGTCAATGATTCTTTTCATATTTCAATAAGTTTATAATTTTTAAAAGATAAATGTTTTGTTCAATGCACGAAACTTAGTCGTTAAGTGCTATGTTTCTGAAGTTTATGTATCCGTTAAATTGTGATTTCAATTCTTGTTTCCCATCATAGATTATGGTTGATTCAATCACTTTGTCTTCATAAAGTTTTTTGAAATATTCCACCCCTTTGGTAAAGGATGGATGAAATAAAGATGAAGATTTGATTCCAAAAATATGCAGTTTGTCAAATTGAATTTCGCTGATTACATCCACTTCTTTCTGAGATTTGTCACGGTAAAAAAAGAGTTTAGGTTGTTTTCCGCTGTTGAAATACGATTTCATCATTTCAGCGACCACTAAATTTTCAAAAATGGCACCTCGCAAAGGATGAACGGCAAGTTGTTGCTCATTTTCTATGCCTAAAAGAAAACAGAGAAGCCCCGTATCGTAAAAGTACCTTTTTGCGGTTTTTACAATGCGTTTGCCAATATTGCGATAGTATGGCGGAAGCATAAAAATAATATAGGATGTCTCTAAGATACTATTCCAATGTTGAATGGTTTTGGAGTCAATACCTATTTCATTAGCAAAATCGGAGGCAACAAATTCGTTGGCGGTGCGGCCGGCCGAAAGTCGGATAAATTGTTGAAACAAAGAGAGATTTTTAATGTTGATTATTTGTCTCAAATCGCGTTCAACGTAGGTGGAATAGTAATTTGAATAGACGTCTTTGGGCAGTTGGCCATTCCCCCACACGGCAGGATAGCCGCCATTCAGAAGCAGTGTGTCGGTGGCAATTTCGGAAGCAGCAATTTCCTGCAACGACAGCGGCAGTAAGGTGAGAACGGTTGTTCTTCCAGCCAAAGATTGACTGACATTCCCCATAAGTGCAAAATTGCTGCTTCCTGTTAAAATGTATTTGCGACTTCTGTCCTCATCGACCAACACTTGAATATACGATAACAATTCGGGCAAATATTGAACTTCGTCAATAATCAGCCCCGTTGAGTGCGATTGAAGGAAAACGATAGGATTAGATGCAATCATATTGCGAAGCGCAATGTCCTCTAACGTCACGTAATCAAAATCAGGAAACGCCATTTTGCATAAGGTCGTTTTCCCCGATTGTCTGGGCCCGTTCACTGTAACGACAGGAAAAGAGGCAGATAATCGTAATAATTCTTGTTTTAATGTCCTGTCTATCATTTAGTTATTTACTATTTGGACAAATCTGGAGTTGAACTCCAAATTTGTCCGCAAAAATAGCAAAAACTTTTGTGTTTTCACTGACACGTTCATTTTTTTATGGGATTTTGTAGAATTTCTTTACCGTAATACCTTCTGTAGTAATGATTTTAGCAAAATAAATTCCACTTGCCCATTGGCTGATGTTGATTTCGTATTGTGTTCCGGCGGTTTTGCATTGACGAACGATGCGTCCGGAGCCATCTACGATGTTCAATTCTTTTATTATTAAATTGTTATTTGAAGAAATGATGATGGCGGATGTCGCTGGATTTGGATAAAGTTGAATTTGTGCGAGTCCGTTTTCGTCTTCAATGGCATCAACGATGGTGAAGATAATGGAGTCGGTAGAGGAACAGCCCCACTCGCTCGTACCTGTAACATAGTACGTATCAGCGTATTCCGGACGAATCGTATTCGTTGTTTCTCCCGTGCTCCAAAGGTAGGTTTCGGCTCCGTTTGCCGTGAGCTCCGCGTCTTCACCCAACTCAATTTCCGTCGGCCCCGTAATGGTGACGGTCGGGTTGGGGTGTATTTCTAATGTAAGATGAAGGGTACTGTCGCAGCCGAGGGCGTTGGTATAGCGGAAAGTGTAGGTGGAATGCTCGGGCGTGCCAGGTTCAAAAGTGGTGTCTGCGTAGGAGTAGGGAAGGGCGCTTTCGCAAATGTGGAGCGTGTCAAACTCTTCCGTCTCGTGCCCAATGCTCAAGTGCAGTTCGGTGACGTTATCGCAAACTTCGCCACTTTCGGAATGGTAGTAGATGCCGGATTCGGTCAAAGTTTCTCCGAACCAAACGTATGATTGGCAAGCGGTTTGGTTGACGACGGTCGTGTCGGTAACGCTAATGCTCAAATGCAACTCGGTGACATTATCGCAAATTTCTCCGCTTTCGGAATGGTAGTAGATGCCGGACTCGGTGAGTGTTTCCCCGAACCAGACGTAACTCTGGCACGCTGTTTGGTTGACGATGTTCGTGTCGGGAACGCCAATGCTCAAGTGCAACTCGGTTACATTGTC
>DCHI01000008.1:0-120 GCA_002314795.1 Bacteroidales bacterium UBA1756 | reverse complement strand
ACTCGGTGATTTGGTCGCAGACTTCACCACTTTCGGAATGGTAGTAAACTCCGGACTCGGTGAGTGTTTCACCGAACCAGACGTAGGATTGACAAGCCGTTTGGTTGATGATGTTGGTGT
>DCHI01000048.1 GCA_002314795.1 Bacteroidales bacterium UBA1756 | reverse complement strand
CCGGCTCCGGCTCTACTTTCGGCGCAGGCTCCACCAACGGGGCCGTTGAAAGCTTCAAAACCGACAAATAGGCGCCTCTCAACTGCTGCAACAAAATGTCCCTTTCTATGGGGGATATTTTGTTCGTATTTTCAAGTATAAAATTCAGATTTTCAACTATTTCACGCAATTCATCACGAAGGAGTGTATCTTGTTCAAAACTATTCATTTTGGAGTGGATTTTTCTATTGAAGTTTTTATAAATTTGCCTTCCGCAAAAAGCGGCCAAAATTACAACAAAATTTCAAACAAAATCATAAAAAATGTTCTTAGAGAATAAAGCAAACCGAAACCTTAAACGGGGATGGATTGAGGTTGTGTGCGGTTCTATGTTTTCGGGAAAAACGGAAGAATTATTGCGAAGAATCAAACGGGCTACCTTCGCAAACCAGAAAATTGAATTGTTCAAACCTGCCATTGACATCCGTTATGATGAAGAGGAAGTCGTTTCGCACGATTCCAACTCTATGCAATCGACGCCGGTGCACAACTCCAACGAAATTCTCTTATACGTCAATATGGAAACGGTTGAAGTGGTGGGAATTGACGAAGTGCAATTTTTTGACGAAGGGGTTGTGGATGTATGCCGGCAATTGGCGAACAACGGCATTCGGGTCATCGTGGCAGGATTGGATATGGACTACCTTGGAAAACCTTTCGGCTGTATGCCGCAACTGATGGCGGTGGCGGAATACGTCACGAAAACGCACGCCATCTGCGTCAAATGCGGAGACCTCGCCCAATATTCACACCGTTTGGTTGCCAATGACCATCAGGTTCTTCTCGGCGAAAAAGACAGTTACGAGCCCCTCTGTCGCCACTGTTTCAACGAAATTATAGCCAAGGAAAAAAGTACAGAAAAATAGCATTTGTGAAATTAAGGAAAAATAACTTTTGAATGTGTCCGCGTTCAAGAAAATAATGTGTATCTTTGCCGCCTTAATTTTTAGTAATCTGAACCATTATGAAAAAGTGTCTGATTTATACTGCGGTCATCCTTTTATTAGCAAGTTTTATGTTTTCTTGCAAGAAGAATTGCACCTGTAAAGTCACCCGTTCAACTTCAACTACCATTGACGAAGCAACCTACGAAATGGGGAAAATGGACGAAGATGCCTGTGCACAGTATCAAGGTTCCGTCACTGATGGTCCAGGAATTACTCGTACTTTTGAATGTTCCTTGAATTAATAATCAATAAACTTTATAAAAATGAAAAAAATTATCTGTCTTTGTATGTCCCTCGCATTCGTTGCAGTAATGATGATTTCCTGCAATAAAGAATGTGTTTGCACAAAAACCATCACCACAAGCGCTTTAGTAGATTCCGTCGTTACGCCGACAACCAAAACGGACGTTTACCACGGAGGAAACATTTATGACAAACGCGAGTGTGAAGCGCTCAATGGTTCCGACTCCACTTCTACGGAAGTTGTTTCTTTCACCTGCGCTTGGGAAAAGAAAAGCAAATAGAAAATCAATTTTCTTTTATATCTGTAAAAGGGCTGTCTTTTTAGATGGCCTTTTTTTCATTTACTAAACATTTGATAATATGGAAAATACCGACATCATCCAGTCGAAGCCCGTTATGGAAACCTTGGCCGTGGCTATGGAATACTGCCGTTTCATCACCGAAATCCAACAATATGAATTTGCAGAAGCTTTTTCTTTTTTGCAGAAAATTTTGCCCGCTCTTTATCTGAAAGGAAGCCTGTTTCCCGACATTACGGTGGAAGATGATTCTGCCAACGAACGCTTCGTAACAGAAGAAGAATACGAAACCATTCGCGTACGGCTTGCCAACTATTTCGGAGACAAAGACTTTTTCTCCACCGTTGATTGGGACACCGACGAAATCAACTCGGTTCCTACTTCACTTTCCGAACTTCTCTCCGACATTTATATGGATTTGAAAGACTTCATTCTGCTTTACGCCAAAGAAAACACGTCGGCCAAAGAGAACGCCGTGAGCAATTGTCGCTACTACTTTCAAACCGGCTGGGGGACACGACTCACCCTTGCACTCCCCTATATTCATCACGTGCTTTCTGCTCAAGACAATAGTGAAGAATAAACGGCTGAATTTCAAACAAATTTATTACCTTTGCCCGTTTTTACGAAAAAAAGGATTTTATTATAACATTTTAAAAATCAACACTTTAAAACAACATAACTTTTTTATACTATGAAGATTCCCGCATCAGAACTTCCGCTGCAACAAGGCGGACAAATCTATCACTTGGGCATAGGCCCAGAAGACATTGCTGATTACATCATCGTCGTTGGCGACCCCGGACGTGTTCCCGCCGTTTCAAAATACTTTGACACCGTTGATTTCAAACATCAGAATCGTGAACTTTTGACGCACACTGGCACGCTTCGTGGAAAACGTATCACTGCACTTTCTACGGGTATGGGCACGGACAACATCGACATCGTAATGAACGAATTGGACGCACTCGCCAACATCGACCTTAATACGATGGAAGAAAAGAAAGAACACCGCACGCTCAACATCATCCGTATTGGCACTTGCGGCGCACTTCAGGCCGACATTCCGGTTCACTCTTTCATCGCAGCCGAATACGGTTTCGGTTTTGACGGACTTATGCATTTCTACCAGCACGGTGCCGGTTTCGACGAAGAAATTGTTGACGCCTTCGTCAAGCACACCGGTTGGGGCGAACGTCTTCCCTACCCCTACTGCGTAAAAGGCAGTCAGGAACTGATGGACCGCATCGGATTTGATATGGTTCACGGCGTAACCGCCAGCGCACCCGGTTTCTTCGGCCCTCAAGGAAGAAAAGTCCGCGTCGGACTCAATTTTCCCGATATGAACAGCAAAATTGACTCATTCAATTTCAACGGAAAAAGAATCACCAACCTTGAAATGGAAACTTCCGCATTGTACGGATTCGGTCAGATTTTCGGTCACAATATGTTCACGGCCTGCGTCGCTGTAGCCAACCGTGTTACTTTTGATTTCTCCAAAGATTATCATCCATACGTTGATAAACTCATTCAAACGGTTCTTGAACGAATTTTCTAAACCAAAATATTTTTCTCCATTTGCAAAAGCAAATATCAAGTAAAATGAAACGGCACTATTTTCTTCTCGTGTTTTTCATTATGGCGGCCTCGCTTTTCAGCGCGTGCCACCAAAAACAGGAACAACCTGCTAAATTATTATCCTTTGATCCCGCCGACTCCGTTTTGGTGGACGAACTGATGCGCTTCTACATTGATAGCAATATCATTCCTGAAGAAGCCATTGCAACGAAACCCGGGGAAGGTCAACTTTACACATTCGACTGTCTTTCAGAAAATTGTTTCATCAGTCACGATTATCTGCAAGATTCCCTTTCCGGAACTTTTTTCGCGGAAATCTCGTTTGAAACCGGATCATCAGGCAATAACAACATTTACGTTTGCCAACGTGACGAAAACGGTTTCCGGATTTTGTTCACAACCGAAGGGCAGACGGACAGTTACCTCGGTCCCGACACGTTGATTAACGGATACAAGGTACTGTACATCCGGACTCCGGAGCAGACATTGCGACTGTTTCACAATGGACAAACGTTTACAACGGAGGAGTTCAATTCGGAGCTCGCTTCTCCTGAGGAAGAAATGCTGACTTCAAACTAACCAAATAGATGCACTTTACCGAACCGCTATTTCTCATCGGCTACGTAGCCATTCTTGTTCCGATTCTGATTCATCTTTTCAATTTCAGACGGTACAAGACGTTTTATTTTTCCAATGTCAAGATGTTGCAAGACATTGCGGAAAAGACGAAACGGGAGTCCCAGTTAAAGCACCTCATCGTATTGTGCCTGCGCATTTTGGGAATTGCCGCCCTCGTGACGGCCTTCGCCCAACCGTACATTCCTTCGCGGCAGCAGAATAGCCAAAGTGGGAACCTCGTCACCATCTACGTAGATAACTCGTTTTCGATGGACGGGAACACGCCCGATGCGACCCTGTTTTACGATGGCGTCGAAAACGCTCGGAGAATCATCAACAGCTTCCAGTACGCTGACCAGTTCGTCGTCTATAACAATGACTTTTCTGCACAACAGGCACGCAGTCTCAATAAAGACGAAGCGCTGAAAGTTTTGGACAACTGGAGTACGTCGCCCAACAGTCGTTCCTGGAGCGAACTGCTTACTTTTGAAAAAAATGCGTGCGCGGAGTCGGGAAAACGAAATCTTTTCCATTACTATATTTCTGATTTTCAAAAAAATAATTTTGATTTCACCCAATATAAAAGAGAAGATTCCGGATCCACTTTCTTGATTGATATGCCCGCAAAAGAGACCGACAACGTTTCTATCGACAGCTGCTGGTTCCTCTCTCCGGTTTTCAGAGAAGGCCAACAGGCAACCCTCAATGTTCGGGTGCGCAACTGCGGCGACGGCGATGTCATCAAGTTGCCGTTGAAGTTGTATGTCAACGGGGAACAAAAAGCGATGGCGGCCATTGATGTGACAGCCAACAGTTTTGCCGATTACCAGCTCAATTACACCCTGTCATCAGCGGGCATTCAGAACGCTTTTCTCGAGGTGGAAGATATGCCCATCACCTTTGACAACAAGTTGTTTTTCACCTACGAGGTTTCCGATGCCACGCACGTCGCTGTCATCTATCCTAACACGCCCAACCGTTATCTGAATGCACTTTATGCGAAAGACTCCGTCTTTTCCTGCGCAACGATGCCCGTTGGAAAAATCGATTACTCCTGTTTCAAAAACAGCTCGCTCATTGTTTTGAGTGAAATAGAAAGCATTTCGTCGGGGCTTTCCGATGAATTGGCACAATACGTCAACAACGGGGGAACCTTATTGGTTCTTCCTTCTACAAAAATGAACGGTGCCTCTTGGGATGCTTTCTTAGGAATATTGAATTGTCCACAATACGGAAACCTGGTAGCTCAGGAGCTCAAAGTAGGAAGCATCAATCAAGAGAGTTCCTATTTCAAAGGAAGCTTGCAAGGCGGCGGTGAACGTTTGGATTTTCCAAAAGCAACGCAATATTTTTCATTCAAGAATCTTCATTCGGATGAAAACATTATGACCTTTGAGAATGGCGAACCGGCTCTTTTTGTCAACAATATTGGAAAGGGAAGAGTTATTTTGTCGGCGGTGGCTGCCAATGATGATTTTGGGAACATTCACAAACACGCGCTGTTTTTCATTCCGTTGCACAATGCCGGCATCCGCAGCGTGATGCAACGTCAGTTGTACAATGTTATCGGGAAAGACCACGCGCAATCCATTGCCAAACAGATGGAGGGGGCAGAAGACGTTCTCACATTGAAACTGCAAGGTGGAGAAACGGAATACATTCCGGAACAAAGGAACTTGGGCAATGAGACAATGCTCTATTTCAACGATCAGTTGAACGAGGCGGGGCTTTACGATGTCACGTTAGACGGGGCGACCGTTACGTCCATCGCATTCAACTATGACCGAAAAGAATCTCAACTCACTTATTATACGGAAGATGAAATTGGTGACTTTATTAAATCACAAGGTGATTCCTGCTCCATTGAACTGATTGACGCGGCTTCTAAAGACATTACGCAAAATGTAGCAGAAAGCATTCACGGACATCCCTTGTGGCGTTGGTTCGTATTGTTAGCATTGATTTTCCTTGCCGGCGAAGTTGCCGTCCTGCGCCTTTGGCACAGCCGTTAACCCAATTATTTCCCCACCTTTCCTAACAAAACCCAACTTTATAAACCTTATTAACTTTACAAACCTTACAAACTTTATAAAAAATAATGGCAAAAGTTTTAATTATCGGCGCCGGAGGTGTTGGCGCAGTCGTTGCACACAAATGTGCATCCGTACCCGAAGTATTCAGTGAAATCGTCATTGCAAGCCGCACGAAGGCAAAATGTGACAAGTTGGCTGCGGCCATTGGGAAACCGAACATTCGCACGGCACAGGTTGACGCGGACAATGTTCCCGAAACCATCGCCTTGTTGGAACGCGAAAAACCGGACTTGCTCATCAATGTGGCTCTCCCCTATCAGGATCTTCCATTGATGGACGCGTGCCTCGCCACCCGCACCAACTATATGGACACCGCCAACTACGAACCGAAAGACGTCGCCAAATTTGAATACAAATGGCAATGGGCCTACCAAGACCGTTTCAAAGAAGCCGGCATTATGGCTCTTCTCGGCTGCGGCTTCGACCCCGGTGTCACCAGCGTCTATACGGCGTACGCCGCCAAACATCATTTTGACGAAATCCACTATTTAGACATCGTGGACTGCAACGCCGGCGACCACGGAAAAGCATTCGCCACCAACTTCAATCCGGAAATCAACATCCGCGAAATCACCCAACGTGGCAAATATTGGGAAAACGGCCAATGGATTGAAATTGACCCGATGAGCATTCACAAATCCGTAGAATATCCGAATATCGGACCCAAAGATTCCTACTTGCTTTATCACGAAGAGTTGGAGTCCCTCACGAAAAACTATCCCAGCATCAAACGTGCACGCTTCTGGATGACTTTCGGTCAAAAATACCTTACGGTGCTGAACGTGCTGCAAGAGGTTGGGCTCACCAGCATCAAGCCCATCAATTACGAAGGCCACGAAATCGTTCCGTTGCAATTCCTGAAAGCCGTGCTTCCGGAACCTTCTTCATTGGGAGAAGGGTACAAAGGACAAACCTCCATCGGCTGCCAAATGCGCGGTATCAAGGATGGCAAAGAACGGACCTATTACATTTGGAACAACTGCGACCACGCCGAATGTTTCAAAGAAATCGGAGCACAAGCCGTTTCCTACACGACGGGGGTTCCCTGTATGCTCGGGGCCAAGATGATTCTCACCGGAAAGTGGCAAGGAACCGGCGTTTTCAACATCGAACAATTCGATCCGGATCCGTTCCTCGCCGAAATCGGCAAGTACGGACTCCCGTGGAACGAACGCATTGACGAAGAACTTCCCATCGAAAAATAAAGATTCGAGGAAAGTATGAGCCATAAAATAATGGGGCTGGTTTCTATAAAGAAGTCAGCCCCATTTGCTTTGTTTCAGACGAAGGTCATTCCTCATTTTTCGGATGTTGAGAAGCCCTCCTTTTCAAAAAAAAACTTTTCAGTTTCCATAGAAAAGAACTCGATTGTTCACCCAAGGCGTATATGGCGAAAAATAGAAACGTACCGTTTTTCAAATTGATTTCTTCGCCAGGAATGTCCAACAAAAATTCTCCCAGGTGCAAATACCCTAAACAGAAAAAGATAAAAGGGATTATTTTAAAAAATAAATAACCGATTTTTTTGGGTGTCTTTTCGGTTGATGAAGCAGGAACAGGCAATAATAGCCCCACTATTATTGCTAATATGCACATCATCAACCCTATAATCAAATCTGATTTCATTGTGAACTATTTTTCAGGAGAATGACAAGTGCAACGTTTTATTGATTCTTCAGTTCTCTGCTTCTTTTAATATCCCTAAATAAAAAGAAAAGAATCATAGGCAAATTGCAAATGAGTAAAACTCCTGCGAATGCTTTGTTGAAAACGAAAGTAATAAGAACCAAAAATACTATACAGATAGAATAAATGGCCGTTATTGCAAATGGCTTGGATAAAATTTTGGAGGATTTTTTCATAATGGGATTTATTAAATGATTATCAATACTGTGCAAGCTAATTTGCGGCGTGCTTAACCGCCTATTTCATATTGCTGTTTTTTGTTTGGGAAATATCAAAAGCAAACGTGTAGCAGTTTCGGGGAGTCGGGGGTAAGCATCCTTGAGAAACGACAGCGCAAATTTACAAAAAATAATGTTTTATTTTCAAAGGTCAATTTTTTTCTTTCATCTTCTCCACAATCCTTTATAAACTTTACAAACTTTATAAACCTTATAAACTTTATAAACTTTATAAACTTAACCCAACTTTCCCAAAAAAAATTTTTTTTAACTTTTATTGGGGTGGCATCTTTTTATAAATTGCTGATTATCAAGATACTTTCTTTTCGAAAATGTCTCAAAACGCTTTTGTACCACCCAGCGGGGAAAAATAAAGTTCG
>DCHI01000033.1 GCA_002314795.1 Bacteroidales bacterium UBA1756 | reverse complement strand
CGCTCCCATAAAAGAAGTGGATTCTGATTTCAAAAGAATGACGGTTGGCACTGTTCAAAAATGAAATGAATTCTTCAATCCCTCCATCGGATAAAAATTTGCCATCCTGATGTGCGGGAATATTCAGAAAAATGGCATCGCCACTTTTTAATTCATTGATTGACTGTGGATAACCGTAATGGATTCCTTGCGAAAAAACTGACAGTGCCCCGAAAAGTAGCATTGGTGCCAGAATATATTTTATCTTAGAATAAAAATTCCCCTTGGTCATTCTGCTAATAATGAATTGATTGGAGGTGCAAAATTAGTTTTTTTTCCTTTTCAAAACAAAGACAAAATTATTTTGCAATTCAATTTTTTTTGCAGAAATAATGACTATTGGTATTTTTTTTATAATGTATTGATAATGTATTATTTGTGTAATTCCTTTCCCGCAATTGTTTTTTGAAAATTAAAGACGGAAACTCCACCGATTTTACTAAATTTGCAGCCGTTTCGTAAAACTCTCAACTACCCAAATCACTAATCAAAAACCTCATTCCCATTACTCATAAACCACTTCCTACTTCCTACTTCTTACTTCCTACTTTATACATCATACTTAATGTCGCGCGCCCGATTACTTGCCATAGTTGTTTTGTTCATCCCCTTTGCGCTTTATTCGCAAACGCGCCATAGTTGGGATGGAAGCGGAATTGCGCCCAATTCAAGTTTCCGCACGTTGAATATTTTTGCCAACATCATTTTTGATGTCGATCCAGCGATGGATCCTGTTGAAGATTCACCTTACTGGCAAAAAATCACCAATCCTGCGTTGGAAGGCGTGAACGTGAAAGGAACGGAGCCTTCGTACTTGTTAGAATATATGGATACGGAGTACGTGCCCGGTCATACGCACGGTACCATCACCCGCATTTTTGGTGAGTCTTCCTTCGATTCGTTGCAGATTACGGGCGACTTTGTCGTGGTTAATTTGTTGCAAAGCAGAATGATACGTCGTTTCGGTAACGGTTCCATCTTTTCGTTTTCCAATATCTTGAAAATGTGTTTGGAAATGATTAACGAGACCGGCGGACTTAAAACACTTTATGGACACAATCGTAAAAGTGACTACGCTTATCAGGGGAAGGAGTTGTATTACTCGATACTTTGCATTCGTAACACGTCGGCTGCGTTAGGTGGCAAAAACGTGGGTGGGGGAGTCGGTAATTTTATGAGAGAAACCATTGTCATTGAAGGGGATACGTGCAAATTTAGTGGAAAAGGAGCTATTCAGTGCGTAGGCGGTGGCAATTTCGGAGTGAATCCGAGTGGTGTGGTCACGCACGAAATAGCGCACGCTCTTTTTGGCGGGAACAATTTCCACATCGGCGGGGGCAATCACCGCGGCAGTTCGGAAACAATGCCGTTTATGACCATTCAGGGTGGTTATGCACTGTTGGGGGTCGCCCACAGCGGACTGGTGAGCTGCAACGGCTACGAACGCTGGCGAATGCACTGGAAACATCCGAATGCTCCCGCCTATATCTCCGCCCACAACGCCCAAAACAAAGTGTTCGTCCCTTCCGATATTTGTAAAGAAGATGGTGTAAAAACGTTCGTTCTCCGCGATTTCGTCACGTCCGGTGACGCCATTCGCATCCGACTGCCGTACAAAGACAGCTCCACCACGCCCAACCAATACATCTGGCTGGAATTTCATAATGTTGGAAAGAATGGGAAATTGGACTTTTTCCAGTATTCCAACAGCTCGTGTCTGGCCGCTGGAACTGCCGGAATTTACGCATACTATCAGATTGGACGTGACCAGTTGGAAGGCACCTCTTCGCAAGTTTGGGACAATCAAAATCGTGATAATCTGCGCGTTATCAGCAACGAAGGTTTCTGGGATTACACGCGCTATATGATGCCGCGCGACACGAATTTCGTCTGCACGCAGTGGACGTGGGTCCCCGATTATTACGTTCCGGAATACCCCAACGCCTTTTGTGGCTACCAGGATCAGGAAATGTTCATTGTTCCAAAACCGGAAGACGTCGATTTGGAAAATACAATGGACAGTGTGTTCTCCAATGGAAAATTCGTTAAAATGAAAAAGGTAATTCGCGAATATACGATGTATAATAAGGTGAAGAATGGCGCTGCCATCACCAATAGCATCTCCTTTATGGGCGATAATTTGGACGCATTTTCATCGCATCGGAAAATCAATATGGGAACGAATCCAAGTACTTGCAATGCAAAGACTTACTATTCGTACAATAGGTCATCTGGTGGAGGACAGATGTTGAAGTTTGACAAAAACACCGATTTGAACAACTCGGCCACCTATCTGACGGGACTCAGCATAGAGATGACTCCACAAAACGGGGGGGACAGTTGGTTGGTGAAGATCCGTTGGGACGACTATGATGTCACCGAGGACGCCCGTTGGACGGGAAGAATTGTGTTGAAGGGGACGGAGCAGGTGAACTTGACCCGCGGTTACGGCATCACGCTGGCGCAAAACCGTACGCCGGCACAGCGTTTCCGTGACGCGGAAAGCGGCTACTTCGCCGAGCCGACGAAGCTGACTTGCGAGTCCGGAAGCGTCTTCGCCCAGGAACCGCAATCTTCCGTCATCTTAACCGAAAAGAGCCGCTTTGTCGTTGACAGTGGAGCCGTTTACATTTTAGGCGATGACGCTCGACTCGTGGTAAAGGATAAGTCAGAATTTCACATTGCCCCGGGTGCGGAATTTATGAGTTCCCCGTCGTCAAAAATCGTTGTTGGCTCCAAATCAACGCTTTATGTTCCCGATGTAGAAAAATTACGAAGTTCCGTCCGCGTCACCGTCCGCCCGGGAGGAAAACTGATATCAATTAGCAATTAATACTCAATACTTCATACCTCATACTTTATACCTCATACTTCATACTTCATACTTAACACTTCATACAATGAAAAAAACCTTTCTCCTTATCGCTTTTGTCTTTATGTGTGCTTTCCAGCTCCAAGCCCAGGTCAACATCAGTATCGGTGGCGGCTTTTGTGGTGGCTCTTTCGGTGGCACTTCGGTCAGTTTCTCGTTGGGTGATTTTTTCGCCCGGAGTGACGAATCGTCTCCGATTCCATACGAGATTTATGTGTCCGGCGTTGACAGTTATCCATCCATTTGTTTAACTTCCGTAGTGACACCGAACTCGCAGCAAGGCAATTTGCAATTGGTC
Source organism: Bacteroidales bacterium UBA1756 (assembly GCA_002314795.1). Lineage (GTDB taxonomy): Bacteria > Bacteroidota > Bacteroidia > Bacteroidales > WCHB1-69 > UBA1756. The sequence continues at coordinate 13,201 of DCHI01000033.1, read as the reverse complement.
ATCCGCAATTCCCAGCTGATAGGGGAGGCGCGGGTCTATGACGCGGACGGCAACTATCTGTTTACGAATCGAATGGACGGCCCATCCGTCAATCTCAATTTAGGTGGTTATGCGCCCGGAACTTATTTCGTTAACGTTTTCAGCGGTGAGGAGATGCTGAAGAGTTTCAAGGTGGTGAAGAATTAATGTTGCATAAATTATCCCTTAAATGAAAAGACTACTTCTTCTACTTTTAGTAATTGTTTCATTTTCAGCTTGTTTTGCACAAAATTCAACAGAAGAATTAAAACAAAAGTTCTTTGCCGTGTGCAGGGACGTTCAGTCTGGACGTAACCGAGGCGTGGAAAACGATACGAGCATTTATCGCCAACTTTTTCATCGTGTCTTGGAATGTGATTCTATCCTGAACATCCGTCCCGACGATGAAACGACTATTGTAGAAAAGGCCATTTGGGAAAATTACCTGGGTTGCTTTTTGGCAAATTACTCTTCCAAAAATCCATACAGGATTTCTGAAATCACCCCGGGAACCCCTATCGACAGTAGCGACATTTCCACTTGGGATGGTGCCTATTTGAACCAGCAGATTCTGCATTTTTTCGACCGTTCTCTACAATCGGCACAAATATTGCAAAATGTTGATATTCTGCAGTATAAAGATTTGCTACAATCAGAATATCACTATCAGTATTTGCCCACACTTTACAATTTTTTAGCCTACAATTATGCCTGCCGTTTAGCGAATTTCAATACCTGGACGGTGCATCCGTTTGTGTGCCGAGATACAAATTACATCACCACATCAGAAAACTTTATTCAATACGAAATTCCCTGTTTGGATTCCTCGTCAACCGATTTCAAATTCATACGCTTGTGTCAGAATTTGGAAAAGGAAAATTTGGCCGATGGGTATTCCGATGCCTTGATTTTTTGGAATTTGGAGCGACTGAAATTTATTGACAAAAAAATTTCTTCAAATGATTTCAATGATTTGTTTATCAATACGTTGAAACAATTGGAAGGGCGTTATCCGAAATCCGTTGCTCGTTATGATTTGTGCAAGGAGATTGCCAATTATTATCTGAAAAGTTCACATAAGGATTCCTACGATCTTGCTCGTGACTATTTGATTAAAGCAAATCTGTATGAAACCGCGATGTCTGGTCGTATAGAGCAGACTTGGCGTGAATGGTATGAAACGCCAGCTTTCTATGTGGATTATCTATCCCCCTCTACGCAACTTTCGCCTTTGATAATGCTTTTTTCACGTCAGGCCGACAGTGTTTACATCTGTCTGAAAAATCAGCATTATGTGTATGTGTCCGGGGAAAAATTTAATGCTTTCCGCCGCAAGGATATCGTGTTCGATACCATCGTTCCTGTAGTTCGTGGCAGTGAGTATGGAATCGATACCACTTTGTTATTGTTGCCGCCACTACCTGAAAAATCGTATGCGCTCTATGTCAACGAGAAACCCATTCTGGCTCCAGATGAAACGCAACATCTATTCCCAATTCGCTATGATAATCTATCATCTTCATATTTTAGTATCAATAATACGCAAATTGTCCAATTTTCGTCATACGACCGTGCGATGTTGATTGCCGCGGACGGCCGTGACGGAAGTCCACTTAGTAGCCACGGTTTTCATTTGATGAGATTAAATAGTTGGAGATCACCATTTTATTCTACCTACATAAAAAGTTTTTGTAGCAAAAAAGATGGGAGGGCTTCTACTAAAATTTCACCATATCATAGTTACAATATCGTTTCCAAAGGTTATGAGGATGAAAGAATCCTAAACTATAGTTTTCGCAGCCGACAGCGTTATATCACGACCATCAATTTGGATAGACGGATTTATCGTCCAGGTCAAGTTGTTTATTATAAGGCAATTATAGAAAAAATCAATTCTAAAAAGTATAAATTTCTTTTTTATAATAAGAAGCCGGTGATTGTTTCTTTTGCCCAGAATGAAACGTGCTTTTTTCGCGACACGCTTTGTCCTAACGAGTTCTCTTCCATTGCCGACAGTTGCGTTCTTCCAGAGAGTGTGCAGCCCGGGATGTTCACTATTCAAATTCATAAATTATGTCATAAAAAGTCTATAAATACCACAAAGACGCAACTTGCAAAAGATTCCCGTAATCTCTATCATAGACGGAAAGGACGTAGAAGTTATTGGAAGAATTATTATCGTACTTTTATGGGGGAAACTGGTGCATTTATAGAAGAATACAAGCGTCCACAGTTTGAAATATCTTTGGATAAGCCCGCCGATAAGTTTGTGTTGGGCGAGAAAATTTGCGTGCCCGGCCATCTTGAAGCGTATGCGGGATATGCCTTGAATGAAACGGAAATCAAGTATTCGGTTGTTGGAAAAAATTATGTGGCTGATGTGGGAACGCTTACGTCCGATGCTGATGGCAATTTTGAAATCTGTTTTCCCACCTCTTTGACCCCCGATTCAGATGTAGAGGAATTTACAGTTGAGGTTTCTGCCGTTGATGTTACGGGGGAGACGCAGCAAAAAAGCATCTCTTTTCAGGCCACGGCGCAACCTTACAAATTCAATGTTGAACTTCCTTCCATCTATTTTGAAGAGGAGACTTCTGTGCGAGAAATTCCTGTTAATGTTGTTAATTATGCAGAGAAAGAGCAAAATGTAACAGTGCATTTTTCTATTGATAAACTTATTGTTCCTCAGCAATTTAAGCATAAAACGCCATTTGCATCCGTACATCTGAAAGTGCAATCGGACGAGCGGTTTGCGCCTTGGGAATTCAATGGTGAAAACGAGCCATCTTCTTGGCCAGTTGAACGGAGAATCGAAGAGGGCGATTTGGATATTGCGGGAGCTGCTACCATCTCCCTTCCATCGCTTCCTTCGGGAACGTATCGTTTCACTATTAAATCAAAATATTCTGATTATAAAGAAGTTGTATATTCCGATTGCTTCTCTGTAGGACATTTGGAAGATACGGTTTCTCCTAAGTACGATGGTGTTTGGGCGTGCGTGGATAAATGGGAGGCCAGTGCGGGCGACACGCTCCATTTTCATATAGGAACCTCCATTCCCAATGCTACAATTTATGTGGATCTTTTTAATGGAAGGAAGCGGATAAAAGGTTTCAATATCGTTAACTCTCAACATTATGCGTTTGATTATGTTGTCACTTCCGATGATACGATAAGGGTGCAGTTGCTGGCTCACTGCATTCATTTGGGAAATGTTTATTCTTCGTCAGTGGAAGCGCAACTCCGTGTTCTGCCGAAAATCACTTACGAGTGGGAGACTTTCCGCAGCGACTTGTTGCCGGGCGAGCAAACCACCTTCCGTCTGCGCTTCACCAACAGCGACGGCACACCTACGGATGCCGAAGTGTTGTGTCTGATGTACGACGCCTCTTTGGACGTTTTTGCTCCTAATAGTATTTTCGTTCTCCCTCAGTTTCCATTGAGATTTTATCCCAAAAGTTATGTAAATCTCCCTCATTTCTCGACCACTCAACATTATCATTATGCAGCAAGGTTTTTCCCGTATTGTTATCGCAGTTCTTCCCATTTATTGATTGTACCTGATTGGAAATGTGGTGTTTCATTGCGTCTAAATGGAACGTACGGAGTTGCTTCTCGTCGGTTCAACGAGGAATCGCCTTCCCTTGCCGCTGTTCGAGGTGCCCGTAGTGACGGCCAGAAAACGATGATTGATGGTGTGATTGTTCGTAAGTCCGTTGGCGACAAACTTTGCGAAATGGAGGGCGTAACTTCATTGGATGGCGAAATAAGTACGGTTCGTGGAAATAGATTTTCGGACGCAGCACCTCAAAGTGACGTTGTTACCCCGCGCACTAACTTTTCGGAAACCGCTTTCTTTTATCCATTTTTGAAAACAGATGAAAATGGAATAGTGGAAATCAAATTCACGGCGCCCGAATCGTTAACACGTTGGAAAATACAGGGGGTAGCACACACGAAGAAACGAACCACCTGTTTGTTTTCCGACACCGTCCGCACTAAAAAACCGTTGATGGCAGTCTCTAATCTGCCACGTTTTGCATACGAAGGAGACACGCTTTTGTTTTCAGCTAAGGTGGTGAACACCAATGCGGGGCCGCAGCAAGGAACGGCGGAGTTGGGTGTTACCGACATCGATGGCACCGCCATTACCGCCGATGCGCAGCATTTCAGTATGGATAGTATGGGACAGTATCTGTTTCAATGCTATGTGGTTGTGCCCGCAGGGTCGAGTGCTCTCACCTTCCGTTTCGCGGCTCATAGCGAAGGGGACAACGTGAAATACAGCGATGGTGAGCAACGTACCATTCCGGTGCTCACTCGCCGAATGTTGGTGTACGAGAGCGCTCCGTTTTTTAATACTAAAAAGGGAAATAAAACATTTGTTTTCAGTAATTTACCCAAACAAGATAGCGACTTGGAAAGCTATCGTCTGGTATTCACGCCGCAGCCCGCGTGGAATGCAGTGACGGCGCTCCCGTTGCTTATTCATCCCGAGTATGAAAGTACTGACCAACTTTGCAACCAACTGCTGAGCAGTGCAATGCTGTTGACAATTGCGCAGAATACGGACCTTCGTGGCTGGCTCAATGTTGAGGTTGATAGTGTCCGTCAGAAGGAGATCGAAGCCCGTAAGCAGTTGTGGTCCGTCAATCCGTGGCTGACACCTGCGAGAACGGTGGAAGATGAGAATATGCAATTGGCGATGTTGATGGAGGAAGATAATTTGCAGAAAACCTTTGCGTCATCGCGGCGAAAGTTGGTGGCGGCGCAGAATCCCGACGGGGGCTGGCCGTGGTTCAAGGGCGGCAGCTCCAATTTTAGCATTACCCGGCGCATCCTCATTGAAATCGGTCGCGCCCGCGAAATGGGGTGGGGAAGCGAACTGAATATCTCCACCTACAAGGCATTGAAGTGGGATGCCGATGCCATAAAAGAAAATTATGAGTATCTTAAAGTAAAATATCCCAATAGGTTGATTGGCAATTGTTTGAATTTTAGTATCTTGCAGTATTTGTTCGCCCGTAGTTACTATCTGAATGACCGCCATTTCAATACCGAAGCCGATCAGTTCTATTTGCGTAAGTTGAGTACTTATGCCGAAGATTTTGCAACTTGGTCTGAGCAGGCGATGGCCGCGTTGACTTTGTTCGCTGTAGGCGACACGGCGAGGGCACAGCTCCTTATGGAAGAAATCAAGGGCGCAGCTCAACACTCTGAAGAGTTGGGGATGTATTGGAAGGAGGCACCTCGAAGATACTTTTTCTCGTCCTATTTTTCACCCATAGAGCGACAAACCTTGATGATTGAGGCGTTTGAAAAAATTTTGAAGGATGAGGAGTCGGTACGCGAAATGAAATTGTGGCTGTTGCAGCAAAAACGCGGTCAGTACTGGGAAGCCGCTTCCGTTACTGCGAATGCCTGTATGGTTCTACTGACCGATTATCAGCACGTTGAGAACGAGAATGCGGACACCATTGGTTTGCAGGTTGGAAATTTCACTATTTCCGTTGTGGATACGTTGCAAATGCCCATCTGGTACGATATGATGGCGGAAAATATTGAAAGAGATAACGTTACCTTATCGCAGCAAACGGATGGGTTTTCGTTCGGCACGTTAATGTGGCAGAAGTGGCAGGATTTGGACAGCATTGTGGCAGAAGGGAATGCGCGTCCGTTGTCGGTAGAACGGCATTTGTGGAGAGTTGTCACCGATGAACGCGGCGACGTGTTCCAACCGATATCTGGGGAAACGGTGTTACATCCTGGCGAGCGGGTACGTGTTCAACTTATTGTTACTGCTGACCGTGATTTGGAGTACGTGTGGCTTAAAGACTTGCATTCTGCCGCCTTCGATGCGAATGACCTCGGTTCCGGTTTCCGTTACGAAGGTGTCCGCCATTACCGCACCGTCCGCGACGAGTCGGTCAACTATTTCTTTGAAGAATTTCCTAAGGGAAAACATACCTTCGAATATACGATGTCGGTAACTCAGAACGGCACATTCTCAGACGGTTATGCAGAAGTGAAGTGCATTTATAATCCGGAATTTGCAGGACATAGTGCCTCTAAGGGGAAAGTAAAATGCGGGAAATAAAGCCGCATTCTTGAATAAAAAATGTTATTTCTCTGGCAAAACCAAGCGGATGGCTTGCGGAAGAATATCTGCTGAAAATTCCGTACCGGGAAGAATCTCGCCATCCAAGATAACATAAAGGGTGCTTTTTGACTTGAAATCCACGTGTTTGGCTTTGGTGTAAACCACTTTTCTCTTGTATTTCCCGTCCGTGTGGAGCCCCTTGATATAGTTTCCTAAAATGAAAAACAGACTGATGAGTGACATCGATTTGATGAGGCAAACATCCATAAGCCCGTCGTTGTTGATGGCGTGTGGCGCGCAATAGAACCCGCCCCCGACGTACCTGCCGTTTGCCAAGGCGCAACTCAGAATCGGCCCCTTGTTCAATTGCTTTCCGTCCGCTATAACTTGAATGCGGTTGTACCGGCCGGCAATTACTCCTCGGATGAGCCCTCGGTAGTAGGGATAGGACTTTCCATCCTCCGCTAAGTAATTGGCTTCGGACGCAACAATCGAGTCCATTCCGAAATCGCATACGTTCAAGGAATAGTTGTCGTTCACCTGGATGATGTCGATTTTTTCAATCGTGCCGTTCAGCATTTTTCTTACGTCACGAAAATCATAATCGGGATAGTACTTGATGAAGTCGTTGGTATTTCCGTATGCAAGAACGGCCATCGACTTGTTGGCCTCGTTGACAATGCCGGAGGCCACTTCATTAAAAATACCGCAGCCGCCGCACGCCACAAAACAGACCTCTTCGTCACGATGAAGGTCGCAGTAGATGCGGGTGTAGCGCGTTGCATCGCCCACACCGGTGGTGCGGTAAAGCGTATAATCCAAGGTTTGTCCTTCGGAAGTGAGTTCGTCCAGCTGTTTCCGGATATCCACCTCCATTTGAGCAAAATCCTTTCTCCCGTTTATGACAAAAATGTAATGCATACTTTGGCGTATGATTATCATTGACAATCAGTTAATATCAACAATAATCATTAATAATGATAAGGTATTAGATAATCTTGATGATGTTTGAAAATCCCGTGATGTCGAAAACTTCCTTGACTTGCGGTTGCAATTTGCAAAGAACCATTTTCCCGCTATGAGCCATCACGCTTTTTTGAAGCATCAAAAAGATACGAAGTCCTTGGGAAGAGGTATATTCCATTGCAGAACAGTCAATTTCAATATCGGCATTGGCGGCCTCCATCAATGGAGTGAGGTCTTGCTGAAATTGATTGGCGTTGGTCGTGTCAATGCGGCCATCCAATACAACGTGGTATTTGTTTCCTTCTTGATTGATTGTTACGTTCATCGTTATTATTCTATAAGTTTATATTAAATAAGTTTAATTGTCATAATGGTGATATCGTCATTTTGGACGGCATCTTTGGTGAAACTCTTGACCTCATCGATCAGACGGTCAACAATTTCCTGGCATTTTTCGTCTTTGCCGATAGTTTGTGAGAACTGGAGCAGACGATCTTCTCCGAACTGGTTCTGGGAGACGTCTTCGGCTTCGGTTACGCCGTCCGTATAGAGTAGGATGCGGCTCCCTTTTTCCAGACGCACCTGTTCGGCTTCGTACTCAAAGCCCGGAAAGACACCCATTGCGAGATTGGGCTTGGCCTGCATAAACTCGGCTCTTCCGTCAGGATGGCATAAAACCAAGGGGTTGTGGCCGCCGTTGCAGTATTCCATTTCACCGGTTTTCAAATCAATCTTCCCCGCAAAAAACGTGACGAACATATTTTTGTCGTTGCTTTCGCTCAAGCTATCATTGATTTTTGTAACCACTTGATTGATAGGAAATCCCAAGTTAACAATGAAATGGAAAGCGGCTTTTGTAACCGACATAAACAGAGCTGCCGGCACTCCTTTTCCAGAAACATCGCCGATGGCGAAATAGAGCACGTCGTCTTTGATGATGTAATCGTAGAGGTCTCCACCCACCTCCTTGGCAGGCCGCAATGTCGCGAAAATGGAACAGTTATCGGATGTCGGGAAATTGGTTGGGACCATACTCAGCTGAATGTCGCGGGCGATATTCAACTCGCTTTCAAAACGTTCGTTCTGAGCGGTGGAGGTCCGGAGTTCTGTAATGTAGTGTGTGAGTGACTTCTGCATATACTCGAACGAGTCGTGCAGCTGGAGCATTTCGTCTTGGGTTTTGATTTGAGGAAGACGTGCTTGGAAATTACCTTTCGCCATATTCAACGCGGCTACGGAGAACTCCGTGATGGGCTGCGTGAGTTTTTGTATCGTTTTGAAACACAGTATGAAAAGGAGGAAAAGTCCTGATGCGGAAACGATGGTGATAATCAGGTTTAGACGCATAATGTGGGCGAACACGTCCTTGTACAAACTGATGATGGCAGCGGACCAACCATTGCCAAGAGGTCCGTAAACGGCGAAAGCGATATCATCTCCGTGACGCATTTGGTACGTGCCGGAGTCGCCACTAACCATTTTTTCACCTAACTTGTTGATGCGTGGATTTCCTACCTCACGGGCGAAGTCAAAAATCTTCTGGTTTAAAATTCTTTCTTTTTCATAATGAGAAACATACGTTCCATCACGACCAAGTACAATGGTCATAGAATGCTCGTAAGGATGCATAGCATTCATCTTTTCGTTCAGCCAGTCCAAGCTGATGTCGGCGGTAAGAACGGCGAACACCTCGCCTTTTTCATCCAAAAGGGGAAAGGAGTAGGTTGCCATCACAATCTGTCCGCCGCCTTCGTCGAAGTAGGGCTCACTCCAATGGGGCTTCTTGGTTTCATACGCAACGGTGAACCATTCCATACGGTAGTAGTCGTATTTATCCACTCCAATATTTTTGGTTTGGATAGCACCTTCTCCATCCTCGTAAGCGTATGGGGCATAGAGTCGTTTGCCGGCATAGAAATCGGAGCGGAAGGCGACAGCACTTCCTACGATTTCGTCGTTCGTTTTAACAAGTTCGGATACAATATGATAGAGATAGCTACTGTCGGTGAGGTGTTCTTTAACAATCCACTCCATATTGGTGACAGAGTTTTCTACTTTCCCCAACGTTTTATTGATATCCAACGTAGCGGAGTTCAGTACATTAGATGCGTTTTTGGTGGCTTCTTCTCCAATAAGTTTATGGGAATAGTAAGATACCACCAAGATTGACGAAATGAAGAGCAACGAAGTGATAAGCAGAATATTCGTGCTTAGTCGCGCTGAAAATGAACGTGATATTCTCATTGACATCTTTTGTTAATTGGAAGCAGAAGTTCCTTTTTTCATAGTGAGGATATTGCAACCGTCCTTGTAGTTGTAATAGATGTCGTCCATCAACTGTTTGCAAAGGAAGATGCCGAGTCCGCCGATGGGACGATCTTCGGCCGACAGTGTGATGTCGGGGTCTGGTTTCGCCAGCGGATCGAATGGTGTTCCGGAGTCGGTGAGAGAAACGGTCAGCATTCCGTTATCCAAGGAAGTAGCGGCTTCAAGATAGCCGGCGCCGCCTTCGTAGGCATAGCGAACAATGTTTTCAACTGCTTCTTCAATGGAGAGGCGGATTTTAAATTGAAGTTCTGCGTTTTCGGGCATATCGGGAGAAGACATAAGATACTCGATAATTTCTCCACATTTATCCACGATTGGTTCAAAACGTTTTGCGTACATATCCTTTGTTTTCAGTGAATTACAAATAATTTTTTTTCTCTTTTCAACTTTACGAAAAGAGGCGCAAAGGTACAATATTTTTCAGTTGTTTTTTTTTAAGTTTATAAAGTTTTTAAAGTTTATAAAGTTTGTAAAGTGAGTGCTGCGCCGTACTATGCGGTTTATGGGATTTTTCAGTAAAATACTCCGTATCGTTTGCCGATTTTGTGCAGTTTGCAATGATGGTTTTTACCGATTTTGTGCAGTTTGTAATGATAATTTTTACCGATTTTGTGCAGTTTATCGTTTTCTGTAGTATTTTTGCAGTCCCAAAAAAAGTATAAGAATGAACCTGTATGATATTCTCATAGACCAGAAATTCGAACTGGACAACCTTGACCTTTCGTTGCTATGCGACAGAAGGGAGGAACGTGATTTCGACCTTGATAGCAAGTTTGCGCAAATAGTTATTGGCGTTAGGCGAAGCGGAAAATCCACCTTATGTCAGAAGGTTCTGCTTCAAAGCGGAGTGAGGTTTGCCTACGTGAATTTTGACGATGAACAGTTAGTGAGCATCAAGGCGGAAGGGCTGAACGAGGTTTTGGAAACGCTATACAGAATATACGGAGACTTCACTCATCTTTTTATGGACGAGATTCAGAATGTTGAAGGCTGGCCTCTGTTTGTGAACCGGCTGCTGCGCCAAGGTGTACGGCTTGTGCTCACGGGAAGCAATGCTAACTTGCTTAGCGGGGAACTTGCGACGCACCTTACAGGAAGATACAATCAGATAGAGTTGTATCCGTTTTCCTTTTCGGAGTATTGCAGTCTCAACTCCATAGACACGGTTTCCAAGACTACCAAAGCGCGTGCTCTGCGGACTGGAGCTTTTGACAGATACCTCCTCGAGGGTGGCTTCCCTGAACTTGTGACCGTGTCGAACAGACAGAAGTACACGAGTTCGCTTCTGAATGCAATCATCAGCAAGGACATTTGCAAACGATACAAGGTCAGATACAAAAAGACGCTGACAGCGATGGCCAACGGAATGCTTGACAGGTACTGCCAGGAGATTTCGTTTAACCATCTTGCAGAAAAGTATCAGTTGAACTCTGTGCATACGGCCAGAAACTATGCCGATTACTTGACGAATGCCTACCTGCTTTGTTCCGTTCCCAAGTTCTCTTTTAAGTCGATAGAGAGGCAGGTCGGACGCAAATTCTATGCGGTTGATATGGCCTTTGTGACGACGCACGATGACGTGCTCCAGACTGAAGGCTATGGCTGGCGGCTTGAGAACGTCGTGGCTGTAGAGTTACTGCGTAGGTACTGCAACGAGTTCCAACAACTGTTTTATCTTCGTAAGGACAACGAGTTTGAAGTCGATTTCGTTCTGACTGAGAACGGACACGTCAAGGAATTGATTCAGGTGGCTTACGATTTCACTAATCCGTCGCAGAAACTATATAGGAGGGAGGTCGGCGGACTGCTCAAAGGGTCGAAGATGACTAATTGTGACAAACTGACACTGGTGGCTTTGAAAGTTCCTTCAGAAACCATTGACGTTGAAGGCAAAAAAATCCGGTGTGTACCTGCCGTTGAATGGCTACTTGGGGAATAAACGAGTTTTTATACCAGGAAAAGAGCAAAGCACTGCGTCAGGGCCTCTATAAATGAGACTTTTTCATAGTCATTAATTTTGAAAATATTTTTCCCCCATTTGAACCACATCCTTCCACGTCCGATAGCCACCGACTAAATTTTTCACATTGTTAAATCCATTTTGCAAAAGAATACGGGTGGCAAAATATCCGCGCTGCCCAACCGCACAATAAATGATGATGAGTTTGTCCTTCGGAAGCTCCGTTAGCCGTTCGCGAAGCGTGTCCAACGGAATGTTCACAGAATCCTCGATGGCTCCAGACTTGTGTTCCAAAAATGAACGCACGTCTAACAGAAGGAAATCTTTCTCTTTTTTATGAAGAAGAAGACTACGCAGTTCCCTACAAGAGATGGGCTGCATCTTGCCCCGCAAGATATTTTCGGCCACGCAGCCGGCCATCGTCGCAGCATCTTTTGCCGAAGAAAAAGGCGGCGCATACGAATGGTCAAATTGCGTGAGGTCAAATACGGTTCCCTGTCGTGCGATGAGGTTGGCATACACATCAAGACGTTTGTCAACGCCATCAGTACCAATGACTTCCGCACCCAAAAGATGACCGGTTTGGGGGGCGTACTGCAATTTCGTGGTAACGAGGGTACTGCCTGGGTAGTAGGAAGCGTGCGAGGCGGTATGTGTAATTGACGTAAGATACGGTATATTAAGTTGTTGCAACTTCTTTTCTGTCAGTCCCGTCATCCCGACCGAGAGGTCGAAAACCTTGGCAATGCCTGTCCCGATGCTTCCGTGGTAGGGATGGATGTTTCCGTCAATGATGTTGTCGGCGCAAGTCCGGGCCTGCTTGTTCGTGGGCCCCGCCAATGGCATCAACTGCCGTTTTTTTGTGATGGGATGGATGGTTTCTACCACATCACCGACGGCGTAGATGTCCGGGTCGGACGTCCGCATAAATTCATCCACAACAATTCCTCCCCACTCGCCAATTTCAAGGCCGGCGGCAACCGCCAATTCGGCGCGGGGACGTACGCCAGCACCAATGACAGCAAGATCGATTTCTAACGATTCACCGCTTTCCAAGACCGCAATCGTCTGTTCTCCTTTTTTTTCAAAACGAGCAATACCATTGTCAGTAAATACGTTAACGGATTTAGCACGCAGATGTGCCTGCAAAGGAGCGGCGATTTCCAAATCAACTGCCGGCAGCACGTGGGACGCTTTTTCCACCAGGTAAGTTACGGTATTTTCAGACGAAAAGTTTTCGGTCATTTCCAAGCCGATGAAACCGGAGCCGACGATTAGAATTCGAGGTTCTTTCTTCTCTTTTTTCAAAAAAGAAAAACGTTCTTTGACGGCATCGGCGTCCGTCATTTCCTTGACAACAAATATGTTGGAATCATTTATTCCGGGTATATCGGGACGAATCGCCACTGACCCGGGAGACAATACGAGCTTGTCGTAGGTTTCTTCTCTTTGAACGTTTTCGCCTCGCACTTGGTAGGTGACCGTCTTTTTCTCACGGTGAATGGCAAGAACTTCGCTTCGGACGCGCACGTCAACATTGAAGCGTCTTTGAAACGATTCGGGCGTTTGCAGAAGCAAGGAATTTCGGGAAGAAATCGTATCGCCCACGTAGTAAGGAAGGCCGCAGTTGGCGTAAGAAATGTCATTCCCTTTTTCGAAAAGAGTGATGGAACAGTGTTCGTCCATCCGTCTGAGACGTGCGGCGACGGTTGCTCCGCCCGCCACACCACCGATGATAACGTATTTCATATTCGTTCAGTAAAAAATGAGGCCGCAAAATTACGCAAAACAATTCGGCAAGAGAGCACGGCAACCGCACGAAAGTCGTA
>DCHI01000055.1 GCA_002314795.1 Bacteroidales bacterium UBA1756 | reverse complement strand
ACGTGTTGATACAAAGGTCGTATTGTCCGTTTTCACTGACGGTGATGGCGGGTGTGGTTTCACCGTTGCTCCATTCGTAGCTGACGAGGCCGGGAGTTCCGACGTAGGTAAACTGGGGATCCAATGTAGCCGATTCGCCTTCGCAAATATTCTGGTTGGTAAGGTTGAATTCGGGTTGTTGAACGACTTTCAACGGCATCGGGTGCGGGTATTCGCAACTGTATTCATCCACGATAGTGAAGACGTAGGTGAAATCACCCGGTTGGTCGGTGATGATGGAAGCGGTAGAGTCGGACGTGGGGACAATGTTACCGCCCGCCCAGTTGATTTCTTCAATCTCCACATTGTAGGTCCAGTCTTGTGGCATCAAACTCGGGTCAAGGGTGAGTTCCCAACTGAAGATGTAACCGTTGTCACTTCCCCAAGTATCGCATACCTGCATCTGCCAAAGTCCATTCAGCGGGCAACCAATCAGGTTGCTGAAAGACTGGTACGGAATGTAGTATTGTTGACCTTGAACAAAGTTAGGTTGTCCGGGATAGCCAATAGCTACGTGTGAAGAGTCAACGGTTGAAGATCTGTCATTACCGAGATTTTGAGAGTCATAGCAATGGCCGTGAAGTTGGGCATACGTGGAATTTTCACTCCAGCAGTAGTTCCATCCCGTCCCTTGAACGTTGTCAGATGCGTTGCAATTACTTCCGTCAGGCTCATACATCAATCCGAAATAGTAACCGTTGTTCCCATTATGGTCGGGCATCAACATAGCAGAACGATTGTTAGGACATATTAAAGAAATGTTGATGTCTCCGATAAAGGAGTGTTCGATGTTCAGACGTACACCAAGAATGTCGGATGCTGCTGTAATAGTAGCATTCGGTGGAAACGAGGTGAAGTTGACGGAAGAACTATAACATTGTGTGGTGCAGTATGGACCATCGGGGATAAACACGGTAGAGTCAACGGACAAACTGGACTCTTGGGTACTACCGATTGGTCTTACAATAATATTTGCGGCAGTGTCCATACTGACTAACAATGGAATTTCGGTGCCTTGGCACACATCATCCAACAAGTCTGCATATACGAACGGGTCCTGAGAACCTCTGATACGGATGGCGACGGGAGTTTGACCGTAGCAGGTGTTGCCATCGTGCGTTTCTCTCAAAGAGAGTGACAAATCGTAACCTTGTCCCGGGTTAAATACGTAGTATAAATCGGTTTGTCCGTTTCCGCTCTGACCATAACTCCAGTCGAAATAGGTCGTTGTAGGATCCTGATGGTAACTGTAGTCATTGTCCGGATAGGTCACCGTTGCAGCGATGTGAACCGTATCTCCGGGACAGAAATCCACGTAGTAGTAACCATCCTGGAGCTCGGGGTCGAAGTGTGGAACGGGATTTGAGTTGGCGAAATCGATGCCGGCGTGGAGACGCTGGCAAGGTTGTTGGCAAGTTACCAAAAGAGCAAAACCGGAACGGGTTTCGGAATTGGCTGCTGATACGAAATGAAGTGTCAGTGCACCGGTCGGGTTCTGGATGGTTGCGGAAACCTCTTGGTCACCAACCTGAATGACATTGCTTTCGTTAACCCAGTTGGTTGCTAAAGAACCAATCATCAAAGGGATAGAGTCGTTGTTCGGGTCGGTTCCATTGTAAATGTACAATGTGTCGGTTTCGGCGACATCAAATTCCATAAAACGGATGGTGACGGCACCGCCGGTGGGGTGGATGGTCATCCAGTCGTTACGTCCCGTACCATAGTTTCCGTTTTCACCGCCATTATCATAAATATAAGCGTTGCAAGAAGTTACGTCGGTCGGGCTGACCCCCATCGAGTATTGTGTTTGGGCGAAACTTGCCGCACATACCAGCACGAAAAGAACAAAAAAGGAAATGATTTTTTTCATATTCGATGATATTATTGTTTTCTAAAATAATTAAAAAAGAATGCTTTAGGATTAGTATCCGTATTCTTTCATAAAAGCATTGCGATTTTTCTGATAAATGCCAAGGGGATAAACCACCACGTAGCTTCCGGTATTGCCTAACGTGTAAGCAACGTACCGAACTTCCTCGCGCTGCATAGCGTACTTGCGATGGTTGATTTGTTTGCTGGTTGCCACCGTGCTCGCGTCGTCGCAATTTTCATTGGGGGAAATGCAGCTGCAAATGTCGCCCATCACCACTGTGTTTTCCGGCAATTGGTTGGTGACATAACAGAAACCGGTTACATCATAATAGGTATCCAAAAGTTTGGAAGGACTTTGCGTCATCAACTTGTTGTATCTTTCTTGGGTGATGGCTTGTGCCAAAACACCTTCGTATTTGATGCTCTGAACTGATTTTTGAGCAAATGCACTGAGACACAGACAAATAACTGCTGTAAAAATAACGATTTTTTTCATATTTATTTCTTTTTAATGATTTTCAATGTGTAACTTGACGCAACTTTTGCTGAAATGCTGCAACAAATTTGATTATTTTTCACTTTTTCGGTTTGCGAAGCTTTTTTACAACAAACATCACAATGAATGCCGTCACCCCGCCACCGACGACGCCATACAATATGTCTGACTTCCCGTCAAAGCCGGGGCCATCCATAAAATAGACCATTGTGCACAATACGGTGATGATGATAACTAAGCGGAGCAGATCCCTTAAAATGTTCTTCATCAGTGAATTATTTCAGGTTGGCAATTTGTTCTTTCAGCAAACGAATCTTCTCTTCGGCATCGGCTTTCTTTTTCCGTTCCACATTGACAACGGCTTCCGGTGCATTGTTGACGAAACGTTCGTTCGACAGTTTGCCCATCACGGATTTGAGGAATTTTTCGGCGTATTCCAATTCTCCATTCAGCTTTTTCAACTCTTCTTCCACGTTGATGTTTTGTGAAACGGGAATCAGGTATTCTACATTGTTTTCAATGAAGGAGCACGTTCCAGAAACTTTTTCCGTAATGTATTGAATGGATGAAAGATTGCAGAGTTTTGATATGATGGAATCCATCGCTTCGTCGGCTCCGTCCTGTTTCAGAACGAGCAGGTCGATGGCGTTCTTTTGGGCGATGTTTTTGTCGTTACGAACGCGTCGAACGGATTCTACCACTTTTTGAGTATTGGCAAAACGAACTAAAATTCCGTCTTTTGCTTTCGCTTCGTCGTATTTCGGCATTGCGCTAACCATAATGGATTCGTCAGCGCCTCTTTCACGCAGACTGTGCCACAATTCTTCGGTGATGAACGGCATAAACGGGTGCAACAATTTCATCAGATTTTCAAAAATGTCAATGATTTCGCTATACGTTTTTCCGTCGATAGGCTGTTGGTAAGCGGGTTTGACGATTTCCAAGAAATAGGAGCAGAAATCATCCCAAATCAGTTTGTAAGCGGCCATCAATGCGTCTGAAATACGGAACTTGTCGAAATGGTCGTTGATTTCACCCAACGCCTCATTGAAACGGCAGTTGAACCATTCTACCACTGTCTTGGAGTGGAGCGGCTGCGGAATGCTTTCGTCAACCTGCCAGCCCTTGATCAAACGGAAGGCGTTCCAGACTTTGTTGCTGAAGTTACGGCCTTGTTCGCACAACGCTTCGTCAAACAGCAGGTCGTTGCCCGCCGGAGAACTGAGCAGCATTCCCATACGGACGCCGTCGGCACCGTATTGCTCCATCAGCATAATCGGGTCGGGGGAGTTGCCGAGTGACTTCGACATCTTCCGACGCAATTTGTCACGCACCGTTCCCGTGAAATAAACGTGTTTGAACGGAACTTCCTTGCGCCATTCCAAACCGGCCATAATCATACGAGCCACCCAGAAGAAGATGATGTCGGGACCCGTCACGAGGTCGGTGGTGGGGTAGTAATAGGCGCGTTCGCTCTTGTCGGCAAAGACGGACATGGGCCATAGCCATGAACTGAACCAGGTGTCGAGTGCGCCCTCGTCCTGGATTAGACAGGTTGCAGGTGGTAGGTTGTAGGTGGCAGATGCTATTTTTTGTGCCTCTTCGAGGGATTCGGCAACGATGATTTTATCGTCGGGAGGGTTCTCTAGGCCCGTTTGGTCTAAGATGTCCTTGATATAGTAGGCAGGAATACGATGACCCCNNACCCAGAAGAAGATGATGTCGGGGGCCGTGATGAGGACCGATGTCGGGTAGTAGTAATTGATTTCTTCGTTTGTGGGCTTGCGCATTCCATCGAAAACGGAAATCGGCCAAAGCCAGGATGAAAACCACGTATCCAAAACGTCCTCGTCTTGCTGCAAGTCGTTGAGGGTTAAGTTCAGTTCCGGAAATTTCTGGCGAGCGATTTCCAAAGCTGCCTCCTGCGTTTTGGCTACAACTACTTCTTTGTTAGGAAGATAGTACGCGGGGATACGATGCCCCCACCAAAGCTGGCGGCTGATGCACCAGTCTTTGACGTTTTCCATCCAGTGGGCGTAGGTGTTTTTGAATTTGTCGGGATAGAACTTGATTTCGTCGTTCATAACGACATCAAGCGCGGGCTTGGCCAATGCGGCCATATTGCAGAACCATTGTACCGAAAGTTTCGGCTCGATGGCTTCGTTCGTTCTTTCTGAGAAACCAACCTTGTTGACGTAATCTTCAATCTTGACGAGTGCGCCGGCTTCTTCCAACATCGGGATAATGTCCTTGCGTGCTTGGAAACGGTCCACGCCAACCAGAAATTGTCCGTTTTCGTTAATAGTTCCGTTGTCGTTGAAAATGTTAATCGTATCCAACTTGTACTTGAGTCCGAGGTTGTAGTCGTTGATATCGTGTGCCGGCGTGATTTTCAGTGCGCCGGTACCGAATTCGCGATCCACGTATTCGTCGAAAATCAAAGGAATGGAACGGTTGACGACCGGGACGATGGCGCGTTTGCCTTTCAAATGTTGGAAACGTTCGTCTTCGGGATGCATACAAATGGCTGTATCGCCCAAAATGGTTTCGGGACGGGTGGTCGCAATTGTAACGTATTCGTTTTCAGTTCCTTCAATCTTATATCGGACGTAATAAAGTTTGGACTGCATCTCTTTGTAAACGACCTCTTCGTCGGAAACGGCAGTCAGGGCCTTCGGGTCCCAGTTGACCATACGGACGCCACGGTAGATTTTGCCTTTGTTGTACAAGTCAACAAAAACGTCGATGACGGCTTCGGAAAGTTCCGGATCCATCGTGAACTTGGTGCGGTCCCAGTCGCAGGAGGCGCCGAGTTTACGGAGCTGTTTGAGGATGATGCCCCCGTGTTTCTCTTTCCATTCCCAAGCGTACTTGAGAAATTCGTCACGAGAAAGCTGGCGTTTGTCGATGCCGCGTTCTTTGAGCATTCCCACCACTTTGGCTTCCGTGGCGATGGATGCGTGGTCGGTTCCGGGCACCCAGCAGGCGTTGAAGCCCATCATACGCGCACGGCGAACCAAGATGTCCTGAATGGTATTGTTCAGCATATGCCCCATATGCAAAATCCCCGTTACGTTCGGAGGGGGGATTACGACAGAAAATGAAGGCCGTCCATCGGGCTTCGAGGAGAACAGTTTGTGGTCTGTCCAAAATTCATACCATTTATCTTCAATGAGTTGCGGTTCGTACTTTGTTGCTATATCCATATTATTTATATTGTAAAAATTAAGGCGGCAAAGGTACGAAATTTGTCATAACCTTTTGCAACTTTCTTTTCCGATGTGGTAACGTGCAAATGTTTATAAGTCAATGGGAAAATGTCTTGTTTGCAATAATCCATTTTCTGAAAAAATATCTACTTTTGCGGCATTGAATGAGTGAATATGAAATATTTATTTAATCTATTGAAAATAAGTATCTTATTGGTGCTTTTGATTCCGTTTCTTGGTTGTAAGAATCAACTTGATTTTACAGATGTTTACAGCATAGACGTGAATGGCGATTGGGGGATTCCGGTTGTTAATTCCCGCTATACGGCAGAACATATTCTCAATGCCGGTGGAAATAGCAATTTTACACAAACTGCTGACGGACTGATACATTTTACCTACGTCATTGATATAAATGAACCGATTACGGGAGCGGATTTGATGGAACTTCACTCGCAACCATCGTTTGAAAGACATTGTGAATTCACCCTGCCTGCATCTCCCGGCGTAGTCGATGTGATTAACGGAAAATATTTTTCTGCTTCAATTAATTTTGACAATCCGTTGCTGAAACTTGAAACGGCGGAAATCAAAAGTGGCATTCTTACTATTCAGTTCACTCACGACCTTAGCCATTTGGATTCCATTGTCATCACTTGCCCACGGATTATTTCGCCCTCCCATACCCCTTTGCATTTCACTCTCGCAAACAGTCTGCGGGCAACGTGCAACCTTTCCAATTACACGATTCTTTTTTCGGATGAAAATGTTTCCAACATCGTTGAATTAGGGATTGCAATCTATGGGGAACAAAATCCGCATATTGGAGTGGAAAATCATAGTATTGACATCAGCGGCTCGTTTAGCAATTGTGCCTTCAAATATGTGCAAGCCAAAATGGCGCAAGTCACTCTGCCCGTTTCCAAATCCATCCCAGCCGATATTTTCACGGGCGATTTTTCAGGAAGCGCCACCTTGTACAATCCTTCTTTCCATATCACTTTGCAAAATTCTTTTGGCTTATCGGTGGAAATGGAAATCGACACGGCTGGCTTTACTCACGATGGAACGATGCTGTCTGAAATTATTGAGACGGGCTCCGAATTCGTGTGCCCTGCTGCTCCGGCACGTCATACAACTGCCGTTCAAAATGTTTCCTATTCAGCCCCCGAAATTTACTATTGTGATGCGCACAACACCCTCAATTTTGCGGGTGAAATCTCACTCAATCCTGCGGGAATTAACGGACCGTCACTTTTCATAGATGAATCATCCACTATCAATCTCCACGCAGAATTAGACATTCCTTTTTCCGCCAATCTGGACAATGTGCTTTTCAGCCGCCGTCTGGGCAATGTTTTGAATAAACTTCCTGGTATCAGGGATGGAATGAATGTCAAAGACGGACTCAAAATGCTTATGTTCAAAGGTTCTTTTGAAAATGGATTGCCAATGAACGTGGATGCTCAATTCTATTTTATCGATACCACGAGTGCCGTGCCTACCGTCATTGATTCCATTTTGGTTTCTCCGCGGCTTCTGTACGCTGCTCAAACCAACGCTGCCGGTCAGGTAACACAAACTACGAAAAGTACGTTCATCTGTTCGCTCACCGATCAGCGTTTGGATAATGTGCTTGCTCACAGCAACAATACCTTGCTGCAATTTAAAATCCATACCGGTTCTGCCATCAAAGTGTTCAGTACTCAGTTCCTGCAAATGAATATGGGCGCAGAAATTATTTATGATACCGAAAATATTAACATAAGTTCCAGATAATGAAAAGGTTATTTTTATTTATAGTGATTCTGGAACTTGCGTTTCTTCCGTTGTCCGCTCAGAACATCCGCACCACGCACTTTATGCAGTACAATCCGTACGCCGACTTGCTCAACCCCGCCACCGAATGGAAATACGCCAATTATGTCGGGCTCCCTATCTTTACTAATCTCAGTATCAATATTGAAAATGTCGGGATGGCTTACAAAAATATTGTCAAGCAAACTGATCAGGGCAAAGTGTTGACCATCAATAAATTTATTGACCGTCTTTATAAAAATAATCGTTTGAATTTTGATATTAACGAACCCTTCCTCACATTTGGAAAAAAGTTTGGACGGCTCTCTTTTAGCATCAGCGAAGGAGTCCGTATGCAGGGCTATTTTTTCTATCCCCAAACCTTTTTCAAACTTCCTTTGCAGGGTAATATGAATTATGTGGATGAACCGGCAGAAATGGATAAACTTTCGGTTTATGCAATGGCTTACAATGAGTTGTCGTTTGGTTTCCGTTATCAAATTGACGATGAATGGGCCATCGGGGTGCGCCCCAAATTTCTGACGGGTATTGCTAATTTGCATACCAAGGATAGCTATTTCAAGTTGGAAACCGACCCCACTACATACGCGATGCGGCTCAACTACCACACCCACGTTTTGATGTCGTTGCCTTTAGACTTGGTTGAGGATGAGTCCTCCGTTAGTGAGATTGTTGAAAATATTTTTCATAATTATGGTTTTTCCATTGACTTGGGAACCACGTGGCAACGGGACGAATGGTCGGCGGGAATTGCTGTGTGCGATTTGGGCTTCATCCGTTGGAAAAACCATCCGATCAGTTATTACTCCGCTACTGCTGACGGAGGCACTTTCTACGATGGGGATGCCTTCTACTATACCGGCATAGATGCCTTCCGTTTTGTTCAAGATAAGAATTATATCCACGAGGTGGAAGATTCATTGAAAGAGTATTTTCCTTTTGAAAAAGAAGAATTAAAAGGTTATACCACAGCTACATACGCCAAAATTACGATGGAAGGGCATTATGAATATCTTCCGGATCAGCGCGTTTCAGCAATGCTCCGCGGTGACATCATCGGGCGGCGGTTCATTCCCTCCTTCACTGTCGCGTGGGACGCCACCTTCGCGAGATTTGTCAACCTGTGCGCTACCTATACCATCCTTCCAAACAGTTACGCCAACATCGGACTGGGTATCGGTCTCGCTTGCAACGGCTTTCAGTTCTATGTGGCCACGGACAATGTCTTGGCTGCTTTTGAACAATTGAGTTCCAAAAACATAAGTATTCAAACGGGGATTGTTTTCAACTGGGGAAAGGTCTTTTCGGATAAGATGATTCTTGACAAAGAAAAAGCCGCCGTCAAAAGAGAGGCCCGCCGCCACACAAACCCTTAACCCTTCCTACTTCCTACTTCCTACTTCTTACTTCCTACTTCCTACTTCTTACTTCTTACTTCTTACTTCTTACTTCCTACTTTTAATGCAGGTCGGCACCGATGAGGTGCATAAATTCCTGTCGGGTGTTCCATTGGTTGAGGAAGGCACCGGTGAATTCGGACGTGGTGGTGACGGAATTCTGTTTCTGAATGCCCCGCATTGACATACAAAGGTGTTGCGCCTCAATGACGACAGCAACTCCCAGAGGATGAAGTACTTCCTCGATACAGTCTTTGATCTGCGTGGTGAGTCGTTCTTGCAGTTGCAGACGGCGGGCGTAGGCCTCAACCACGCGCGGAATCTTGCTCAGTCCGACAATCGTTCCATTGGGAATGTAGCCGACGTGCGCTTTCCCGAAAAACGGAAGCAAATGGTGTTCACAAAGTGAGTAAATCTCAATGTCTTTGACGACCACAATCTGTTTGTAATCTTCGTGAAACAGAGCACTTTCCAATATCAGTTTGGGATCTACGGAGTACCCGTGCGTTAAAAACTTCATCGCTTTGGCTGCACGTGCCGGTGTCTTTACAAGCCCTTCGCGTTCAGCATCTTCCCCAATGTTCGTGATGATATTTTTGTAAAAACCAGACAGCGCTTGAACCTCTTCTTCGTTGTAAATTTCTTTTTTCTCGTATGGTTTCATTAAAAATGATTTTAATAATTATTTGCTCTTGAGTTTATGTTCCTCAGCTTTTTCCTGAGTTTCGGAACATTACCTTATTGTCGATTCCAGTAGCACAATAGAGTGTTCCCCTCTTTTAAAAAATGGATAGATTTTTTTCCTTTTCAACGGTAGTTGGCTGAGCGTGCCCAGGGAAAATGACGGTATCGTCTGGAAGCGCGAATATTTTCTCAATACTCTCTTTGAGTGTGTTTAAATTGCCTGAAGGCAGGTCCGTGCGACCGTATCCTCCATCAGCAAAAATGACATCGCCCACAAAGATTTCCCCCGCATTGGAAGAATAGAGGCAGATGCTTCCATCGGCGTGCCCGGGGGTGTATATGACTTGGAAAACTTGATTCCCGAAAGAAATCTCTTCGCCATCCACAACAAAACGGTCTGGCTTTGGGAAAACCGATTGATCTCTATCTAATCCGAATGCGACGCCGTACGCAGTTGCCTGAGAGTAAATGTGCATCCCCGCTTCGTGCATCAGCAGTGGGGCATCGTACAATCGTTTGCACCGAGCATTTCCTAAAACGTGGTCAATGTGAGGATGCGTACAAAGGATGTACTTGATTGACAGTTCCTTTTGCTCGATAAATCTCTTCAACACTTCCTCCTCATTGTCCCGATACATTCCGGGATCAATGATGATGGCT
The DNA here is from genome assembly GCA_002314795.1 of Bacteroidales bacterium UBA1756. GTDB lineage: Bacteria > Bacteroidota > Bacteroidia > Bacteroidales > WCHB1-69 > UBA1756. Next base: position 2,139 of record DCHI01000055.1, on the reverse strand, counting down.
TCTTTCGTTTCGTCGAACAAGACAAACGTGTTTACACTTAACGGATTAAAACAAAACCTCTTAACTATCAAAGCACTTTCCATATTGTCTAAAAGGGTTTGGCAAATTCTTTGTTCAATTCCGTATAGACTTTCACCTTTTTCCCTTGATGAAATTCAACGCTGTACATCAGTTTTCCGTTGGCGTCCCAGTAAGACCAGGTGCCTTCTTTCATACGATTCTGATAGTTTCCTTGCATCTGTTTTTTGCCGGTTGGATAATATTCTGTGAAAGAGCCGGTTGCAGCATCTTCCACGAAATTCTGTTCGCGGATTTTCACTTCCCGCTCATTGTAATAGGCCCACGTGCCGTTTTTCGTTCCGTTCACGTATTTGCCTTCCTCCAGTTTCTGTCCGTTGTCGGCGTACTCAATCCAGTGGCCGTGTTTGAGCCCTTTGCTGTAAAACCCGGAACTTTTCTTGGAACCATTGATATTCCAATACTTATAGATACCGTCGCGTTCATTGTTCTTGTATTCGCTTTCGTACTTTTTCGTTCCGTCGTCATAAAAACCTTCCCAAAGTCCTGACATCTGTGCGGCTTTGAAATAACCTTGGTCTTTCACTTGCCCCGATTCGTACCACTGAATCCATTTTCCGTCCTCCTTGTTGAGTACGAAATTACCTTCGCGCTGTTTCTCACCCGTTTCAAACCAGGCGGTCCAAAGGCCGGTGCGCATACCGTTGCGGTATTGCCCGCGTTTCCAGATTTTTCCGTTTTCAAAGTAATACTCCCATTGGCCATTTTGGAGCCCGCCTCTGAAATCGCCTTTGCTTCCCAAAGAACCGTCCGGATGATAGAATTTCCAGGTGCCGTCTTGCAGGTCGTCAATGGAATTGCCTTCCATTTCCAACTGGCCGTTCGCTTGCCACCAGTGCGCGTAGCCGTTCAGTTTGCCGTGAACGTAGTTGCCTTCAAACTGTTTCTGGTCGCCGTCGTAAAATTCCGTAACCAAGCCGTGCAGACTGTCATTGTCGTAGGCGCAGTTCCGATAGAGTTTTCCGTCCGGATAATAGAATTTCCAAACGCCATCCTTGACTCCGTTTTTGAATGTCCCTTCGGATTCCAACTGCCCATCGGAGTACCAACTTTGAAAGGTTCCGTTGTCGGCATAATAGTCTTGCGAAATTTGCCCGTTGTCGTACCAAGCTTTCCACCGTCCGACTTTTTTCCCGTGTTCATAATTCCCTTCCATCATCATTTTGCCGTCGCGGTGGTAATAGACCCAGTGGCCTTCTTCCACGGAATCGATGGCCGTTCCGATGGATTTGAGTTGTTGGTTGCTCCAAAAACTTTTGAGGGTGTCTTGTGCTGAAACTGAACTAACTATCAGTAAAACAGCGACTAAAGAAGAAAGGATTCTCATTATGTATGGGTTTGAAAATAGGGCGCAAAGTTACAAAATTACATCAAGGATAACTCTTCAAATTTTTATTTTCTAAATATGGTAGAGGGAAGTGAAAAAGTTGTATTTTTGCCGGCTTAAAATTTTTATGTTTAATAATTAAAAGAAAGAGGTATTTTTTATGATTATCGTTCCCGTAAAAGAAGGCGAAAACATTGACAAAGCTTTAAAGAAATTGAAAAGAAAATTCGAAAAGACCGGCGTTGTGAAAGAACTCCGTAACAGACAGAAATTCACGAAGCCGAGCGTCATTCGCCGGGAGCAACACCTGAAGGCTATTTATGTTCAAAAGTTGCGCGACGCAGCTATGGACTAATCCCAAGGGCTTAATCAGAAAAAAGGAGGCAGGTTGTAGAATCTGCCTCTTTCTTTTTTATAGTACCGATTCCATAAATACCTAATATTATATGCGTTATGATTCCGAAATTATTTATTAGGTCTGGAAATTTTGCATTCCTTTTTATAAACTAAATCAAAAAACTTTTCAACTCCCAAACGGATGTCATTTTTGCCTCGTTTCTTGCAAAAAAAGCCGAAAAAGCTTGTCAAAAATGGCATTATTCTTGTCGGTTCATCACATACGAGACGGACCAGTCTTTCCCCTCTTGATTTCACCTCCACGATGCAGTAACTTTGAGGATTATTAACCTTAAAGAATATTTTTATGGATGAAATCATTTTTCAAAAGATGGGTC
>DCHI01000080.1 GCA_002314795.1 Bacteroidales bacterium UBA1756 | reverse complement strand
CAATACCAATAATTTTTCCCATTTTTAATATGTTTTAATTGTTTATAAATCGATTTGTTTTGTCTGAACGCAGACGGCGCCCCCATTAACAATCATCGTGCCAAAATTCAAAATTGTTGATTATTAGTATGAAATTAGTACTATCAGAATCACAAATGACGAAAAAACTTTCACATCACCACCCCCCGCCCCCTCCTAAAAAGGAGGGAAATTTTCCCTTTTATTGTTTTATATTTCATTTATTATCAAATATTTAAATACGATTAAACAAAACAATCTCATCATAAAACAGATTACTCGTTAACGATCCCCCTCCTTTTCAAGGAGGGGATAAAGGGGTGGTTGTATAAAAATTATTTTCAAATCAAAAAAACAGTCTCGGTTTTATGACAAAATGGCAGATTTGCTGGCACATTGCGGGAAATGTCACAATGTGGGGATGTCACAATATGTATGATACAGAAATAATTTCGTAAATTTGCCCGTTTTTCAAAAACGGCGAAATATGTTATCAACTCACTATTCTTCAGACACTTCCATCATTGAATGTGGCTGTGACGAAGCAGGACGCGGCTGCTTGGCGGGCCCCGTCGTAGCGGCGGCCGTCATTCTTCCACCCGACTATAAGAATGAACGGATCAACGATTCGAAGCAATTGTCACAAAAACTTCGGGAAGAGTTGCGTGCTGAAATCGAACGGGACGCGGTGGCTTACGCCGTCAGCTTCGTTTCTGAAAAGGAGATTGATGAAATGAACATCCTGTACGCTTCCCTCACGGGAATGAACCGCGCCGTTCAGCAACTGACCACGACTCCGCAACTGCTTCTTATCGACGGCAACCGGTTTCAAAACAAGACGGGGATTCCGTTTCACTGCATCGTAAAAGGCGATGCCACCTATCTGTCCATCGCAGCGGCCTCCATTTTAGCTAAAACGTACCGCGATGAATTTATGGTCAAATTGGATGCGGAATATCCTGTTTATCAATGGAAAAAGAATATGGGCTACCCGACACCGGAACATCAGCAGGCCGTCATCGAACACGGCCTTTCACCCTATCATCGCCGCAGTTTCCACCTGAAACGCCTGACAGAACCGACATTGTTTTAATCGTCCACACAAGAAGGAAAATTCTCCGTCTGCCGATAATGGTATTCCCCTTTTTCAAAATAGACAAAATGCGCCGCCAATTCGGGATGGTTTGTTAAAAATTGCATAGCAGCGTCCATACCCATCACCATAAAGGCAGTAGCATACGCATCAGCGACGGCACATTCGTCTGCAATGACCGTGACACTCAGCAAGTTGGAGACGTGACAATTTCCCGTACGAGGGTCGGTGATGTGCATAAAACGCTCTCCGTCCACCTCGGTATAATTTCGGTAATTACCGCTGGTTGCAACACTTTTACCGGACATTTCGAAAACGTAATCGGTTTCAATCGTTCCCTCACTTGTTTCAGTCGGAATCTGGATTCCCACACGCCACATTTTGCCGCGGTTCTTCTTTCCTTCAGCACGCACTTCGCCGCCAATATCAACCAAAACATTTTGGTATCCTTTCTTCAACAGAAACTGCGCCACCTCATCCACCGCCTTTCCTTTGGCAATGGCATTGAAATCGAATTGAATACGGGAATCCATCTTGACAATCTGTCCGTTTTCACCAATAGAAACCTTCTTGTAACCGACAAACTGACGGACGGAATCAATGGCTGACGGGGTGACGGAAACGCCTTGTTTATTGCCGAAGCCCCATAAAGTCACCAAGGGGCCGACCGTCACGTCAAAGGCGCCGTCTGTTTCGGCACTGATTTGTAACGACTGCTGCAACAGCTTCACAAAATCAGAAGTGGACTCAACCGATTCATTACGATTCAATCGGGAAATCAAAGATGTAGTATCAAAAATAGAATATAACTGATTGATTTCTTTTAAAATAGAATCAACTTGATGCGGAAGGTTCTCATCGTTTTCACCAACGTACGAAACGACGTAATAGGTACCAAATGCTTCACCGCCGATTTTTTGGACGCTTTTTTGTTGGCAGGCACACAACAAGAGCCCGAGGCAACAAACGAGAAGGGCTGATTTCAACCGGAGGCGGTACATTTCTAAAAACAAGAAAGTTACAAACTATTTCAGATGCAGCGTATGCCCCATCTTGTCTTGTTTGGTTTTGAGATAGAAACGGTTATTTTCGTTTGGCTGGATGATAATCGGAACCGTTTCCACGATTTCGATTCCGTGCCCAAGGAGACCGGCACGTTTCGTCGGGTTGTTGGTGATGAGACGCACGCGAGTAGCGAGTTGGTCACGAAGAATCTGTGCCCCGACGCCGTAGTCACGCTCGTCCGCACGAAAACCGAGTTCCAAGTTGGCTTCGACCGTATCGCGACCCAATTCTTGTAAGTGATAAGCCTTCAGCTTGTTAACAAGACCTATTCCCCTACCCTCCTGGTTCATATAGAGAACCATTCCTTTTCCGGCTTTGTCAACCATTTCCATAGACTTGTGGAGTTGGGCACCGCAGTCGCACTTGCACGAACCGAAAATGTCACCCGTGACACAAGAGGAGTGAACACGGACGAGCACGTCTTCACCTTCTTTCCATTCGCCTTTGCGAAGGACGAGGTGCGTCAGGCCGTTATTGAGTTGGGTGTAGGCAATCAGCCGGAAGTCGCCCCATTCGGTAGGGAGGTTGACTTCCTGTTCTTTGCGGATGAGGGTTTCTGTCTTGACACGATAAGCTATCAAATCCTGAATGGTGATAATCTTGATTCCGTATTTTTTAGCAACCTCAACCAATTGTGGGAGACGAGCCATCGTACCATCGGGATTGATGATTTCAATGAGTGCGCCCACGGGTTGGAGCCCTGCCAAACGTGTCAAATCCACAGTAGCTTCGGTATGGCCGGCGCGCACGAGGACGCCGCCGTCACGAGCACGCAACGGATTGACGTGTCCCGGTCGCCCGAACATTTCGGGCTTGTTGTCCGGATTTGACAATGCCTTGATGGTGCTGGCACGGTCGAACATCGAAACACCGGTAGTGCATCCGTGTCCTAACAAGTCAACAGTGACTGTGAACGGGGTTCCCAACAGCGAGGTATTATTGCTAACCTGCATATCCAGGTCGAGAGCTTTGCAACGTTCCGCACTCATCGGGGCGCACAAGACACCGCGACCATAGCTCATCATAAAATTCACCTTTTCAGGTGTTATCTTTTCAGCTGCGATGATAAAGTCACCTTCGTTTTCACGGTCTTCATCATCAACGACAATCAAGAACTTACCTTCGCGAAAATCCTCGATCGCCTCTTCTATCGTATTCAATTTAAAATCCATATCTACTATTAGTTAGCAACTAATTTATTGAAATAGAGTCCTTTGACACCCCACTGTGTCGTACAAGCGCCGTGGGCCTTGTAACAGACACCCAAACGGAAATTGGATGATACATTTGCTATTCCTTGCAATTGTACGCGAACCGTTTCGGTAGTGGTGGACCAGCTTGCCAATGTCAGTTGCGTCCATTGGGTCGTGGCCGGATCGCCCGTATAATTTGTCGTATAGCAAACGACGTAATCATTCTGAAAGTCATATTCATCGGAGGTGCTGATACGGTGTTCGAGATAAAGGTCTGCATCGGAGACGGACGCTAAATTGATTTCCGGAGAAACCATCCAATCCTCAGCAGCAGCGGAAGTGGCACCGTGAACCATCATTCCCCAAGCCGTATTGTGCGTCCAACTTCCCAAAACGGTCCAATTGGAAGGGCCATTCGTGAAATCGAAGGAATAAACATCGGCAAGATGACCAAATGTTTCAACATCATCCATCGTTCGTAACATCAACTGGTAAGTGGAGTTATAGACGGAAAGAATGCCGACCAAGTCACCTTTGCCGCTTGGAACGGGCATTTTGCGGAACTTGGAATAGTTGGAAGTACGGACAATCAGATTGCTCACACTCGTTCCGTTGATAGATTTGATGGCACGGCTTCCGACGGTTTCGTCGTAGGACCAAGGAAGACCGACGGCATCGTCTGCAAACTCGCAATTCTTGATACGCACCAGACGGTTGACATTATTAGACGAGAGCCCTGCGGCTGAATTGATTTCAACGGGAGTGACCTTTTGCGGAAGTCCGTCCTTGAACAAATACTGATCCAAGAAATGAGCGTCCAAACGGCCAATAGCGCCGTCGTAAATCCAACCAATCTGATAAACACCGTGGTAATTACCTACAACCAGACCATTACATTTGATGTAAACCGTTTGACCGACAGGGTAATCGGCAAAAAGTCCCGACTTGTTAATTTGAATCTGGATGGCGCCCGTCTCGTCCTGAACAACCATCGACTTGTAAAAATTGCCTCCCTCGTCCGAACTGACCACGACGGCCTTAACGACGAAGGTATCATTATAATGGCAGATAGAATCCATTTTTTGAGCAGACTCATAGACATTGATGATGTCTTGAATGGTCTTATTGGCGGCTGGGCCCGTATATTTTGGCGCGGTAAATTCCGGTGCATCCCACGCTTTGTTGCAAGCGACAAACGATGCAATCAACCCTAATAGAAGGAGAACGGTAGTGAAATATTTTTTCATAATACAGTGAATATTAAAGGGTTATTGGATGATGGTGCCTTTGATGACAAAAGCGGGAATACGCCAGTAGTCACCATTGTAACCATTAAAATAAAAAGCGATGCGGACATTGGGGTTGGCAGCAACTTCCGCGGGAAGTTTTCCGTTGGCAGGAAGTTCTGTCCAAGTAGCCGCAGCCACATCGGTTCCATTGAAATCGACGGAATAATATTTCTTGGCCGTTCCGCTCGTCACCTGGCAATTAGCGCCCGTCGTGGTGACGGTGACATCGCTGTAGCTTCCGAGATTGGAATACACCGGAGAAATGAGCCAGCTTTCCAAAGCAGTAGCGGTTTGATTCTGAATAGCAAATGATTGGCCGGCAGCATAATAGAACCAGCCGCCATTGTCGCCGATAACGCTCCAACCTTGCGTTTCAAACGGGTTGGAAGTAAAGTCAACATTTACGATTTCAACCGTCTGTGCGGTAGGAGTGGCGCTGATGCGGACATCGGAAAGAGAACGAATCACCAACTGGGGTGTCGTGTTGTAAACCGTAAGAATACCGTAGATGTCGCCTTCACCTTCCGGAAGAAGACTGCTTGCGAAGGAAGCGTAGTTGCTGGTACGCATCACAATCACGGAGTTGTCAGCCATCACAATATCTCTTGAGGTGGCGGAACCCGGATTGCAATAGGTGGAGCCCGCTTCACTGAAATGACAGTCTTTCAAACAAACCAAACGGTTGTACATATCAGAGGTGATTTCATCTTTGGAAGTGATTTCGAGAGCTGCGGGTTCAGCGCCGGCAACATCGTGACGGAAAATGTACTGGTCTTCGCGCGAAGAAGCGATTCCGACCATACTGCCATCTGCCCAAAAACCAATCTGATTGTTTTTACGATAGTCACCGATAACCATATCGCCACATTCCACAAAAACACGCTGTCCGATTTGATATTTCGGATAGAGGTGCGAATCATCGATTTTTATTTGAATGGCGCCGGTATTGTCTTGAATGGTGAGGAATTTATAGCAGTTGCCATCTTTATCGGAGGAGGTGATGATACCTGAAATGACAGTTCCGTTCGGAATGCTGTCGTAGGAGTCCACGCTACCAGCCGTATGAAGTTCATTCAGTTCCGCGATGGTCATCGTGGCCTTTCCGGAATAGGTAAGAACGGGAGCCACGTCCAAATCCTTTTCGCAAGACACGCCAACAAATGCGGATATTACGACCAAAGCAATCAGTTTTATTCTATTAAATGAGCTCATATTGTAAATGTTTATTTTCGTTTAATAATTTCAAATGATAAAGTACGATTAGTTGAATGTGTAATTGATACCTACATAGAATGTGGTGCCGAGTGCGTAATAATATTTGTTCGGATATTTGTTAGCGTTGTACTCGCTGTAGTCGAAACGACGTTGTTCCCAAGCGGAAGTAACAAGATTCTTGTTATTAGTGATGTTGGTTACACTGACATTGAAGCCGATGGTGTTTCTCTTCACCTTCCAGTTTTTACCGATGGAAGCATCCAGCGTGAATTGACCCTTCATCTTTTCCTGAGCAACCAAATCTTTGTACAACTGGGACTCGGTGCTGAGTGTACCGCGAGCGGCTGTCGCTCTTCTTTCCGGGTTGATGTCGGCGTAAATCTTGTCAAAATAGTTGGCGCTGACATTGACGAACCAATACTTGTAGCTGAACTTGAGTCCGAGGGTGGCGGCCACCTGGGGTGAACCGGCCACGTGGTAATTCTTCCAATAAACGGTTTCGGTGTACTCCGTCTTTCCGTTACCCAAAATGTCATAACCATTGTCAGCAGAGATGGTTACATCTGGACGGTTGGTGTAACGATAGTCGCCCCACGTACCAGCGGCAACGACGGTGAACATTGAGCCAATCGGAATTTCGATACCCAACTCAAAACCATAGTTGCGTTTGTCGATGCCCGTCATCGCATAGTTGACAAAACATCCGTAATCATCGTGGTAGAAACTGAACAAGTCAGTGACATCCATAAACTTACCGTAGAAGGCGGAAAGGCGCATTCTCATAAAAGGATAGCGCATAATGTACGAGAAATCAGCGACGAGGTCTTTTTCGCTAACAAGGTTGGAAACATAATCGTTGCGGGTGGTCGGGCTGATGAAAGCATCTAACACGCTGGGGGCTTGCGTCTGGAATTGTGAATTGAGAACGAGGTAGTTACGGCCATTGATTTTATAAGTCACGCCTGCTTTGACGCCGCCGTCAACGAAAAACTTCTGTTCCGAATTACCTTTGGAATTGTCGGGGAAACGGCCGTTACGCATATAACCGGTACGCCACATTTCCGTTGTCGTCAAGCTTGCACCCACGTGGAAATCAAAATGACGGTAAGCGAATTTTGCTGTTCCCCAAAGGTTTTCTCTGTACAAGTTGTATGCATAATCATAACCGAACTTGTCCCCAACTCCTAAATGAGCGCCGATGTTGTCCAAGTCGTCATAAAGGAGATAGGGATTTTCAGGAGACTCACCATCGGCGAACTTATCTTCGTTCAGCCAATAGGAACCGCCTAACAAATCATTGATAGTCTTGTAATTACGTTGAACATAGCCACGGACATCAAGTCCTGCCATCATCTTGATATGATCGGTGACATTGGCAACCAGGTTGGAAGAACCGGCGATTTGAAGATGGTCGATGACGCGATTTTCAACGATATACTGAGATTGTTCCCCTTGAGCAGCGGCCAACTGGTTGGTGGCATACATCATATCCCAGTCAATTTGGCGGAATGCCTCATTGGTTTGCCACTGCGTGGTGTAGTAATTAAAAAGCATCTGGTCATCTTTGAAATAGCTGGGAAGGTTACGGTAGTAGTCCGGACGCGGATCGGGGACATTGGCCCAGTTGAGAGAGGTCGTACTCTGACGTCCGAAGGTAGCCATAAGGTTGGAGGTGAGTTGAATCCTGTTGTTATCCGGCGTATAGTAATGTGTGAAAAGGAAGACCGGTTCGTAGGTGCTACGAATACGGGCGTTCCGTTTTTCGCCGTTGTACATACCCCAGTTGGCATTGTAATAATGGTCGTTGGTCAAGTCGTAAACTTCCTGAGTAGAGTTGGACTGCAGACTGCGTTTGGTAGGAGCTCCCCAGACGGAGAGGTTGAAAGCGTGGCGGGTATTGAGACGTTTTTCAGCGGCAATGAAATAACTGCCTCCGAGGTAGTAGCTACCGTCCACATAGCTGAGTGCGCTTCCGAAGCGGGTAGATGCGGAGGCGGCGACGGCCCAACCATTCTTCATCAAACCAGTGGCATACGTCAACATAAAACGGTTGTTGTAGCTTCGGTTTGAAAGGGAATAGTTGGCGTGAATCTGCTTGCGGTAGGAGGAAGCACGTGTGCTGTAGTTGGTAGAACCGGCGATGTCACCGAATGCAAAAGTGCTGGCATTCAAGTTCAAGACGTTTTCAGGCCAACGGAAAACACGATTCAGACCGCCCCACTGAGAGTAGGCGGCGCGTCCAGTAACCAGGTTCTCCATTTCCATCCCGTTGATGGCAATGGTCTGATATTTCGAGTCAAAACCTCTGGACTTAAAATAAGCAATACCGAAAGTGTAAGAGGTATTGCTACTATAAACATCGGCAGAGGAGTGAAGCAGTCCCGGAACAAAACCACCGGTGTTTACACCTTCATCGTCTTGGTTTTCGGAATCAAAAGCGGTTGTTTCCGTATCTTGCACCTTCACGGAAGTCGAGTCTTTTTGATTCTTGTTGTCTTGGGAAAATGCAGTCCCCCAAATAAATACAGACAGCAAAACCAGTGATAGAATTTTCTTCATAGATCAAGTTTTTAGTTTATTTTTCGCGCGGCAAAGGTACAACTTTACTATTTAATAATAACAATGGGAAATGGACATTTTTTACCCGTAGAATTGCTGAACGAAAGTTCAAATTCATCATCATTTCGCGCTTTCCACTTCACAAAATAGATGTAACTTTGCCGCCGTTTTTTAATTTTAATAAAAGATGAAAAGAATCGCTTTGATGACCGGAGGAAATTCCGGGGAATATGAGATTTCGCTGCTGACAGCAGAGAACATTTTCAAAATGATAGACCGGAACCTTTATGAACCGTATCTGATTCATTTAAAAGGAAATGATTGGACATATACTCCCGAAGGCGGCGCCCCCGTGGAAGTGAACCGGAACGATTTTTCCATCACCTTGAATGGAGAAAAAATCACCTTTGACGCTGTCTTCATCGCCATTCACGGAAATCCGGGTGAAAACGGACGCCTCGAAGGGTACTTCGATATGATTGGAATGCCTTATACCGGTTGCGATATGCTTTCATCGGCTCTCACCTTCAACAAGTTTTATTGCAACCTCGTTGTCAAAAGTTTAGGCATTCCCGTCTCCCCGTCATTGCATTATTTCAAAGGAGATATCATTGACCATCAGAAAGTTGCAGACTTCTGCGGCTACCCCTGCTTCGTCAAGTCCTGCAACTCAGGTTCCAGCGTCGGCGTCACCAAAGTTCATAATGAGTCCGAGTTGGACAGCGCCATCGAGGAGGCCTTCCGTTACGATCGTCAACTGATGATTGAAAAGATGCTTCACGGCCGCGAAGTCACTTGCGGTGTCGGACGAATCAACGGAAAAGTCCAAGCCCTCGCCGTAACAGAAATCGTGACCAAGACTGAATTTTACGACTACACCTGCAAATACAGTGACGGCCTCCACGACCTGATTACTCCGGCAGACATCCCCGCTGAAACACGCGATACCATCTTCAACTATTCCGAAAAAATCTTTAAAGAGATGGGCTGCGGTGGCATCGTCCGCGTTGATTTCATCATCTCGCCCGATGGCGTTCCCTTCTTCCTCGAAGTCAACACCATCCCCGGCCAGACGGCACTGAGCATCATTCCCAACCAAATCCAAACCCTCGGAATGAATCTGACCGACGTCTATTCCCAACTGATTGAAGAGGCGTTTTCACGGTAACCGGCAACGGCGGGAATTATAATAACACAATGAACAATGAACAATTAACAATTATCGGTTTTCAGGATGCGACTTGGAAAATGCCCTTCGTTT
>DCHI01000023.1:24407-26313 GCA_002314795.1 Bacteroidales bacterium UBA1756 | reverse complement strand
CTGAATGAGCTTGCGAAACTTGAATCAATTATAAAAAATATTGATACTGTTATTCCAGAGATTGGAGGTCGTAAAAGTATTTCTGATTTTATTATAAAAAATGTACCTGTGGATTTGAAAGTATCACATTTTACAAAGAGGAACATTGGACCAATGACTAAAAATGAAAAAATTGACTATGCAAAGTCCTTGTATCAAAATGCAGATTCTGAAAGAAGAAGAAAACAAGCTGCAAAAGCTCTACACAACTGGGGACTAAACCGAATGTATGTTCTTTATAATGATTCTGAATTATGGTTGAAAGAACCAGAATCAATAATTAAGAGCGTTGTTGAACAATTATCCGAACCAGAAATCCTTAATATTCAAATTGATGGGGAAGCTGTGATTTCCGCGATTGTAGTTGAAGTATAAAGCTTTTTTTTATTATCATATATTGTTATAACTATAAGGTGAGTTTTTTTTTTCGCTTAGTTTTTTTTGTTATAAAAAATAGATATTTTTGCGCCTTATTTTTTGGGGGGATGGACAATTTTGGAAAATAGTGGACAAGAATGGAAAAAAAAGACTTTTATTCTATTGAAGAGATAGCAGGTCAACTGCAATTGTCTGTTAAATCTATACGACGATATGTGGCTGCGCGTGCGTTGGACTCGATAAAAATCGGTGGTACGTATCGTATCCCTTTTGCTGCTGCTGAAAAGTTTATATCCAACATAAAAAGTTCCAATGAAATCAATTACGATTTATTTGGAAATGTGATTCTCCCAAAACCTTCTATTAAGAAGGAAAAAGGACAAATCAAAAAGACAAGAATGGCTGTGCCCACGAATGTTTGTTGTAAAGACGACGTGTTGTGGGCTGATGTTTCTAAATATTGGGAACAACCTCCCAAATCTGATATGACATTCGTGGATTTGTTTTGTGGTGCGGGTGGATTGAGTCGAGGCTTTGAGATGGCTGGCCTGAATGGGATTTGCGGCTTGGATTTTTTCAAAGAAGCTGGTGAAACTTATTCCAGAAATTTTGAGCATCCTTTTGTGTATGGGGATATTACAAAAGATGAGATAAAAGACACATTTTATTCTACTGTAAAAAAACAGCTCAATGGCCGTCATTTGAATATTGTTGCGGGAGGTTTCCCCTGCCAAGGGTTTTCTATGGCAGGAAATCGTATAGCTGATGACCCAAGGAATTCTCTCTACAAAGAAATGTTGAAAATTGTAGAACAATTGCAACCCGATTTTGTAGTGTGTGAAAACGTTAAAGGTTTGAGGAGTATGTTGGGTGGAGCCGTAGAGAAAAAAATCATTTCTGATTATGAATCAATTGGTTATGAGATGAGGGTCACTACTTTGTGCGCAGCCGATTACTATACTCCACAAAAGAGAGAAAGAGTCATATTCATCGGCAATCGCATAGGACTTGATAACTATCACCCCAAACCGATTCTTGCTCCTCAAGACTACGTTACAACAGGACAAGCTATTGGTGATTTAATCAATCATCCAGAAGATTCAAGTTTTAATCACGTTCCATCAAAACATTCGGAAGAAATGCAGAAAAGAATGTCGGAATGTCCTGAAGGAAAAAGTCTTTATGCCGGCTATTCTGATGCTTGGAAAAAATGTCCCTGGAATGAAGCAAGCTGCACCATCAAAGAAAACCATGGGGGTGTGAATGTTCATCCAAAATTGCCAAGAGTTTTAACGGCACGAGAAATGGCTCGTTTGCAATCATTCCCGGATGACTTTATTTTTGAAGGAAAAAAGGCAAAACAATTAGTGCAAATTGGTAACGCCGTCCCCTGTTTTTTAGGAAAAGCCATAGGACTTTCTGTTAGATTTTCAAATGAGGATTTATAATCCTTTGCCTTACCGAACCTCCTACTTCCTACTTCCTACTT
>DCHI01000023.1:2801-24321 GCA_002314795.1 Bacteroidales bacterium UBA1756 | reverse complement strand
TCAGCACCTTCGTCACCTCCCCGTAGTCACTTTCGTAGCCGGAAATCTTGCAACTTCCGTGAATTTCCGTTACGCCGGTTTCGCGAAGCGGTCATAGTATGTCTCATTGCTACGAGTCTATTACCTCCCAATGGCCGCCCTTGTCGGGTCCGACACGGCGGATGAGACCGGCTTCTTGCATCTTCTTGATATTAGTTGCTATGGTTTGTCGAGAAACTCCTAATTGATAGGCTAATTCTGTTGTCGTGATGTGAGAATTAGCTTGCAACAAGGAAATAATGGATTGGTACTTTTTCTGTAAAGTTTTCTGTAAAGTTTTCTGTAAAGTTTTCTGTAAAGTTTTCTGTATGGTCTTTTCTGGCTCATCGATATTTTGGGCATCGTCGTTTCCATTCCACATAGCAACAATCTCTTTTTTTCTGTGGAATGTGACAAATACACCCGACAAATCTGCACGAAATTCAGGGATGTCCATCTCGGCTTTCTTCATACCCGTCACAATCTTTTCAATGCCACGTCCCCACGCCTCAATGAAACCTGCCAAGTAAAATGCGTTGGCAATATTCTCATTGCGAGGTATGGAAGTGTGAGGAGAAAGCAGCCATTCCGTGGTATGGTTTTCGGGGAGTCCGCCGTAATTCCATAACTGCACCTTGTCATTATACACTTTCATCTGGATAGCGGTTCCCATATAGTTCTTATGAATGATAGCATTGAATATGGCCTCCCTGAGTGCATTTTCGGGAATTTCAAGGGGCTCTTTACGCAAAAGGCCCTCGTAATGAACAGGGGAAATCAAGTAGCGAGACCGTAAAGAGTCCAACACCTTGTCTGCCATTTGAATGATGTTGCCTTCAACAATGTCTTGAAACCACAAATCGCTTTCCTCCGTACCAAATCTTCCTATTTTAAAAAAACAACCTGGGACAAACTTGGTTGGACATTTGCCAAACAGCACAATGGCAGCATTTTTGAGTTTACCTTCTTCTGTCAGTAACTTCAAGTTTTGAAGCACTGTTTCTGTGGAATCCTTCAGGGCCGTGGCAGGCATACGTTTCATATCGACGGCAAGACTCACCAAATATGACACCGCATTTTCGTCAATGTCCTTCATCGTCGCCTTCTATCCTCCAATAGGCGTTTGGCATCTTCCACGCCGACGACTTCTCCCTTGTCGTTTTTGCCGATACATAAGGTGCCGCCCTGCGCATTGGCAAAGCCGCAAATCCATTTCAAATAATCATCTCGCCAAGATTCCTTGTACTCAATATTTTGCGTCTCCATAACTTGCTTGATTTGAAGCCGCAAATTTACAACAAAAAATTAACTTTTCTGATCTGTGTAACCGAACCGACAACTTCCTACTTCCTACTTCCTACTTCCTACTTCCTACTTCCCTCAGCACCTTCGTCACCTCCCCGTAGTCACTTTCGTAGCCGGAAATCTTGCAACTTCCGTGAATTTCCGTTACGCCGGTTTCGCGAAGTATCGTGCCCGCGTTTTCGGCATTCACCCCGCTGCCAGCCAAAATGGCAATGCGCCCGTCGGCCTGAAGCTGAATCTGCCGCAAGGTCTCCATCCCTTGTATTGCCGTCGGCTGCTGTCCCGAAGTGAGAATCCGGCTGTACCCGCACCCGATAATCTGTTCCAAGGCGCTCTTCCAATCGCGGCAACGGTCAAAAGCACGGTGGAAAGTGACTTGCATCGGCCACGCGGCGTTGACGGCCAAACGGCTTTTTTCAACATCTATGCTGCCGTCAGAATTCAAAAAACCGACCACAACTCCGTGACAACCAACGGATTTGCAGAAACGGATTTCTTCCAAAATTGTTTTAAATTCGGCTTCCGTATAGCAGAAATCACCGCCGCGCGGACGGATGAGGACGAAGGTCTGGAGGGTAAGTTCCCGTACGCAGGTCGCTATGTCGTCGTGTTCGGGCGTGAGTCCGCCGCACGCTAAGTCGCGGCAAAGTTCGATGCGGGCGGCGCCGGCTCTTTCTGCCGTCCGTGCCGATGCGAGCGACGGTGCACAAACCTCCAACATCGGTTGGAGCGGGATACGAAGTGATAACTTTTCAAACTGCGTCCCGAAGGCGAATAATTCGGTTATCGTATTGAAACCGAGTTTTTTATATAGATTGTATGCCGGTTTGTTTTCGGGATTGACGAGTAGAGTGACGTTGGAAATCCGATGTGCTTTTGCACGGGCAATTCCCTCTTGCAACAAGGCGCGAGCAATGCCGTGGTTCCTGAATTCCGGAAGTACATACAACGAGTCCAAGTAGTATTCGCCAGGTCCGGTTTCGTTGGGCTGCTCGCTGAAGTCCAAGCCCGTGTTTTCAAGTATCAAAGGGAAAGTGACGGCGCGTAATGCTGCGTAGTGGCGGCCGTCGTAACTGGTCAGACTGCCAACGACTTTGCCGTTGCATTCGGCTAAAAGGGTGTTTCGCCAACTGTAGATGACGTCCTCACGGCGGCTGAGTTCCGTTTGCAGCAGGATGGCACTTTCGGAGCGGTTTTTTGCTTCAACCGCTTCCAAAATGGCGCGTGCAATAAAATGGGAATCATCGATTTGTGCGTTTCGAAAGGTGATAGTGACGTCTGCTTTCATAGTAAATATTTGATTTTCAAAATCTTAGTTATTGTTTTCCTCTTTATCGGAACCCTTTGTAAGCAGCGCCATTCGGATTTGCATATAGTCGATATTGCCTTCAAAGGCACTGAAAATTTCGCTCGTCTTGCACCCCGCTTCGCCCATTTTTCGTATTTCATCCGCGATTTCTTCTGGAACGAAAAGGTCGATGTCCAAAAGCCCTTCGCCAACGCATCGGGCCAGATGGTTGCCGATGGTGCTGGCCGTTACGGAACGTTCTTCTGCCATTTCTTCAATGCTTTTCCCCTCTTTATATAATTGATATGTAATCATATACGATGGCGTTTTCCCGTCTGTTGATTTTGGTTTTTTCTCCTTTTCTTCTTCTGAAATTTTGGCCTCTTTTTCTTTATTAAAAATGTCAATGGCTTTGAAGGTGAACGAAGGAATGCGGAATTTTTCTTTTCTCAAAAAGAATCCTTCAACGGAGTGGTCGTCGCAAATGCCGGTTATCAGATGGAGCTTGAGCGCGAGTTCCGTGAAAAGGATTTTCAAATTTTCTTTGTACTCTTTCGAAAGCTCGACATCGAAAATGGCAGCGGGCGATTTGGTGCAACGGACGGACAGCCCTTTCAACTTTTCAGAAAAGTACTCGGACGCAGCATTCAGCCGCTCACACAATTTGGTCTCATCTTCGTAAACATTGCTGATCTGTCGTTGGAAAATTTCTGAAACTGACTGCAAATCAAGTAAATCCTTCATCAGCTCTTGCGCGTGAGTGATGCCTTCTTCGTTGAAAACGTCTGTGTGCTTGCGGATGATTCCTTGCAAGTGAGCCATCTGCCCGACGGCAAACTTCAGGTCGAATGTTTTTTGTATCAGTTGTATTTCAAATTCTTCTTTTGCTTGAATAAGAAAAGAGTGTAATTGATTGATAGTGGGTTTGTTGCTGGAATAGTTGACAACGGACGGGTTGACGACGAGACTCTCTTGGCGAATGGGACTGGTCAGGACGAGTCCCTCTAAACTCCGGCAGCGGCTCAGTGCTACATAAACCTGCCCCGACGAAAAAGCCAATGCCGCGTCAATGACGGCTTTGTCGAACGTGAGCCCCTGACTTTTATGGATGGTGATGGCCCACGCCAAACGCAGGGGAAAGTGAATGTAGCATCCCAACTCGTTCTCCTCGATTAGTCCCGTGGTACGATTGACGTTGTAACGGATATTCTGCCACCGCTCGTTGCTGACGGAGATGTCCTCTTCGTCATCGTCGCAGTGAACGTAGATGTGATTGTCGTCCAGACTGGTAACAATGCCGATGCGCCCGTTGAAGTAACGGCGCGGATGGCCGGCATCATTGGCGATGAACATCACTTTTGCCCCGACTTTCAGTTCCAAAATGGGATCATTGGGGTAGTTCTTTTCTGGAAATTCACCTTGAATGGTCGCTTCGTATCGGAACGTTTCGCCCGGCAGTTTGTCCATCTCTTCTTTGTTGATGCGGTTGGCCGTCGCATTGTGCGTGGTCAAAAAAACGTAGTCGGGATGTTCGGATAAGGAAAAACCGGGATTGAATCGGCTTTGGAGCAGTTTGAACCCTTTTGGGGTCAGCTGGTCGTTGCGGACTTCGTTCAGCAGATGTACAAATTCTGCATTGCTTTGACGAAAGATTTTGTCTAACTCGATGTAAATCGGGGGCTGCTGTTGAACGACGTGGCTGTCGAAAAAGAAGGGCGTCCGGTAATACATCGAGAGAAAGTCCCACTCTTCGGGAATGACGACGGGCGGCAGTTGGTACAGGTCGCCGATGTAGATGACTTGCACGCCGCCGAAGGGGGTGTCCTGACGAAACCGGAAGTGCCGAAGTACGGTGTCGATGGCGTCCATCAAATCGGCTCGCACCATACTGATTTCGTCAATGACAAGAATCTCAAGTTGTTGCATCACCTTCCGGCGGATGTTTGTCATCTTGATTTTCTTGATGAGGTTCTTGCGCCCTTCATCGGTTGGAATGAACGGAGTGAACGGAAGTTGAAAGAAGGAGTGGATGGTGACGCCGCCTGCATTGATGGCAGCAACGCCCGTCGGCGCGACGACTGCCACCTGCTTTTTCGTGTTTTTTTTGAGATTTTTTAAAAAAGTGGTTTTTCCCGTTCCCGCCTTGCCTGTGAGAAAAATTGGACGAAACGTCCTTTCACTGAACTCGTTGGCGATTTCGTAGATGGGAGTGAGGGAATCCATTCGGAAATTTGTTTGGGTTGTAACAAAGGGAAACGGACGGATGAACGCTTATTTCTTTTGAACGGAAAATCCGAACTTGCCGATAATCTTTCCCAAATTGTAATAATTCCCGTTGGAGTACGAAACCAAGTTGGCGCGTTCCAAGTGCATAGCTCCCGTTTTCTTGTCAAAAAGCGCCTCGTTGGCGTGAACCGCCACGATTTCTGCTAAAAACATATCGTGTGAGCCCAACGGAATAACCTGTTTTACAACGCATTCCAAATTGACGGGCGCTTCGTAGATGAGGGGCGCACTGACTTTTGTCCCGTGGATGGGCGTGAGGTCGGTTTCAATGAATTTGTTGAATTTGCTTCCGGAACGGACGCCGCACCAGTCTGTCTTTTCCGCCAAGTCATTGGAAACCAAATTGATGACGAACTCCTGTTTTTCTTTGATGATGGGGTAGGAGTGACGTTCCGGACGGACAGATATGTAGCACATCGGCGGGTTGCTGCACACGGTTCCGCACCAAGCTACTGTAATAATATTGTATTCGTCGGGCGTATCACCGCAACTCACCATCACGACGGGCGTAGGGTTCAATAGATTGCCCGGCTTGAGTTCCCGTTTGGGCATCCTTTTGATGTTGGGTTGGGGATGATTGGATTTGGGCTTATTGTTCATTCTTTGTTAAATTGCGTTTGTCAAGTCCCCACATCAGTTTTTCGCGAATCACGGAATAGAAGTCAGCGTGGGGAAAATGTATGGTTTGTATGGTGAATTTTTCTTTCGTGATGAAAAGCGTCACGGTATCATCAACTATGATGCGGTGGGAGTCCAATGAAAGCACGAACTGGTGCGTACGGCTCTCCACCTTGATTTTCAGTTCGTCGGAGGCGGGGAGTACGACCGGGCGTACGGTGAGACTGTGGGAGGCGATGGGAGTGAGCACGGTGACGTCGGCGGACGGAACTATGATGGGGCCGCCGCAACTGAGCGAGTATGCCGTGGAGCCCGTCGGTGTGGAAACGATGAGCCCGTCACCCCAGTAGGTGTTCACTTCGACCCCGTTGGCAAAAACGTGAATCTCGTTCAACGACTCCCCGGACGGGTGAATGGAAATATCGTTCAGCGCCGATGTCGATGGAAGTTGAAGGGAAGGCATCGCCTCAAGGTGCAGTAGGGAACGGTGTTCAATGGAAAATTTGCCGTTTTCGAAATCGTCCAAGGCCGTTTCAAAATCCCCACGATTCGTGTTCGTCAGAAAACCGATGCGTCCCGTGTTGATTCCCCAAATCGGAATCCCGGAATCTTCCACAATGTTGGCGGCATCAATGAAAGTGCCGTCTCCCCCGATAGAAAAAAGATAATTGGTCTGAAGCTCGATTAGCTCTTGTTTGTTCTCAAATGTTCCATCGAGTTTCTGCTGCATTTCAGGAGGAAGCATAGCGGCCAATTGCCGATTGGCAGAAACAGGAATACATCTTTTTTTCAAAAGATGTATTATGCCTGTTATAAAATGAATTACGTCGTAACTATTTGTGCGACAGTATAATGCAATATTCATCAGGAAAGGAGTGGATTAGAGATGGGAGTATATGGGTTCTGATTGTCTAAATGGCTATTCGTAGTCTTTCACTTGGATGGAGCCGTCCAAAATCATCTGTGCGTTCATTGCCATAGAAGCCATTTCGTCTTCGCCAGGATAAACGGCAACAGGGGCAATCCATTCCACGTGACGTTTGATGTGACCAACGATGGGTTTCCCGTAGGCGATACCTCCGGTAAGAAGAATGGCATCCACTTTGCCTTCCAAGACGGCGGCATTGCCGGCAATCTGTTTGCCGATCTGGTAAGCCATCGCTCTTTCGATAAGGTCTGCGTACTTGTCACCGGCGATGGCGCGTTTTTCAACTTCGTAAGCATCGTTGGTTCCTAAATAAGAGACCAAGCCGCCTTTGCCAACGACAACTTTTCTCATTTCTTCGTAGGTGTATTTCCCGCTGTAACAAGCTTTTATAACTTGATCCATAGGAAGTGTTCCAGAACGTTCTGGAGAGAAAGGACCCTCTCCTTCGAGTGCCTGGTTGACATCAACCACGCGGCCTTGGCGGTGGGCGCCTACGCTGATACCGCCGCCCATATGGGCTACGATGAGGTTGAGTTCTTCGTACTTTTTACCGATGGACTTGGCATAGATTCTGGCGATGGCCTTCTGGTTCAAAGCGTGGAAAATGGAGAGACGTTCAAAGTCCTTGTGTCCGGAGATGCGGGCGATGTCGTCCATTTCATCTACGATGACAGGGTCGGCGATGTAGGCCTCTTTGAGACCAATCATCTGGGCAACGCTGTCGGCAATCAGAGCACCGAGGTTACAAGCGTGAACGCCGTTGTATCCTTCCAAAAGGTGTTTTTTCATCAGATCATTGACACGATAAACACCGGAGGTGAGCGGTTTGACAAGACCGCCACGTCCCATCACGATGGCAATGTCTTTCATATCAATGTTCTGTTTTTTCAATTCGTCAAGAACAAAATGTTTTCTGTAATCATACTGGTCCGTAATGACGGCGAACTTGGAAAGTTCTTCTACAGAGTGCTTGATGTTGGTCGTGAAAATGTTCTTTTCCCCTTCAAAAACGGCAATCTTCGTCGAAGTTGCCCCGGGGTTGATGGCAAGGATGTACTGTTTCATTATAAATTAAATGTTTTTTTGTAATTCTAAAAGTGCTGGCTATTCACTCAAATGAGTTGAAACGACTTTCGGTTCGCTATAGCCAGTGCCGGCATTGGTGCAAACGTAGGCACGAACGTAGCAGATGGTGTCTAACATTTCGGAGGGAACATTGAAATTCTCGTGGAATTCGGTAGTCTCAAGATTCTTGGCCACGATAACCGTGGTGACGCCGTCCGCCATATAGGTCAGTTCAGGATTGAGACTGTAAAGGAAGCCCATTTCGTTAATGAATTTGCATCCACCGTTGTTGGTAATCTTGCTTTCGCTATTCAGCAACAGCGTGCTGCTTCCCGCTTGTATGGGTGTGACACTGAGGTCGAGAATAGCCGGTTCGAATTTTGTGCAGCCGCACAGACACATCATCAGTCCGATGGCTGATGCTAATAAATATTTCTTCATTGTTCTAATAATTATTGTTCAAAAAAATGCGAGGGCAAAAGTAAGAAATTATTTTGATTTTGGCGTGAGATATTATTTTTATTATTTGAATAGACTTTACAATATTTTAATGTACCTTTGCCCCGTTTTTTTTAAAGTGCAAATTATGGGCTTTTTATCATTCTTTTCAAAAGAAAAAAAAGAGGATTTAAATAAGGGTTTGGAAAAATCCAAAGAGAATTTCTTCGCCAAATTAGCGAAGACCGTGATGGGAAAATCGAAAGTGGATGACGAAGTCCTCGATAATTTGGAGGAGATTTTAGTCACTTCCGATGTCGGTGTGGAAACTACGCTGAAAATCATCAAACGCATCGAAGGTCGTGCTTCTCGTGATAAGTATTTGGGAACGAGTCAGTTGAATATGATTCTCCGTGAAGAAATAGGTGGTCTTCTAATGGAAAACAATATGGAAGATCTTCCCGATTTTGTAATTCCGAAATTGGACCGCCCGTACGTGATGATGGTCGTGGGCGTGAACGGCGCTGGCAAGACGACCACCATCGGCAAACTCGCTCACCAGTTTAAATCGAAAGGTTATTCGGTAATGTTGGGTGCAGCCGATACATTCCGCGCTGCCGCTATCGAACAACTGGAAGTGTGGGCAGAACGCGCCCAAGTTCCGATTGTCACGCAGAAAATGGGTGCCGATCCCGCGTCTGTCGCATTCGATACCGTCAAGTCGGCCATCGCTCAGAAGTGCGATATCGTTATTATTGACACCGCCGGACGTTTGCACAACAAGGCCAATCTGATGCGTGAGTTGACAAAAATCAGAAACGTTACCAGCAAACTCCTTCCCGATACGCCCGATGAGGTGCTTCTCGTGTTAGACGGTTCTACCGGCCAAAACGCCGTCGAACAAGCCCGTCAGTTTACGGCAGCCACCCAAGTCACCGCAATGGCAATCACCAAGCTCGATGGTACGGCCAAGGGCGGTGTGGTCATCGGCATTTCCGACCAGTTCAAGATTCCGGTCAAGTACATTGGTGTCGGTGAAAAAATCGACCAATTGCAAGTGTTTAATCGTCAGGAGTTTGTGGATTCGTTCTTCCCGGAAGAGTAGATTGAAAACTCGCAACCGCAGTAAAGCTGGTTGTAAAAACCGTTTTCTTTGAGAAGGATGTTCCGTCTTTCCTGCAGACCTCCTTTTCTCCAGTTCTTGTCCCAAAATTCCACATCTTCGTAGTCCGCGGCAGCTTCTGCACCGGCCTCGTTTATTTGTTCCAAGTTTTTCCATCGCGAAGATGCCAAGGTGGTTGCGAACCGCTCAATGCCGCGTTCGTGCGCCATTTTTGCTGCTGCCTTCATCCGTATCTTGAAACATTGCAGACAGCGTTTTCCCCGTTCCGGTTCTTGCTCCAGTCCCGCAATGGCTTCCCGCCACGAATTGTGGTCGTAATCCCCATCAATGATTTCTAAACCAAGCCGTTGTGCATATTTAGTGCATTCGTTTTTTCGGATGACGTACTCTTCTTCTGGAAAAATATTGGGGTTATAATAATATAGTATCGGTTGCCATTCATTTTGCAACATCCATTCAATGATGGCGGATGAACAGGGAGCGCAACAACAGTGGAGTAGAACGGGGCGCATTTTTTTTTCTATGGATTTGTTATTATTTAAAAAGGTGGACGTTCTTCACATCCACCTTTATCGTATTACAGAAAACCGGTTGAGGTTCTGTTTATTATTTTGAGTATTCGTAAACGTAACGTTCGTGAGTCGTAAAGGAAGTTCCTAACAAATGAGTGACGTGGTCGCGATTGTCCTGAATTGGGTACTTGCCATCGAACGTGTAGTTGTATTTGATTTCTTTAGTACGGTCGCTGTTGGTGTATTTGATGTCGCAATGGGTAGGACAATTTTTAGAAAAACTGTAAGTGTCGTTTTCAGAATAAGCAAGGAATTTGTAGAACGGGTTGAGCTTGCTTTCGTTGTATGTGTAAGTTCTTGTTTCTGTTCCGTCCGCCTTTTTGATGACCATTTCGGTTACGTTGTCATCGGTATAAGTAAGGGTAACCTCATATTTTTGAGCACTTTTTGCTTCGGACGTAGCAGCGGCAACAAAGTGTTGCGTTTCGGCTTCAGCGATTTCAGGAGCAATGAAAAGGAAAGCGGTATTGACAAGGTTTGCACTCCTCATCCCAAAGTCAGAATCGTTGGCTTCCACAGTATATCCGGAAATCTTTTTGTCGGAATTGTGAGTGAATCTATAGACAGCAGAAGCTTCACCATCGGTATAGACGATCATTTGGGTTAGCTGTTTTCCGTCATATTCGATGTCAGATCTGTTATTGTTATCTAACTGGATGCAGGTCAACTGTTTGCTTTTGTTGTAAGACAAGTTCATTGTCTGACTTACGTTAGATATGCTGGTGGTAATAGAGGTCAACAGTTTCTTGTCCCAAGTCCAAGTTTGAAATAACTCTTTTTTGCCATTATCATCGACCATATAAATGGCAGAAATCTTTTTGTCGGGATTGTAAACGCCATCTTTTTCGCAGGAAGTAAAACTGAAAATGCAACTTGTGGCTAAAAGTGCCATCATTAGAATCTTGAATCTCTTCATAATCTTTTTGATTTTTAGAATGTTAAATAAAAACTTTATTATTTGTTGTAATTTCAAAAAAGCTGGCAAAAATAAAAAAAATCTGTAAAAAAAACGTGAAAAAAAATCTCCATAGTTTGGAATAATTGATGTAAATTTGCGCTCTCAAATTTTTTAATAAAATGGGTAACAAGTTACTGCAAGTTTCAGGCTCTCCGCACGTACACGGCGGCGAGTCGGTGAAAAAAATTATGTGGTCGGTAGTGGTCGCACTTATGCCGGCTTTTTTTGTGGCCGTTTTTTATTTCGGTCTTCCAGCCATCGTGCTTACAGCGGTTTCCGTGCTGAGTTGCGTGCTTTTTGAATGGCTAATCCAAAAGTTTTTGTTGAAAGAAAAGTGTTCGATAGGAGACGGCTCCGCGGTCATCACGGGTTTGCTCCTTGCTTTCTGTGCGCCCCCCAATCTTCCGATTCCCATCATCATTCTTGGGGCGTTGATTGCTATTGGCGTTGCCAAGATGGCCTTCGGCGGTTTGGGAAAAAATCTGTTCAACCCCGCACTTACGGCGCGTGTCTTCCTCCTGATTTCGTTCCCGGTTCAAATGACCACGTGGCCGAAAGCTACTCCGCTCTGGAGTCTCGGCGCAGATGTCGTCACCGGTCCGACTCCGCTTGGAATTATGAAGGAAGGTGTGAAAAACGGGGACTCCGTTCAGTCACTGATGGCTTCGTCCGATATGCCGAGCAATATTGATATGCTCTTCGGTCAGATGGGTGGAAGTTTCGGTGAAGTTTCCGCAATCGCCATTCTCATCGGTGCCATTTTCCTGCTCATCCGGAAAGTGATTAGTTGGCACATTCCCGTCTCTTTCCTTTTGTCGGCATTCCTTTTCGCCGGCATTTTCTGGCTCGTCGATCCGACACAGTTCGCCAATCCGTTCTTCCATCTTATTTCCGGTGGTATGATGTTGGCCGCCTGCTTTATGGCTACCGATATGGTGACCTCTCCGGTTTCGCATTGGGGAATGATTGTTTTCGGTGTCGGTTGCGGTTTGCTTACGATGATTATCCGTATGTTCGGCGCCTATCCGGAAGGAGCATCGTTCGCCATTCTTATTATGAACGCCCTCGTTCCTTTGATTGACAAGGCCTTCAAACCGAAACCTTTCGGAGCTTAATTCTCCGGTTTTCATCAACTTGTAAATTCCAAATTTTGAACAAGATGAGTAAAAAAGAATCTACATTAATGAATATGATATTGTCGCTGCTTCTTATTTCCGTGGTAGCGGCTGCCGCTCTTGCCGGTGTCTATATGCTTACGAAACAGTCGATTGATAAAGTTCAGGCAGAAAAGAAACAGTCGGCGATGACTTCCGTCCTTCCTGGATTTTCAGGTAACACCGCCCCGGAAGAAATCTCGCTGCCAGGTGACAAGCATCCGGTTGTGGTGAATGTCGCCCGCAATGCCGACGGTTCGCTGTTTGGTGCGGCTGTAGAAACCTATACGGACAAGGCCTTCGGTGGCGAATTTACGCTGATGGTGGGCTTCGATGCTCAGGGAAACATTCTGGGCTCCGAGGTAATCAAGGCGGCTGAAACACCTGGTTTGGGAGACAAAATCAATAAGGGAAAAAGCAATTTTGCCGAACAGTTCGTGTCCAAGAATCCCGCCGCTTCCCAGTTTTCACTGAAAGTTAAAAAAGATGGCGGTGACGTAGATGCCATTACCGCGGCAACGATTTCGTCTCGCGCCTACTGCGATGCCGTCAATCGCGCGGCCAAGGCGTTTGCTCAAGTCTGTACCCCTTCGGACGATAGCAGCGTGGAACAAGCCGAACCGGCATCTGTCCCGTCTGATGTTGAAGTAGAAAAGAAAGGAGCTGATAATGAATAAGTTAAAAATACTTTTGAACGGAATTATTAAGGAAAATCCCACCTTCGTATTGGTGTTGGGAATGTGTCCTACCTTGGGTGTCACCACCTCCGCATTTAACGGATTCGGTATGGGAATTGCGACAACGTTCGTACTCCTGATGTCCAATGCCCTGATTTCCCTCTTGAAGAATTTCATTCCGGATAAGGTTCGTATTCCGGCTTTCATTGTGGTCATTGCCACCTTCGTTTCCATCGTCGATTTGCTGATACAAGGATTTGTTCCGGCGTTGGGTGAAAGTCTCGGGCTTTTCATTCCGTTGATTGTCGTAAACTGCATCGTTTTAGGGCGTGCCGAGGCGTTTGCTTCCAAAAATACGATTTTTGATTCCTTGCTTGATGGTGTCGGAATGGGCTTGGGTTTCACTTGCAGTTTGACGTTAATTGGTGCCATTCGCGAAATCTTGGGCAGCGGTTCTATCTTCGGACTCACTTTCTTGCCGGCATCTACGAATATTCTGATCTTCGTCCTTGCTCCCGGCGCATTCTTTGTCCTTGGTTTTATGATGGCTCTCATCCGCCACCTTCAACATAAATAATTGACATTAAAACTGAAAAGTTATGGAATATGTTTTGATGATAATCGCCTGCGTTTTCGTAAATAATATCGTATTATCGCAGTTTTTGGGTATTTGTCCCTTTTTGGGCGTATCAAACAAGTTGAGTACCGCACTCGGTATGGGCGTCGCCGTCATTTTTGTAATGACATTGGCCACGTTGGTTACCTCGCTGGTTCACGTCTATGTCCTCGTCCCGATGGGAATTGAGTTTTTGCAGACCATCGCCTTTATTCTCATCATCGCGGCGTTGGTTCAGATGGTGGAAATCATTTTGAAAAAGATGAGCCCGACGCTTTATCAGGCCTTAGGAATTTTCCTCCCGTTGATTACGACCAACTGCGCCGTTTTGGGTGTCGCTATCTCCGTTACACAAAAATTTGACATTGCGGCAGGAAGCTATTTGCTTGATAGTGTGGTTTATACTGCTTGTTCCGCACTTGGCTTTGCAGTCGCTATCTTGATTTTTGCCGGTTTGCGTGAGCAACTGGAACTGTCACGGGTTCCTAAAGCAATGCAGGGCGTTCCGATTGCTTTGATTACGGCTGGCATTTTGGCTATGGCTTTTATGGGATTTGCTAATTTGGTGTAATATATTTTAATCCAAACAAATATGACGAAGCGCTTCTTCCTTGTCATTTGTGTTTTCTTTTTTTCGTATGTTGCTGTAGCACAGCAAAAAGTGATGCCGCTTCCGGTTGATAGTGGCACTGTTTTAGGAGGAGATTATTTCTTTTATGCTCTTCCAAAGACGGCTTTTCAAGTTGATGTCGTCGTGGAACGGAATCGTGAGGTGAAAGGGATCTATTCGGAGTATGCCTCCAAATTGTTGGGATTGACCCATTCCATCGCCCAAAACAAAACTTCTTATTCTTTGAAAAGTGTCTCCCTTCGAGATGTTACTGTTCTTGATGAAGGCCACCAATATGCGGTGGAACTTTCTGCCAATCAGCAAAAACAGCACTATCTTAATGCATTGTATGATAATGCGATGGTGGCAGCAGCAGACACGTCCGTTTGTTACTCTTACGTCGTGAGCGAGTCGTCTATCCCGGATTTTTATCGTTACTATAGTGACCTTTCCTATGCCGAGTTGGAAAACAGTTATGTTGAAACTCAGATTGTTGATGGCGTCGTGCGTCAGGTTCCAGCCAGCCACGTTCAAAAGGTGACGAAGTCGAATGAGCAGAAAGCGCAAGAGGCCGCCGATATGGTTGCCAAGATTCGTACGGACCGTTATGAACTTTTAACCGGTAGTCAGGAAGTGGCATACGAAGCGGCCGCTTTGGAAATGATGATTTCAAAGTTGGACGAATTGGAAAAGAACTATTTGGGCCTTTTCACGGGCTTTACAGTAACCGAAGAAATTCACTATTCGTTCACCATTGTTCCGTCTCGTGCCAATACGCTGATTCCCGCGTTCTCCGTCTCTCCGACAACAGGGTTTGCAGCCGTGGGAGGTTCCTCAAATGATACCTAT
Organism: Bacteroidales bacterium UBA1756; assembly: GCA_002314795.1. Classification (GTDB taxonomy): domain Bacteria; phylum Bacteroidota; class Bacteroidia; order Bacteroidales; family WCHB1-69; genus UBA1756. The sequence continues at coordinate 9,816 of DCHI01000023.1, read as the reverse complement.
TATTTATATTTGACTCCGCAGTATTCCAATGACAACTGGAATAAGTTTATGGCAGAACGTGAAAAAGGGAAAAAGTACCAAGCCCCTCAGGGCTATCGTATTCGTCGTCCCGTTCCTACTGAGGTTTCGTTGGATTATCAAAACAAGGAGGTCTATTCATTTGGAAATCACGATGTTTACCAATTCGGAAAAGTGGAAACGCTTCCGCAAGGTAATGATGATTTCGATATTTCTAAATTCGTTATTTTATACTAATAATGAGAAAATTATTTCAATATGCCATCCTTTTCGCGTCTGTCGCCTTGCTCGTGGCGTGCAACAGTGAAAAAAAGGAAGATGTCCGAAACCAGTACTATGATGTTACGGAACAATATGTAAAAGAGGAACTTGGAATACAGAACTTGGATTCTGTCGTCATATTGAAAATTGACACGGTCGATTCGTACGAGTATGCTCAAATTATGGTGAATTTATTGCATCAGATGGATGAAGAAGCACTTTCTGCCTATCAAAGTGTGCTTCTTTCCGGAGATACGATTGCTGCCCGTGATTTGGACATCCAAATTGATGAAATCGCGGCGGCCGGTGAACAATGGGATATGGAGGTTGAAGCAACCGAAGGCGCTGCAAAGACAACCCGTTTCTATTTGATAACAGCTAACTATTATGCTGCTTCACAGGCGGATCAGTTTTATTTCTTCATTACGCCGGATGGAAAAATCCACGTACCGGATCCTTTTGCGGAATTGTAACTTTTCTTTCAGAAATCAGCTATATTTTCACTTTTTTTTGCATTTTTTTCAATAATTTGCAGAAAAAGTATTGACAAACGCGTCAAGATGTTGTATTTTTGCAGCCCTTATTTTAGAAGGAGAATTAGCGTATGAAGTTATCACAATTTAAGTATTTTTTACCACAGGAATTGGTCGCTTTGCACCCAACTCCAGAGCGTGACGAAGCTCGTTTGATGGTGGTTAACAGAAAGACTCAAACCATTGAGCATAAGATTTTTAAAGATATTTTGGACTATTTTGACGAGGGTGATGTTTTTGTTATGAATAACACCAAAGTTTTCCCTTCATTGTTGTATGGTGAAAAGGAAAAGACCGGTGCGAAAATTCGCGTCACTTTGCTCCGAGAATTGGACGAAGAGAGCCGTTTGTGGGACGTCCTCGTTGACCCCGCTCGCAAAATCCGTATCGGAAACAAACTCTATTTCGGTGAAAATAGCGACCTCGTTGCCGAAGTCATTGACAACACCACCTCGCGAGGTAGAACGCTCCGTTTTCTTTTTGATGATGACCACGATGCTTTCAAGTTGAAACTTCGTGAATTGGGTTCCACACCTATTCCGGAAGACCTCCAGCGTCTTCGCGACATTGTTCCGGAAGACGAAGAGGATTACCAGACCATCTATGCCAAAGAAGAGGGTGCCGTCGCCGCCCCAAGTGCCGGTTTCCATTTTAGTAAGATATTGATGAAACGCCTCGAACTGAAAGGCGTTGAGTTCGCTGAGCTTACCCTGCACGCTGGTTTGGGCAATTTCCGTGAAATCGATGTCGAGGACTTGACCAAACATAAAACTGATTCCGAATCGATGTTCATTGGTGAAGAGTGCGCTCAAAAAATCAATGAGGCCAAAGACGCAGGACATAAAATCGTCTCTATCGGCACGACAACGACCAAGGCATTGGAATCCTCCACTTATACGAATGGCCACGTGAAACCCTACGAGGGGTGGACGAACAAGTTCATTTTCCCACCGTACAATTTTATGGTTCCAGACGCACTGGTTACCAATTTCCATACACCCGAAAGTCCGATGCTGATGATGGTGGCTGCTTTTGGCGGCTACGACTTGATAATGCAGGCGTACAAAACCGCCGTCGAGGAAAAGTATCGATTCCTCACTTTCGGTGATGCGATGTTGATTATTTGATTTTTATAGGGCACTGCTTCATTGAATCAGTGCCTTTTTTATCTTTTTTATTATGAAAAAAATAGTCGCACTATTGTCCCTTGTAGTCGCTTTCTGTTTTGCAGCTAATGCGGCCTATTTAACCAATGTTCCCCAGAAACTGCTCCAGCCCAACGGAGATACGCTCTATTGTTATGCTTCGGGTGATGAGTTTTATCATTGGCTCCACGATGCCGACGGTTATACCATCGTGCAGAATCGTTCTACGGGATATTACGTATATGCGGACAAAGTAGATGACTCCCTCGTCCCGACGCAGTATGTTGCGGGAACCGTCAGCCCGGCAGCTGTCGGGCTGCAGCCGTTCATCAACATTTCTCCATCCAAACGTTTGGCTATGCGGCAAGTACGAGAAGCGGCCACGCCTGTGCGTAACGTCGTGCGCGACGGAGAGGTGAATCACGGACGTATCAATAACGTGGTCATTTTTATCCGCTTTGCCGATGACTCCCCATTTACCACTGGTTTTGAATCGGTTGAAAGAATGTTTAATGATTCTGTTCCGGGTAATTCTTCTATGTATAATTATTTTAAAACGGTGTCATATAATCAGTTGGAAATTGTTTCGTCGTTTTATCCAACGCAATCCGGTCAGACGGTCCTCTCGTATCAGGATACGCAGCTTCGCAGCTATTTTGAGCCCTATAGTGTGACAAACCCGAATGGCTATGACGAAAATGATGATGAAGAACGCTGCTATCGCGAACACGCTCTGTTGGCTCGCGCTGTTGCTGCCGTTGCAGACCTTATTCCGTCCTCGTTAGATATTGATTACGATGACGATGGCTATGTGGATAATGTCGTTTTTGTTGTCCGTGGTGGAGTAGGGGAATGGGCCTCCCTCTTGTGGCCTCACCGTTGGTGTTTGTATAATGAGTACGCATCTATCAACGGTTTGCGCGTTTGGGATTTCAATTTCCAGTTGGCCGATGCTACCAGTTATTTCAATACATCCGTTCTCTGTCACGAAATGAACCATTCGTTGGGTGCTCCCGATCTGTACCACTATTACGAAGGAACTGATTTGTCCCCGGTGGGCCGTTGGGATTTGATGGAACAAACTGCGAATCCGCCACAGAATATGGGCGCTTATATGAAATATCGTTACGGAAATTGGATTGATGATATTCCGGAAATTACGGAATGCGGCATTTATTCTTTGCACTCTTTGGGAAGTTCTGCCACCAATAATTGCTACAAGATTGCGTCTCCTAATCCGAATGAATTTTTTGTATTGGAGTATCGTCATAACCACGATTCTTTTGAAACCCAGTTGCGTGGTTCCGGATTGTTGGTCTATCGTATCAACAATGATTTCGAAGGAAACGCCTATTATGATGGCGTCAGCACTTTTGATGAAGTCTATATCTACCGTCCGTCTGGTACAACGACAGAGGACGGCTATGTCGATAGTGCCGCGTTCTCTGCAAATTCCGGACGCACGGCCTTTGACGCAACGACCAATCCGCAACCATTCCTTGCAGACGGATCCATCGTGAGTGTGGACGATTTTTCTATCTACAACGTTTCCGAGACGGGCGACTCCATCACTTTCACGTTTTGTGCTGGAGAGTTTCTGCTCGTGACTCCTGAAGAGTTGCTTATTGACGGAGATTCCGCCAGCACAGGTGCCTTTTCCATTTCGTCCGATATGTCTTGGAACATCACTTCCAATTGCGATTGGCTCGCATTTTCCCCTTCCGCTGACAGCGCTTCGGCAGTCGTTATGGTAACCGCTTTGTCGGATAATATGAACGAGGAAGCGCGTACCTGTACGTTGACTATCACTGCTTCCAATGGGGGACAACGGCAAGTTGTGGTTTCGCAGCGTGGCACTTCTCCCTATTTGGTTTTAGACGCGGGTGAAAATGAGGCCATCCTCTATCATCAGAGTTCTACTTGTTCTGTTGAAGTTACCAGCAATGTGCAGTGGACTGCCTCCGTGGATGCTCCGTGGCTCTCGGTTTCTCCAGAGTCGGGTTCAAGAAACGGAACTCTGGTGTTGACCGCCCTTTCTGAAAACAACACTTGTATAGATCGGCTTGCCACATTGACGGTGACGGATGGACAGAATCTTGTGGAGACCGTTACGGTTCGCCAGTACCATTTTGCTCAAGGTATGATGTCGGTGTATCCGCAGCAGGTTTCTATTGAAAATGAAATTGACTCGACGGTTTCTGTTGTCCTCTCTTCTACGGACGAGTGGGAAGTTCAGAGTTGTCCCGCGTGGTTGGCCGTCTCACCTTCAAGCGGCGCCTATGGTACGGACGTGACGTTCTCGGTTACGGCACTCAATCCAGGCTCTTCGAGGACCGGAACTGTTGTCTTTTCCGATGTGTGTGGGCACGAGGTCAGCGTGATGGTGCAACAGGCAGCTGCACGGTTGAGAGTATCGCCGGACTCCGTTTCACTTTCGGCAGAACAAGGAAGCCAGCAGACGGTTGCTGTAACGGCTCCTGGTCTGTGGACCGTTTTGGTGTCCAATATTCCCGATTGGTTGGATGTCTTTCCACACACGGGAACGGGTAATAGCAACGTAACCATCCGTGCTCTTTCTGCAAACGAGCTCGCAACCGACAGAACTTGCACACTGACTTTCAGAGATGCAGATTACAGTGTGGAACTTTTTGTGCTTCAACGTTCTGCGTCCGGCATCGTTGACGTCTGCAAGGTTGTTGGAACCGCTTATCCGAATCCGGTTTCCGACGTGCTGACACTGCCGGTGGATGAACCTTGTACGTACGTGCTTTATGAAGTCAGTGGTCGTGAAGTTATGCGTGGAACGCTGCTCCCGGAATCGAACCAGCTTTCTCTCACTTCGTTGACGGCAGGTACTTATTTCATTCGCATTGTAGGAAAGAATGAGAATGAAATATCTGCTATAAAGATTGTAAAGCGCTAATTGATAGTTTCTTCTTCGGGTTCCCGTACCTTCTTTGTCACGACAAAGGAGTTGAAATTGTTGAGGTCTTCGGCGGTAATGATGCCACGATCTACCATCCGGTTGGCCACAGCAACGAGCTCTTCTCTTTTGGAATCGCGTACTTCGCCAAAATCGTTAAGGGTGGATGCGTAATGCTTCGGTGCACGAATGAGCGTCGCCAGGTAGAGGCATTCCCCGAAAGTGAGTTCTTGGGGCTTTTTGTCAAAATAAAATTGTGAGGCCTCGCCGATTCCAATGACTCCGGGCGCCCATTCCACAATGTTAACGTAGATTTCAAACATACGTTCCTTGGTGATAAGTCGGTGACTTTCAATCAGCCAGACCAAAACCATCTCTTCAAATTTTCTGGAAAAGACTTTTTTTCTGTTTAAAAAAAGATTTTTAACCAATTGCATTGTCAGGGTGCTGCCCCCGCGACGCAGTTTCCCCGCCTTGATATCGGAAACGAGCGCCGCTTCAATCGCGGATTTGATGAAACCGCAGTGATTGAAAAAGCCCGCATCTTCTGAAGCCAAAATGGATTTCGTGAGGTACGGCGGAATCTGCTCAAACGGGCAGAAATAGGGATTGCTTGGGCCAATTGTAACAACACGCAAGGTGTCGCCATTTTCGTAAAAAACGTACTCAAACGGGGCGTTGAAACGGTTGATACGTTCTGCGTCACCACCGATGGCAACGGAATGGTCGCAACTGCCGATGTGAAAATCGAAGTCTAAACTGTCGATTTCTGAAAAATCACAGTCGAAATTCATCCCGAAATCAATGTGCCCGGTAAGGTGCAGAGCCGGAAGAACCTGGAAAAGACTTTCAGGAAGAGAACCGAAAATCTTGTTCGCCTCGCGGCCTTGCTCATTGATTCGGAAAATGACGTGCGGAGCATTCGTATCCTTTTTTTCATAAAGAAAATAGGGATGAACGTCCGCTTCATTCAAACACAAAACGGAGGAGGAATCAATGGAAAAACCATCGGCGAAAACCGTGAGGTCAAGATTTGCAGCTGTCGAGTCGATGAGGATGTCACTTTCGGCCAAATAGCGATGATTGAGTAGGAGGTTGGTGAGTCGCCCGCTAACGTGGTACTTGGATTCGTCGCGTCCTTGTTCCTTGACAGCCAATGTCGCTTCCATTTTTTGGAAACCGATTTCCGCATTTTTCAGTTCGCGAGTCAAGGCAAAGTTGGCATCGTCGGAAACGGCGGTCATAGAGGCAGAATACTGTTTGTTGGTGTGGTCAAAGAAGCCGCCGACCTTCCATTGGTTCGAAATATCGTGGCAACGTTCCGACAGCGTGCCACTCAGCTTCCCGTCAACAACCGACAAATTGGGAAGGTCGTAACTGAAGCGCAAGTCGTTCAAATCAACGGTCGCTTTAAAACTTTTGATTAACATCTCTTGGGGAAGAATCTCGTCAATGTATTCTAAAAGTTTCTGTGACAATTTATTATAGTCTCTTTTCTGTTTTTGATTGTCATTTTTGGTAGAATCGGAGAAAAGAAAATCGTAGTTGTTGTATTTTTCATTTTTAATAATGTGGACGAGGATGGAATCGCAGTTGATTCTTTGCAAATCCTTTGTGATGTGGAAGCCGTGGAAAATCCGTATGTCACTCTGCACGTTACGCAGGTAAAGAAGTGTGTCGGCAGCGTGGTTGCGGCGGAGTTCAACACTGGCAATTTCAATGGGAATGGCTCCGTGCAAATTCAGAAACCCGACCTTCAGCTCGGAAATGCTGATTTCTGCATTCTTTTCGTTGGAAAATGCCTCCACCTTTTTTTGAATGTAGGATTTGGCAATGCTCGGGACGAGCAGGTAAAAAATGACTAAAATGACAACGATGGCTGACGGAATAATCCAGTAGAGATGCTTCTTTTTCATTATCTAAAGATTTGCGCGGCAAAAATAGGGAATTATCTGTTACTTAGCGGGATTATTTTTTTGATGTTTGTAGAGCGTTCATTTTGAATGAAGAGTGTTTTAGATTGAAATACAAACAGTTAAACGATGAAAATAAATTTTTTGAAAAAGCGTGTCAGATTAAAAAAAAATTCTATTTTTGCAACCTCAAAAGCGGCGGGGTAGCTCAGTTGGTTAGAG
>DCHI01000023.1:0-2702 GCA_002314795.1 Bacteroidales bacterium UBA1756 | reverse complement strand
AATAAAAATAATAACTATTCATATTTTTACTGTATTTACAGCCTCGATTGTTGCAAAATATGAGTTATAAATCAGTGAAATATGTTACTGACTTTCTGAAAAAGAATGGTTTTATATTCAAGAGTCAGAAAGGAAACGATATGAAATATGTAAAAGAGGGCAAGGTCGTAATTGTTCCCAACCACGGAAGCAAAGGAATTGAAAAGGGAACTTATCTCAATATTTTGGCACAAGCAGGAATAGAAGAGCTGAATGCAAACTTACATCAATAATAAAAATAAATTGGAACAAAAAAAAGCGTGCCAGTTACTGACACGCTAATTAAGAATATACTTATAAATTACTTGAAATATTTTTTATATGTTTCTCCTGTTGAAGGAAATATTTTTTCCATAACTTTTCCGACAATCCAAATTACTATAAATGTTGCTAAAGTTTCTAATAAAAACATTTTTCGTTCCTCCTTTCGTGTGCAAAAATACAAAATATTTTGGAATCATCCAATGAGGTGATGCTTATTTCACAATTTTGATTTCTTGCATCAGATTTTGTGCATTTGCCATTTTGTCGATGATGAAAAGCAGGTAGCGTGTGTCCATACAGATGGTGCGTTGGACCTTGTTTTCAAACGATAGGTCTCCGCTCATCGCTTCCCAGTTGCCGTCAAACGCAAGCCCGATGAGGTTGCCTTCCGCATCAATGACGGGACTTCCGGAGTTGCCGCCCGTGATGTCGTTGGTCGTGATGAAATTGACAACCAAGTCACCGTTTTCGTTGGCATATTGCCCGTAATCCTTGTTCTCCCAAAGCTGAATCAACTCTTTGGGGACGTCAAACTCCCAGTCACCGGGTTTGTATTTCTCCATCACGCCGTCCAAAGTGGTAATGTAATCGTAGGTGATGGCATCGGCTGGTTCGCAGTTTTGGACGTTGCCGTACGTGAGGCGCATCGTGAAATTCGCATCCGGATAGAAGTTGCGGGTCTTCTGCATCTCCATCAGCCCTTTCATATAAAGACGCTCGGCTTTCCCGTTTTCCACTTTTCCCGCTTCGTCACTCAATGCAAGGTAATTCTGAACAATTTCGTTCATAAGTGCGAAAATGGGGTCTTTGGTGAGCGATTTGGGTGCGGCAAGCCAAGCTTTCATTTTGTCGGCATCCACAAAAATGGACTTCGCAAAAGCATTGTCAACGAAAGCGGTAAAGTCGCCGTCGTTTTTATCACCGATTTTCTTGATGGTTGCCGGAAGTTGCTCCGGATTGATGTCTTTGTAAAACAGACTCAAAAGGGCGATGGTGACGTCGCGGTCCGTGGCTTTGTCGTAGTCTTTGAAGTAATCTTGAACCGCATCGGCCATATTTTGAGCATATTTTGCAATGTCCTGTGTGGAAGCGCTTTTGGCAACGATGGTGTTGTTGAGTCGCATAAATTTGACGGCGAATGCCACGGCTTCACCACCGCGCCAGCCGGCCTCACGATGGTAGATGAGTGCCTTCGTGTATTTTTCTTGATGTTTCCAATATTGGTCAAAATCATTGAAAATGGAGCCGTACAGGTTCTTCCTGTCCGTATTTTCGTTCATCCATTGTTGGAAAGCGAGTTCTTGTTCGGCGCGTTTTTCAAAAACCTTGTTGCGTTGCAGCTGTTTCACCTGCCCGATGTAGTATTTCCAATAGTTGCTGACGCCGGCTTGCTTGGAGGCGTATTTGATGAAGACGGCTTGGTCGGCGTCCATATGTTTGCGGTATTGTCCGAGTTTGGTAGTACGGCAGGCAATGATTGCCGGGCCTTCCAGCTCGATAACGTTTTTGACGGCACCGGAGGTTGAGTAGCGGTCGGTTGAGCCGGGGTAACCCAAAATCATCGTGTAGTCACCTTGTTTCACACCTTTGATGGAGATGGGCAGAAAATGCTTTGATTTCATCGGAACATTCTCTTTGCTGTATTCGGCGGGGGAGCCGTCCGGAGCCGTATAGACGCGGAAAATGCAGAAATCCCCTTTGTGACGCGGCCAAGTCCAGTTGTCGGTATCGGCGCCGTACTTGCCGATTCCCCACGGCGGACAAGCCACTAAACGGACGTCTTTGTAAACATCGTAAACAAACAGAATAAACTGGTTCCCGTGGTAGAAAGGCACGATTTCCACCTTGACATCACGGTCGCCCTTTTGCTCCTTGGTAAGTTTTTTTGCGTTCTTTTCAATCATTTCGGCACGTTCGGCTTCCGACATATTGTCGGTTACGCCTTCCAAAACGGCGGTGGTGACATCCTTGATGAACGTAAGAAACGAAACGGTGAGACCTTCATTGGGGAGTTCCTGGTCTTTGCTGCGAGCCCAGAAGCCCTCTTGCAGATAGTCGTGTTCTACGGAGGAGTGGGCTTGCACTTGTCCGAGGCCGCAGTGGTGGTTGGTGAGGAGCAGTCCTTCGGCGGAGATGAGTTCGCCGGTGCAGCCGCCACCAAATTGCACGATGGCATCTTTCAAGCTGGGCTGGTTGAAACTGAAAATTTGTTCGGCGGTCAGTTTGCAGCCGAGGCGCTGCATATCGGCCAGGTTCTGACCATTGATGGAGTAGGGGAGCCACATTCCTTCATCGGCGCGCGCACCTGCCAATAGCATCATCATTGCGATGAATAAAAGATTGATTTTCTTTGTCATAGAACTATTTTTTAATTGATTCAAGTTTCGCAAGTTGATTTT
>DCHI01000082.1:5353-10340 GCA_002314795.1 Bacteroidales bacterium UBA1756 | reverse complement strand
TCCATCGCGTCAAGTTGGTGGTAGTGGAGAAAAGTCACAATATGGCGTGCCTACAAATGCGGTCAAAACATTGTACTACAAAAGTTCAGCTTCTTTTTGCTACACAAAAAAAGCTCTCTTTCCAATGCGAAAAGAGAGCTTTTTTCTCGATTATGTTTGAATCGTTATAACGATTTACTTTTTAATGATTTTTCCAGTATAGACATTTTCATCGTTGAACAATGAAATAATGTAAGTTCCGGAGGACAATTCATTGACATTCAATTCATAAACATTCTGGCCAGCTGCGATAGAACGATGGGCGACCTTCTTTCCGTTGATGTCAAACAACGAAAGCGTGAATGACTTTCCTTCAGGAAGCTGAATGTTCACGAAATCAGTTGCGGGAACCGGATAAACCGACAGGATATTCGTCACGTTTTCATCAATGACAATCGGCGCCATCTGACCGTTCATCGGGAACTTGATGTAGTCAATAGCGGCAGAACCAGAACTTCCGCCGTAACCTTCGCGAGAGAACTCAAACTTGATGGTGTGCGTACCTGCCGAAACTGGGAAACTGGCACGGCCCCAAGAAGTTGCTGAAGATAATGACTCTTTTGCCTGATTATCAATGTAAAACGTATAAGAATCAGAACCATACCAACTGCTGCCAGCAGAAAAGCGGCGATAGAAGGAGATGGAATCATTGGCCGTCGCAGTGATGGACAAAGAGAGTGTGGAAGTATTTCCATAACTCAAACCGGAAGCGGAAACTGCACAGTAGGTTCCTTCGTACGGGTTAGAAGTGGAAATGGTCCACGGACGATTGCCATTCGACCACGGGAACTTAGTGAAATTGCCCGTTTCAAAATCTTCTTTACATTCACCCACAAAAAGATACAAAGTATCTGTGAACGAATAATTTCCAGCATAAACATCCTGTACAAACGGAATGATGAACGGTTCGGGAACATTGGCACCAATCTGGATGGTGTATTCCGAAACAAAATTGCCCGAAGCTGGAATGTCACCCATAGAAACCTCATCATTGACAATCGTCACCTGGTCGTAAGCACAACGGATGTGGGAATAACTTGAAACGGCAGGCGCGTGACCGGCATTGCGAGTGGTAACACGAAGAACGCACGTTTCACCCGGATTAATAGCACCATTATTATTCCCTTCTGTTTCAACAGATTCTACTACAGTATTATACAACGAAGGAGCTTTCAAAGTAAGATTGTAATTGGTGGTCGTGCTGCCCGTTCCATTGAACGAGGTGGTAATTGTAAAATGGGCAACGCTCATATCCACCACATTGTCAGAAACTTGCACAGTAAAAGCGGGGGTTACCGCCTGTTCAGCATTGGCTGCCAAAGCGGACAACGTCGTCGTGCCATTCAAAATAGTAACATCGGAAGAAGTGGTTGCCAACGTAGCGGAAATGTTGGAAGCGCCATCAACACCCAAGTTTTTCAAAGTAGCATTCAAGCCGACTGTCGCACCGTAATTCGGTTCATCGCCCGAAGCCACCGCGACATCGGTAGCCACCACGTATGCTCCGGCGGGGAGAATGACGGAAATGGTCTGGAAGAACGGCTGATAGTTTTGAGCTGTAACGGCCAATTCGTACGTGTTTTCCGGAGTTACAGGATCAAATGACAACGTGACGTCACCATTGGCATCGGCAGTTGCTGCGGCAACCACTTCGCCGTTGGCAGTCAAGGCCACGTAGGCGTAAGGAACTGCGTTGACTGTCAGCGTATTGGAACCACTAACCATTGCTTCCGGAACGGTAACCGTCATCGGATCGGCCTGTGAAAGCCAGGGAAGAATGGAGGGATCGCCCATCAAATGATAAATTTCCCAATAGTAAAGTTTATAGGTGGAAGAGGCCGACTCAACGGAAAGATTGCCTCCTTGCAGGATAGAACCGCCCGTAACGTACCAGTCACTAAAGTTTTCGCCGTGCGTATGGAACAAACGGTCGTAAGCCCCGAGGTGTGAAGCGTCATAAACGGCACTTGAGTTGATGGTGGAGCGCACACCGACAGACCAGTAAAAGTCCTCATCCCAAATCGTACTGTTGGAGCCGCCAATGTAAGCAACCGCACCCTTCTTGGCAACACGAGTGATTGCTTCGCCAAAACATTCGTTATCATCAAACTTGTTTGACAGACAGCAGTTACCAATCATAAAGCAGTATTTTCCTTCATTCTGCATAGAAGCGATATGATTCGTATTGAAGGCCGGATCTGACCATCCGTCGGAACCGCAGTGCGCCGTATAGTTGGCGTAACCGACACCGGCACCAATGTCCGAACGAATTTGTGCCGCCTGACTGCTGCTATTATATAAGTAAAGATGAACATTTGAATAACCGTATGCGGTATTGATGTAATTATTTGAAAGATAGTTCATTTGTCCATTTGCGTGGGTCGTTGACCAATTCGCGTCGGAGCCAGCGACCAGCACGGCATCGTCCAAATAAGCTGGATCATTCATCGTATATTGCTCATACATAAGCGTTTTTTCCAAGATATTGGCTAACTGCGTGGTATTTTGTGCGGAGAAACGTCCGTAGTAGCAATCCGGGAAGTGGTCACCGCTGGTCCAAGTGAAATAGTAGAGGTCGGTCACGTGGCTTTCTCCGGAAACCTGCGTGTTAAAAGCGGGAATCTGGGCGATATCACCGACCAAGAGGACGTACGTCGGGGCCGGATTATCTTCAGTGGCGCCGGTGTATTCCGACTTAATGTAATTGGAAATGGTTGTGGTGGTTGTTCCGACATTCGGGTCATCGGTATAGACGATTTCAACATTGAAACCCTGACGTTTCTTCCAAGTGACGAACGAATCCAGACTGCCACGGAAAGAGCTGTGAGAAACAATCAAATACTTGATGGGACGTTGGAACGTGCTTTCGCGATTGGCGGCGTGAATCGGGTTGATAACTTGTGATTGCAGGCCATTGAAAACCGCATTGCCGTGCAAGGTTTTCATTTCGTAAGTAGCTGCTATGTCGGCATTTTCAAAAGTAAACTCAACATCAACACTTTCATAAACACGGTAGGTATTCGTAACCGGATTGTACTGAATGGGAGAAAAATAGACGGTTGCGATATTGATGTTGCGCATTACGCCAGATTTTTCAACACGAATGAGGTCATTCCCGTAAAAGCGATTCTGAGAATAGGTTTCATCGTCCTTGACGAATTCCACGGGGCCCGTATAAGACTTTGTATAAGAACGTTGAGCCGGGAAAAGCGTGTAATTGATTCCGAGGTCGGCGGCGGAGACATCGCGATAGCGAGCATCGGTGATGGTGTAGTTCACTTCGTCACAGAGAGGGATTTCCAAAAGATTCACCATCACAGGAAGTTGCGGTTTCCCGACTTCGGTTGAAAGGTGCGAGTGGTCCATCGTGACACGGCTGAAAGTTCCGCCCTCGGTGGTAACATCAACAGACTGAAGATTACCCGCCGTGAAATTCAGCGCCACCTTGTTGAAATCATTTTCAAGGATTCGATAAGTCTGTGCCGACAAGACACTGAATGTCAAGCACAAAAGTGTTAGTAAGAATAACTTTTTCATAAAAAAATATTTAAGTTTATATATTTTCAATTAGGGCGGCAAAAATACAGAAAAAACACTACCTTTGCACGCCTTTAATTAAAAGACTAATTTTTATTCAACCTATTAAATAACAATCAATTATGGCAGAAAAGAAATTTATGACTTGCGACGGTAACTGCGCTGCTGCTCACGTAGCCTATATGTTTAGCGAAGTCGCCGCCATCTACCCTATTACTCCGTCAAGCCCGATGGCAGAATACATTGACGAATGGAGTGCAGGTGGCAGAAAGAACATCTTTGGTGAAAACGTTAAGGTTGTTGAAATGCAATCAGAAGCCGGTGCTGCAGGTGCAGTTCACGGTTCATTGCAGGCAGGTGCTCTCACCACGACCTATACCGCTTCTCAGGGTCTTTTGTTGATGATCCCCAATATGTACAAGATTGCTGGTGAATTGCTTCCCGGCGTTTTCCACGTTTCCGCACGTGCATTGGCTGCTCAGGCACTTTCTATCTTCGGTGACCACGCCGACGTGATGAGCGCTCGCCAAACCGGTTTCGCTATGTTGGCTACCGGCTCCGTACAGGAAATTATGGACTTGGCTCCTGTTGCACACCTCGCTGCTATCGAAGGCCGCGTTCCTTTCGTACATTTCTTCGACGGTTTCCGTACCTCTCACGAAATCCAGAAAGTAGAAGCCACCAACCAGGATGACGTTAAGAAACTTGTCAACTGGAAAGCTCTCGAAGAATATCGCGAACGTGCTTTGAATCCGGAACACCCCGTTACCCGCGGTACCGCTCAGAACCCCGATATCTACTTCCAAACCAGAGAATTGCAGAACAAGTATTACGATGCACTTCCGGATATCGTAGCTAAATATATGAAGAAAATGAGCAAAATCACCGGCCGTGACTATGCTCCTTTCACATTCTACGGTGCAGAAGACGCTACCGACATCATCGTTGCTATCGGTTCTATCACTGACGTTATCAAAACCGTCATCGACAAAGAGAACAAAGCTGGCAAGAAAATCGGTCTCGTAAGCGTTCACCTCTATCGTCCTTTCTCAGTTAAATATTTGATGGCTGTTATGCCGAAGACTGTTGAAAGAATTTGCGTTCTTGACAGAACCAAAGAACCCGGTGCAAACGGAGATCCGTTGTACCTCGACATCGTTGAAGCTTTCAAGGATTGCGAAAACAAACCGATGATCATCGGCGGCCGTTTCGGTCTCTCTTCTAAAGACACCACCCCGGCTCAGATTCTCGCTGTTTACAAAAACCTCGCTTCCAACAAACCGATGAACCAATTCACCGTTGGTATCAACGACGACGTTACCCACAAATCACTCAAGGTTGGTAAAGAAATCTCCATCCTTCCGAAGGGTACGTTCGAAGCTAAGTTCTACGGCCTCGGTGCTGACGGTAC
>DCHI01000082.1:4952-5231 GCA_002314795.1 Bacteroidales bacterium UBA1756 | reverse complement strand
CACACCTCCGTTTCGGTGACCAGCCGATTTTGGCTCCTTACCTCGTAGGTACTCCCGACTTCGTAGCTGTTCACGTTCCTTCATATTTGAAGAAATATGACTGCTTGCGCGGTTTGAAGAAAAACGGCACCTTCTTGTACAACTCACCGTGGACCGTTGCTGAAACCAAGAAACATCTTCCGGATTTCGTGAAGAAATATTTGGCACTCAACAACATCACGATGTACATCATCGATGCTACCAAGATTGCTGCTGAAATTGGTTTGGGCAACCGTACCA
>DCHI01000082.1:0-4846 GCA_002314795.1 Bacteroidales bacterium UBA1756 | reverse complement strand
ACGGTAAGAAGGGTGAAGACGTTGTCAACAAGAACTATGCAGCTGTTGACCGCGGTGGCGAAATCACCAAAGTTGACATCCCGGCAGAATGGGCTAAGTTGGAATGCACCACTGACTTCCAGTTCGAAAGCAATCCTGACGATCCCGAATTCATCACCAAGGTGATGCGTCCGATGGTTGCACAGTGCGGTAACGACCTTCCAGTCAGCGCTTTCAAAGAAATCATCGACGGTACGTTCCCGGCTGGTACCACCGCTTACGAAAAACGTGGCGTTGCTACCGTTGTTCCGGAATGGGATGCTACCAAATGTATCCAATGTAACCAGTGTGCAATGGTTTGCCCTCACGCTGCCATCCGTCCCGTTGTTATGACCGACGCAGAATTGAAGAAAGCACCTAAGGGTATGACCACCGCCGACGTCAAAGTTCCGAAGGAACTCGCTGGTATGCACTTCCGTATGCAGGTTTCCGCTATGGACTGTACCGGTTGCGGCAACTGTGCTGACGTTTGCCCCGCCAAGGAAAAAGCTTTGGTTATGAAACCGTTCGAAAGCCAGCTCCAAGAAGCTAAGAACTGGGAATTCAGCCAGAAGAAAGTCACTTACAAAGACAACCTCATCGACAAATTCGCCAACGTTAAGAACAGCCAGTTCGCACAGCCGCTGTTTGAGTTCTCCGGCGCTTGCGCAGGTTGCGGTGAAACCCCTTATATTAAATGTATCACTCAGTTGTTCGGTGAAAGAATGATTGTTGCCAACGCTACCGGTTGTTCATCAATTTACGGTGGTTCAGCTCCTGCAACTCCTTATTGCAAGAACTACAGAAGCGGCAAGGGTGTTGCTTGGGCTAACAGCTTGTTCGAAGACAACGCTGAATTTGGTCTCGGTATGGCAACAGCTACCCGCAAAATGCGCGACAGAGTAGAACGCGTTATGCGCGAAGCTCTCGAATGCAAAGAATGCGGCAAGGAACTCAAGGCCCTCTTCCAGGAATGGATTGACAACCGCGAAAACGGTCCGAAGACCGAAGAACTCGCTGCTAAGATCGTCCCGATGGTTGAAAAATGCGGTTGCGACTATTGCAAACAAATCGCTGAATTGAAAGACCACTTGGTAAAGAAATCACAGTGGATCTTCGGTGGCGACGGTTGGGCATACGACATCGGTTTCGGTGGTTTGGACCACGTTCTCGCTTCTGGCGAAAATGTAAACGTATTGGTTCTCGATACCGAAGTTTACTCCAACACCGGTGGTCAGTCATCCAAAGCTACTCCGGCTGGCGCAGTCGCTAAATTTGCTGCCTCTGGTAAGAAAGTACGTAAGAAAGACCTCGGTATGATTGCTAAGAGCTACGGTTATGTATATGTTGCACAGGTTGCAATGGGTGCAAGCCAGCAGCAATACTTCAAAGTAATCAAGGAAGCCGAAGCATACGACGGACCTTCATTGATTATCTGCTACGCACCTTGTATCAACCACGGTATCAAAGTTGGTATGGGTCGCACGCAGCACGAAGAAAAATTGGCCGTTGATTGCGGTTACTGGCACCTCTGGCACTTCAATCCGGAAGAGGAAGAAGCTGGCAAGAACGGTTTCCACCTCGACAGCAAAGAACCCGATTGGAGCAAGTTCCAAGAATTCATTATGGGTGAAGTTCGTTACAACTCCTTGTTGAAGACCTTCCCGGAAGAAGCTAAGGAACTCTTCGCCAAGACCGAACAATTTGCTAAACTTCGTTACGAAGGTTACAAGAAATTGAACGACGGCGAATAAAGTATGACGGTCGATTAACGACATAAATACAACCGCTAAGAATGGCTCGATGGTTTTTCCATCGGGCCATTCGTGGTTTAAGGGGTTTTCGGAAATGTCAAAAATGGACGAAAAAGCAGCGGTTCACAATGGATTTCCTGACGATTACATTCAACTATTGGAAGCAAATGGGACTGCTTCCGACAAAAAGTACATTCTCAAGGAAGTAGAATAACATTTAACCACATTTTATTAACCAAAAACGTACGATTATGAAAATTACAATTCAAGAAATGACACCAGAACAAAAGAAATGGATGTTCTATTTAACACAAATGCAAAACCTAACGGAAGAGGATTACGAGAAAGAGACAGACCCGTTTTTTCGGGAACTGATGGATGCGTGCCGTATATCCAACCTTACGCCAGAGGAACTCGAAGAGTATCAAAAGAGTCTTGAAGATTCCAAAAAATCAGAATTAGCACCGTTCATCTGTGTCAAGTATTTTCCGGATATGGAAACTTTTGAAAAATACAAAAAAGAACGGGATAAAGCACAGGAGCTATAAGCTGCTTCCGTTCAATGAAAGACCGACTAAAGGGTGGCTTTGAGTCGGCCTTTTTTTTGTTTTCCGCAGAAGAGGAAAGTCAAAGTTTTGTCGTACCTTTGCGGCCTTGAAAAAACGCGAATAAGTAATGTCAGAAAAAGATACGGATATCATCTATTTCGTCTCCTTTTGTATGGAACAATATAAAATGCACAAAGGGATTTCCGGAATTGAAGTTTCCAGAATATTTGAAAAATATCACGTATTTAGCTATTTAATAGATAATTACAATATTCTACATACACAAAGCCATCATTGGCTGAACATTGAAATTGATCAACTTATTGAGGAGCAAAATTCACACCTATGAAAGTTTATAAGCCCTCTTTCATACAGAAAAATCATTAAGTGCACTTTCTTTTATTGAAGCAAAAATCATTCAGCTATGAGAACAGAAGTCACCCAGGAGAATCTCCCTCTTTTGATTCCCGGAAAAATTGCCGGAATGACGAAAATACTTTGTGATAAATTGCATCTCAATGCAATAGATTGTTTAAAAATGATATACAAATCTAAAACCTATCATCAGTTAGAACAAGAAGACTCAAAATGCTGGCATTATGGTCCTGTTGCCCTATGCGAAATGATTGAAGAAGAAATTGAGTAAGCAGGCTTAACAATACTTCAGCCGACTGAAGCTGGCTACCCATCAATTCAACGATGCCACGCTGTACAGCCACTTTCTCCCCTCCCCTCCACCATTGCAAACAGCTCCCGCTGTATGTCCACGAGCATTACATAAAGCATACTTTCCTGAAACAAATATTAGCAGATAACGGCAGATGCTTTCTTCAGTAAACATCGACTTTTTCGGAACAAATTCCGAAAAAGTTGCGATATTTTTGGAATCAATTCCGAAAAAGTTGTATGTTTTGGCAAAAAAATCCCGAAATGATTACGAGAACTTTTGGGAAAAAATATTGGGGCAGCGCACAAAAACCATAAAGCGATTATCATAATGAGAAGCCGTCAGGTTGCGAAAACTTTTTTTGCTATAAAACAATCGTTTACCTCCCCCCTAAAAGCGGCGGCAACCCAACTGCGTTTTTTTTGTTATTCATAATTATTTTGTACTTTTATACAAATTTAAACTGCAACTTTAAATTTGTATAAATGGGAAATATAATAAGTAGAACAATCTCAAAACCAATACTTAACGCCTTCACATATCATCCTGTAATTGCAATTACAGGTGCTCGACAAGTAGGAAAAACCACCTTATGCAAGCATCTTTTTCCTCAATTTCGATATGTGAATTTGGAAGATCTATCAACAAGAGAATTGATTGCAGATGATATGAAAAAATTCATCAACAATGTACAAGAAGGTATTATCATTGATGAAATACATCATCTTCCGGGGTTGTTCTCCCACATACAAGTTGCGGCTGATAACGACCCCAAAAAGAGATTCATTCTTACGGGAAGCTGCAACTTTTCCATAATGCAACATATCACCCAATCTCTGGCTGGACGGATTGCCATATTCAGTTTGCCCCCTCTATCTGTTTTTGAACTGAAAGAGCAGATTGAATCCGTTGAAACTAATGAAATAATGTTCAAGGGACTTTATCCTGCGGGGCATTCGTTACAAATTCCCCCTGATCTATTATACTCTAACTATTACAATACATACATAGAACGAGACGTACGTCAATTAATTAATGTAAAAAACCTTTCACATTTTCAAAAATTCATTCGTCTTTGTGCCGGACGAACCGGATCGGAATGCAATATGTCAGCTCTTTCCAACGAAGTTGGTGTGTCAGTTCCTACAATCAATGAATGGATCAGTATCTTAGAAGCTTCTTATATCATTTTCAAACTGCAACCATTTTACGAAAACATCGGGAAACGCCTCATCAAAACACCCAAATACTACTTTTATGACACAGGGATTCTATGCTTTTTATTAGGTATTGAAAATGCCAAACAGTTAGAAACACATCCCCTGCGTGGTGGCGTTTTTGAAAACCTTGTTGTGTCTGAATTCATTAAGACAAGGCTTAACGAAGGAAAACAGCCCAACTTTTATTTTTACCGAGATAGCAGCGGAACTGAAATTGACCTACTTCAATTATCAGGGAATGAAATCAAAATGTTTGAAATCAAATCATCGCAAACTTTTCATTCAAAGTATTTCGATAATGTGAAAAAGATAACGACACTTCTCGGCGACCGCGTTAAAACCACCTCTCTCATTTACGATGGTGAAGAAGCAAGGCAAAGCACCCAGACCGGTATATACAATTGGAGAAATTATTTCTTCGAAGACTACAAGATATTGAACGAAGAAAAATAATTCGTTTAACTTCAGAATATCCCAAAAGCGGCGGCAACCCAACTGCCGCTTTTTGTTTTCCGCAGAAGAGGAAAGTCAAAGTTTTGTCGTACCTTTGCGAGCTTGAAAAAACGAGTACAAATAATGAGCAATTTTGCACGCTTTTTACAAAAGAAAAATCAATTAATTCAAGTTTCGCAAGCTCAT